>JBBRSH010000101.1:0-17125 GCA_038245555.1 Pyrinomonadales bacterium | reverse complement strand
GTCCTTGGCAATGATCGCCTGGCCGCCGCCGGTTCTCAGAGTCGCACTGAACGTACCCGAGCCATTGGTCAGCAAACTGTTGGCAGGCAATGTCGCCTGCCCATCGGTGCTTGTAAACACCACCGTTCCGCTGCCTAAAGCACCGGGGTTGCCAAATGCATCAACACCGGTAACCGTAAAGTTGAACGGAACACCCGGCATCACATTCGCCGGCGCAGTGATCTTAAAGCTATAAGCCACTCCCGGACCGACAAGGATGTCGTTCGACTTGCCGAGGATCGAGATGTTCGCGAGGTCGTAGGCGTCGATCGTCTGCACACCCGCCTTGAACATCGTCGAGCCGAACGTGCCCATCCCGTTGATGAGAGTAGTGTTTGCTGGCGATGACGCCGGCGAATTGTCCGTACTCGTGAAATGCACCGTGCCGCCATAGAGGGTGGAAACGTTATTTTGGGCATCGAGTGCCGTGATCGTAAATTGGAATGAGGTTCCCGCTGTCGCCGTCGGTGGAGCAACTATCGCAAAGTGCGTCGCCGGTCCGCCTGTCACCGTGATCCCGGCCGAAGCCGTATTTCCCGTCCCTCCGTTAGTCGAAGTAACCGCTCCGGTCGTATTTGTGAACTGACCGAAAACAGCACCGTAGACCGGTGTCGTGAAAACACACTGGCTGTTCGCAGCTATCGTCGCTCCGCTCAGAGTGATAGTCCTGGTCGCCAGCGTCCCCGTCAACGTCCCGCCGCAAACCGAAGTGGAAGAATCCCCGACCGCTAGTCCGCTGGGCAATATGTCGGTGAATGCGACACCAGTCAAAGCGTTTGCAGTATTGGGATTCGTGATGGTAAAGGTCAGCCCTGTTGCTCCATTCAACGCGACAACATTCGGGCTAAAGACCTTGGCGATTGTCGGCGGGGTCAACACGGCGATACTCGCAGTCGCGGTGTTACCCGTTCCTCCACTGGTTGAAGAAACGGTGACGGAGTTGTTGTTGGCACTTACGGTAACTCCGACGACATTCACTGAAAAAGTGCAATTTGCAGTACCGGCAAGTGTTGCCCCCGATAGGCTCACTATACCCGAACCGGCAGTCGCCGTAATTGTGCCGCCTCCGCATGAACCGGTCAGCCCATTTGGCGTCGCCACCTTTATGCCTGCCGGGAACGTGTCGGTAAATGCAACACCGGTCAATGCTGTAACCGCATTCGGATTCGTTATGCCGAACGTGAGGGTGCTTGTCCCGCCCACTCCAATGCTTGTCGGGTTAAAGCTCTTCGTGATCACCGGCGGGACTACTACCGTTAAGGTCGCAGCCGTTGTCGTCTCTGACCCGGAGCCATTCGTGAACACGGCACGGAACTTGAAGCCGTTCTGGCCGGCCAACGCGTTGGGGAAGTTCAAGGTTGCGTTCGTCGCTCCCGCCACATTCTGGTAGGTTGTTCCGCCATCACTGCTGAATTGCCATTGGACGGTCGGGGTCGGCAGGCCGCTCGCGGATGCCGTAAAGACAGCTGTTTGGCCGGCATTCACGGTTTGGTCGGTCGGATTCAACGTGATCTGAGGGGCCGCAGTTACTGTCAGAGTGGCTGCGGTTGTCGTCGCACTTGCAACAGAGTTGGTGAACACTGCTCGGAACTGATAGCCATTTTGTGCCGCCAAAGCCGTGAAGCTCAGCGTCGTCGCTGTCGCACCGGCGATATTGGCAAAGGTTGCACCGCCATCCGTGCTTTGCTGCCATTGTACGGTTGGAGTCGGGTTGCCACTCGCAGCGGCGGTAAACGTTGCGGTCGATCCCGCCGCAACTGATTGGCTCGTCGGATTGGTGGTCACCGTCGGACCAAAGTTTACGGTCAGCGTCGCCGCTGTAGTCGTCGCTGAGCTGGTCGAGTTGGTAAACACGGCACGGAACTTGAAGCCGTTCTGGCCGGCCAGGGCATTCGGGAAGTTCAAGGTCGTATTTGTCGCTCCCGCCACATTCTGGTAGGTCGTTCCACCGTCGCTGCTGAACTGCCATTGTACTGTCGGAGTCGGCAAACCGCTTGCCGCGGCCGTGAAAGTCGCGGTTTGACCGGCATTCACGGTTTGGTCGGTCGGGTTAAGTGTGATCACCGGGCCGGCCGTTACGGTCAGAGTGGCTGCGGTGGTCGTCGCACTTGCGACCGAGTTTGTAAACACGGCACGATATTGATTGCCGTTGTCCGTCACCTGGGCCGTAAAGCTCAGGGTTGTTGAGGTCGCACCCGCTATGTTTGCGAATGTCCCGCCACCGTTTGTACTGATCTGCCACTGAACGGTCGGCGTCGGGTTGCCATTCGCAGCGGCGGTAAACATTGCCGTCGATCCCTCAGCTACCGACACACTCGTGGGATTGGTCGTAACCGTCGGACCAAAGTTTACTGTCAGGGTGGCAGCCGTCGTTGTCGCTGACCCGGAGCCATTCGTGAAAACGGCACGGAGCTTGAAGCCGTTCTGGCCGGCCAGGGCGTTCGGGAAGTTCAGCGTCGCATTCGTCGCTCCCGCCACATTCTGGTAGGTCGCACCGCCGTCGCTGCTGAACTGCCACTGAACGGTCGGCGTCGGCACGCCGCTCGCGGATGCCGTGAAGACGGCTGTTTGCCCGGCGTTTACCGTTTGGTCAACCGGATTAAGTGTGATCACCGGGCCGGCCGTTACGGTCAGAGTGGCTGCGGTTGTCGTCGCACTTGCGACCGAGTTTGTAAACACGGCACGATATTGATTGCCGTTGTCCGTCACCTGGGCCGTAAAGCTCAGGGTTGTTGAGGTCGCACCCGCTATGTTTGCGAATGTCCCGCCGCCGTTCGTGCTGATCTGCCATTGAACGGTCGGAGTCGGGTTGCCATTCGCTGCAGCGGTAAACATTGCTGTCGATCCCTCAGCTACCGACACACTCGCTGGATTGGTCGTAACCGTCGGAGCAAAGTTTACGGTCAGCGTCGCCGCTGTAGTCGTCGCTGAGCTGGTCGAGTTGGTAAACACGGCACGGAACTTGAAGCCGTTTTGGCCCGCCAACGCGTTGGGGAAGTTCAAGGTTGGGTTCGTCGCTCCCGCCACATTCTGGTAGGTCGCTCCGCCATCACTGCTGAATTGCCATTGGACGGTCGGCGTCGGAACGCCGCTCGCGGATGCGGTAAAGCCAGCTGTTTGGCCGGCATTCACCGTTTGATCGACTGGATCAAGTGTGATTGCCGGACCCGCCGATTGAACCTCGAAGGCACCGATATCTGTGTTGTCGCCGCCAGCCGCCTGGGCTATCGACGGATCATCAACCGTGCGGACAAATCCGGCACCGCGCTCGTCGGTCGCAAGAGCCAGTGAGTTGATGCCTTTATCGATCGCCGGGCTGACACCAGTGCAGCCTGCGACAGGAACGCCGACGCCGGTGCACAGAGCATGTGTCTGGGTTGGGCCGCCGTTGTTAGCCAAAGGGCCGAGCAGCGCATTGACATTGACCTGATCGCCAGTAGCGGTAAACCCGATGCTATTAGCATTGTTGCTTATCAAGTTGTAGCCCTGGGAGACGAAACTACCTTGAACATCGGGGCCCGTTGCGGATCCGCCCGAAATGGTGTTGCCAGCGATAATGGTGTTTTTGATATTCGCCGATCCAGTGCCGCCGTGGAAAATGCCGCCGCCGCTACTCGCGAAGCCGGTAGGGCCGACAGTTGCGGTGTTGCTGGTGATCGTACTGCTCACGACATTCAACGTGCCGCCGTTGAAGTTGACGATGCCGCCACCGCTTCCGCCGCCACCGCTGCCATTTGCCGAGTTGCCTGATAGAGTGCTGTTTGTCACGTTGGCTGTTCCGCCGTTGTTGTAAATTCCGCCGCCTGAGCCCGAGCCTCCGCCGCCCGAAGCAGTGCCGTTGGAAGAGTTGCCTGAGAGCGTACTGCTGACAACATTTAATGTGCCCAAATTATTGTAAATACTGCCGCCGGAGCCGAAAAAGTTGCCGCTAGCGGTGTTACCGGATAGTGTGCAGCTCACAACGCTCAGTGTGCCGTTGTTGTAAATGCCGCCGCCGAGGCCGAGGCTAGGGCTGGCGTCGGTCACTCGACCATTTGCTATTGTCAGCCCACTCAGCGTGACGCTGAATCCACTGCTGATATTGAAAATACGGCTCGAACTGCCCCCGCTTACTGTCAACAAGTTCGCACCAGGCCCCTGAATCGTAAGATTCTTGGCAATCACTATTTGACTCGCCAAGGTGATCGGACTGGTAACCGTTGTCATATCGAAAGTAATCGTGCTTCCATCACAAGCATCGATCACAGCCTGACGCAGGCTACCGGCACCACTGTCGTTGGTGTTGGTAACGACCGGATCCGTCACACAGGTCGTTGTCGAGGTGGCGGTGGCACCGGGGTTGAGATACCTTTCTGTTCCTGATCCAGGTGTCCCGTTAAATTCGTGGACCGAGAAAATATATGAGACACCCGGTGTGAGCCCTGTCACATTGACCGATGAACCAGTGCCGCGGTAGACGGCAAACCATCCGGTCGCACCGATCTGGGAGCCGCTGCCAAACACGGTGTCCGGCGTATAGATGGTGAAGTTAACAGGCGCAGCGCTTCCAGTATTGCCGACCCGGCCGAAAACAGCCCGGTTGGCACCGTTGCCATTCGTCCAATTGACGGTCATCGATGTCGAGGTGATAGCGGTAATATTTACCCCGCTTGCCTGAACAGTAGGAGTGGTATCGTTATCAAGAATGGCCACACCCGCTTGATGATTTGTGGGCACGGTTGCCCCACCCGTCGGGGAACCGAGGATAACCGAAAGAGATCGGGCCGACTGGACGTCCGAATTATCACAGATCGTGATCGCGAACGATTTACTCGTCTCGCCGTCAGCGAACGACACGGTTCCGGCAGCACTGATGTAATCAATTCCAGATGAACAACTTCCGCCTCCGTATGCAGTTCCAGCGTAAGTGAACCATGCCGCTCCAACCGCGCCAGATGAACCGCCGGTTCGGTTCACCGTAAGCGTAACGCTTCCGGCACCTTCGCTAACCGTATAAGAGATCTGCGAGAATGTAAGTGTTCCTGGGCTGTCGAGCTCAAACGCGCCGATATCCGTGTTGTCGCCCCCTGCGGCCGGAGCGAGCCCGGCAACATCGACTAGTCGTGAGAATCCTATCCCGCGCTGATCGGTCGTTAGCGCTAATGAATTGATCCCCTTATCAATGGCGGGCGAATTCGCGAGCAGAGCATGGGTCATCGTCGGTCCGCCGTTGTTGGCCAGTGGAGCGAGTTGCGGGTTTAGCGGTGACGCTTGGTTCCCAAATTGATCGGCGGTCCCGGTGAAGCCAATTCCCGCACAGTTGTCCGTATGACATCTCCCGATGAGGTTGTAACCGTTCGAAGTAACAGCTGCCTGGATATCCCAATTACCTACATTTGCAGCAATGATCGAGCTGCGAACCGTTACTGTGCCGCTCGAGCTATAGATACCGCCGCCGTTGGAAACGTTGCCGGCGATCGTGGAGCTCGTCAATGTCAGAGTGCCGCTGTTTAAGAACCCGCCACCGTCGCCAGAGGACGCAAGTACCCTATTGCCACTGATGGTCGAGTTCGTTACGGTCATCACGCCGGTATTGTAAATACCGCCGCCGGAGCAAAGGACAATGGCATTGCATGAGTTATTTGCGACGGTCGTTGCCGTTATCATCACCGTTCCGCCATAGTTGCCAATACCGCCGGCAGCATTCTTTCCAATGTTACTGCTGACAGATGAGTTCGTCACCGTGAGTGTGCCGCCGCTAGTCGAGATACCACCACCGTCTAGTGCATTGTTACCGCTGATCATCGAGTTATTTACCGTTAGTACCCCGCCGGCCGTGACAAGAATACCGGCGCCCGAGCCGTCCGGACTGACGACCTTCCCGTTAGAGATCGTCAGGCCGCTGATCGTCGCGGTTGCGCTTGCATTGATCTTAAAGATCCGGAAATTAGGCGTACCACCCACGGAACTTCGCTGAACAACCACGCCCGTCCCGCCGTCGACGGTCAAGTTATTTGAGATCAAGAGTTCCGCCGTCGTCAGCGTTACCGTCGTCACGGCCGGGGCAAACGTTATCGTGCTTCCATCACAAGCATCGGCGATCGCCTGACGCAGGCTGCCCGCACCGCTGTCGTTGCCATTTTGCACGACCGGATCGGTGACACATGGCGGAGGACTTACGTTTACCGTCGCACCCGCCGTGTCGGCGATGAGGTTTCCGTTAGAATCGGCAAAGAAGGCGGCGAGGTTTGAGAATGATGCAGTTGCTGGAAACGAGCCCGGGTTTGGGAAGGTCCTGGACAAGGTCGCGACGCCGGTCGCGTCGGTAACCGCCGAGCCAGCGCTAACAACTCCGCTGAAATCGAAATTGACCGTCTGGCCGGAGATCGGAACGCCTGATGGAAGGGCGGTCAGCGTTCCCGTGATGTTGGCCGGAGCCCCGGCGACCGCATTGACGTTTGACATAGCTAGCAATGTCTTTTGATAGACATTGACAGTCGCGGTAGTTGAATTTGAAGCTACAAAGGTCGCATCTCCGATAAAACTCGCGCTGACCGTGTACGCTCCGCGTTCTGTAAGAGCCGGGAAATTTACCGAGGCGAGTCCGGCCGCACTGGTAATGCTTGAAAGGTTGGTTACCGCGGCGGATGGAGCGGTCAGCTTGAATGTGACGGTTGCTCCAACTACGGGTCCGGCAGGAGCACTTGGTCGAGACAGAGTCGTGCTGACGGTCAGCGAATTGGCGACAAAATCCGTCGTATTCACGGTCAAGGCCGCGAGCGAACTCGATGCGGCTGCTACTGTCACGATGGCCGAAGACGTTTCGGCGATCACCGGGAAAGCTCCGGTGTGGTCGGCGTAGAATGCTCCGTCGTTCAAAAACAAGCCGGTTGCCGGAAAGCTACCGGCAACTGGGAAGGTCCTGGACAAGGTGGCCACGCCGCTCGCGTCGGTAACGGCCGAGCCAGAGCTAACAACTCCGCTGAAATCGAAATTGACCGTTTGGCCGCTAATAGGCGTTCCGCTGGGAAAGTTAGTAAGTGTAGCGTTTACGCTCACCGTTGCTCCGGCCGTAGCGCTCGCCGGGGCGACAGACAGACTGGTGCGTTGATAGACGTTTACGCCGACGGTGGCCGATGTTGCCGGATTGTGCCCCGCATCACCCGCATAACTCGCACTTACCGTATAAGCCCCTTTGACCGATAAAGCCGGGAACGTGACCGATGCAAGCCCGGCAGCGTTCGTCGTGCCGGTCAGCAGCGTCTGAACTAACGACGGATTGGTCAGCGTAAATGTTACCGACGCTCCGCTTATCGGCCCAGCAGGAGCGGAAGTCTGCGTCAGTGTAGTACTTACGGACAGCGTATTACCAACAAACCCCGCAGCCGGCACAGTCGGCGCATCAAGCGATGTGAGCGTCGGAGTCGCCTCAAACGCACCGATATCGACTGCCGAACCGATCTTTCGCGGAAAACCTGCGCCGCGTTGGTCGGTCGTGAGGGCGGGATTGCTTCCGCAGCCGTTTAGCGTCAGGACACACTCGTCGCCGGCGTTGATCGCCGGGCTATTCGCAAGCAAGGCATGAGTCAGCGTCGGGCCGCCATTGTTGGCAAGCGGACCTAGCAGGGCGGATTGATTAACGATATCGCTGGCAACCGTACCGGACATTCCGGATGTATTGCCGATCAGGTTATGGCCTTGCGACGTTGCCGTGCCATTGAAATCAGGGCCGGACGAACCAGTATTCCCAGCGATGATCGTGCTCCCGGCGTTTACGGTTCCGTAGTTATTGGAAATACCGCCGCCAGTATTCGCCGAATTACCCGAGAGCGTGCTGCTCGTGAGCGTCACGGTGTGGCCGTTGTCGAAGATGCCGCCTCCCTGGTCGCCGCCGCCGCTCGCCAAATTTCCTGAGAGAGTGCTGTTCGTGACCGTCAGTAGGGGCCCGCTGGCGAAAATGCCGCCGCCGTAGTTGCTGGTAGCCCCGCTGACCGAATTACTAGAGAGAGTGCTGTTCGTGATGACCACCGTGCCGAGGTTGATGTCAATGCCGCCGCCCTGGGCGACGCCGCCGCCGCTCGCCGTATTAAGGGAAAACGTGCTATCGGAGATCATCAACGTACCATTGTTGCGAATACCGCCGCCCTTGTTGCCGGTGCTGCTGCCGCCGCTGACCGAATTACCGGAGAGCGTGCTGCTTATGATCGTCAAATTGCCGACGTTGTTGTAAATGCCGCCACCGCCGTTTTCGGCGTTGGTGCCATCGCCACTGGCCGAATTGCCCGAGAACGTGCTATTAGTGACATTCAACGTGCCGTTATTGTAAATGCCGCCGCCGGAGTTGTAGGTGTTGGCGACGGAGGCGCCGCTCACCGAATTTCCGGAGATGGTGGAGTTGGTGATGGCCAACCCCCCGTTGTTCAGAATGCCGCCGCCATCGTTGCTGTGGTTTCCACTGATGTTCCCATTGGTGATCGTCAAACTGTCGAGCGTGGCCGTCACGGCGTTCGCAATATTGAATATTCTGAAATTTGGCGTGCCGCCCACCGAGCTTCGCTGAACGACCACTCCCGTCCCGCCGTCGATCGTCAAATTCTTTGAGATGAGCAGCTCGGCCGTCGTCAGCGTAACCGTCGTCGCGCCCGGGTCGAATGTGATCGTACTGCCGACACAAGCATCGGCGATCGCCTGGCGCAGGCTGCCCGCACCGCTGTCGTTGCCATTTTGAACGACCGGATCGGTGACACAAGATGGCGTCGGCGTTGGAGTCGGCGTTGGCGTCGGAGTAGGCGTTGGTGTCGGAGTAGGCGTTGGTGTCGGCGTCGGCGTTGGGCAGTCGGCGCCATAGCGCATCAGGCCAAAGTCATAGTCCGAGCCGTTAAAGGCGTAGCCGGACGCGACTACGCGGCCGTCGGGTTGGATCGCGAGCGAGTAAACCGCCTCAAAGTCGCCGATAAAGGACGAGGTCACAATGCCGCCGCCGTTAAATGTCGTGTCCAACGAGCCGTTGGTGTTGTAGCGGACGAGGGCAAAGTCGTCATTCGTACCGTTCCATGAGGAACCGCCCGCGACGATCCGTCCGTCCGGGTCGATGGCGACGGCTTCCGCAAGATCGGAGCTGCCGCCGATGGCGGTTATAACCTTGCCGGTACCATTAAACGTCGTATCCAACGAGCCGTTCGTGTTGTAGCGCACCAGGGCAAAGTCGTACAACAAGTTGTTGATCGTGTGACCTGCCGCGACGATCTTGCCGTCGGCCTGGATCGCGAGGGCATGGGCGCTGTCCGTGGAGCCATTAACGTCCGTCGTCAGCTTGCCATCGCCATCAAATGTGGTATCGAGTGTTCCGTTGGTGTTATAGCGCACGACGGCAAAGTCCTCATTCGCTCCGTTGAGGCTGCCACCCGCCACGACGATGCGGCCGTCGGTCTGGAGCCCGACCGCGAAAGCTTCCTCATCGCCGGTGCCGATCGGCGTCGTCGCGATGCCGTCTCCGTCAAATGTGGTATCGAGTGTTCCGTTGGTGTTATAGCGGACGACGGCAAAGTCCTGATTCGCTCCGTTATGGCTGCGCCCCGCGGCGACTATCTTGCCGTCAGGCTGGATCGCGACCGCGCGGGCAATGGCGTTGGTGCCGATTGGCGTCAGTACCGAACCTGTGCCGTTAAATGTAGTATCAAGCGGCCCGTTGCTGTTAAAACGGGCGAGGGCCATATTAACGGTTCCGGACGAGGCGTAACCGGCGACGACTATCTTGCCGTCGGATTGGAGCGCGGCTGCCCGGCCCTGGGTGTTGCCGCCGACCACGGCTGTCGCCTTTCCGTCGCCGTCAAATGTGGTGTCAAGCGTGCCGTTGGCGTTATAACGAGTCACGGCAAAACCCAGGCCGAGACTGTAACCGGCCGCTACGACCTTGCCGTCCGGCTGGATAAGGACCGCGTAAGCCTCTTCGTCCGTGGTGCCTATCGCTGTCGTGACCTTGCCGTCGCCGTCGAACGTCGGATCAAGTGCCGAGGCATCGCACGGCGTTGTCGGCGTAGGCGGTGGGCTTACAAGGGCATCTATTGCCGAGTCGCCACTCTTACCCATATTAGAACTGGCTCCCACGCCAAAACCGAGATACGTCTTAACCGACTCAACCGAACTGGCTCCGCTAACTGTAACCATCGCGAACGTGATCGTTGAGATCGCGAGAAATGCAAAGCCAATAACGATGAATCGTACGGTTGATCGGGTCTTAAACATATATTTGGTTCCTTCAGGTTTCGCGATGGACTTTGTTAAGTGCTCCATCTAACTAATCAAACGAGATTTCGCGGCAAAAAGGGTCACAGTAAGCAAAAAAATATTGAATGGATCTCAGACCTCGTTGTCTTTGATCGATCGCCCGATCCCAAAAAAGGATCACGCGGCGAGTTTCCGTTGGTTGGGCGGTAGGGCGCAACCGTCGCTGGTTGGCACTCAGAAACACGGGTGGAAGGGGCTTTTCCAAAGCACTCAACAATACTTGCAGTGAGCTGCGTTAACTGATTTAATTTGTCGATTATAGACCCATTCGCTTTGAAGTCAAGGGTTTTTAATCGGAACGTAGATAGCACATTATATGTCCGATTGTATTAGCAGATGACATGTCCGCTTTCAGCGACGGGGAGACAGAGGAAGAATAGCTTTGGAGAAACGCTATGAGAAGTTACCGGGCAGATCACAGTGGAGAGAGCGATGACCTGGCAGGGGACGAACGGGTGGCATGTTGGCCGGCAGAGCTTGTTTATTTTCGGCGCGGGCGGGAGACGTTGAAGCGGGTTTGGAGAGGGAGGAGGAGCATGCCGTTGTCGATCTTGGGGTCGGGGAAAGAAAAGGTGCCGTCGAGGCGGATGTCCCATTTGGTGGTGAAGATGCGAGCGCGGATTATCCGCGTGCCGCTTGGGTTATTTAGTCGGATCGCGAATGAGTTTGGCTGGCGAAGATCCGCCTTACGCATGCCGATCGTGTCGGTGTCGGGGTCGAAGTACAGAAGCACAGCTTCTGGTTGCTCCATTCCGTTAAAAAGCGGGCGATTTATCAGGAACTCGCCTTTGCCGTTGAGGGTGATATAGTAGCCGCCATTCCGTCGCCGCTGCCTGCCGTCAAATTCGATAAAGTTGGGTGCCATATGTTTTGCTCCTCATTCTTAACCTGTTTTCATATTGTCGCAATTATAAGTGAGCGTTGCAAGTGTGGGACGAGTTTGGCATAAAGCGCCCGTTGAGCACACATATGATCCGGAGATCTTAACAAAAGTTCAGCCCCTTTGGCCCTGTAGCAGAAGCTCCAAAACGAAAAAAACTCCTCTACCAATTTGGGTAAAATCCTCTTCCAATTCCGGGGAAGTGCTCTTACAAACGAAGGAAACTACTCTACCAATTGCTTGATTTTTGGCCTTGGAAGTTTTTTTTAGGAACTTTTGAGTCTAAAGCCTTAAAAGAGCCAGCAGGGATGCTCGCTGTTCCAGTCAATTCACGGCTTGCCGTCGCGGTTTACGTCAAGCGATATCGCGAGGCGGTATATGGCGGGTTCTGAAACGTCGATCTCCTTTGAGCTCGAAGATTTTTCGTAGCGGGCGGTAACACGTAATTTTGCGGTTCCTTCGACTTGGCGGTAGGTAAATTCGCCGCTGATGTTGGTGGTACCGGTTCCGAGTTTTTTGAAGGAGCCGTCGGAATTTACACTTTCTATATCTACTTTGGCGCCGATGGCACTTGTGCCGTCCTTGAAGAATATACTGCCCTTTACAATGACCATCGAACCCTGATCGGGCAAAAGTATCAGGCGTTCGCCCAGGTTGTTGAATTTGTTTTTTTCAACCATGACGCTGTAAAGGACGCCGCTCGCGTATCCTTTAGCGTCAAAAACGAGGTTGTAGGAACCCGTTTCCAGACCGTCGAGGACGAATTCACCCTTGCCGTTAGCGGTCGCTGATTTAACGTCGGCTCCATTTTGCCGTGCGACGATCGTTGCTCCAGAGATCCCGGAGCCGCTCTGGGTGCGGACCTTTCCCTTTAGGCCGCCCGTCGATTGGCCGTACGCGGATGATGCAAGGATGACACTCACCGCGGTCGCGACGAGAGCGGTCCACAAACTGGTTCGGAACTTAATATAGTTAAATCTACGCATGGGTTGTCGCTCTGGCCGTGCCCCCGGCAATATCGGCCGCTACATCATTGATGATGTCATCGAGGGTCCGGGTTGGCTGGTAGCCGATCAGGCGTTTGGCCTTTTCGAGGCTCGGAACGCGTCTTTGCATGTCTTCGAACCCGTCGCCGTAGACCTGATCGTAGGGGACGAACCTTATATTGCTGCTGCTGCCGGTAAGCTCGATCGCCCGTGTGGCAAGGTCATTTATAGACACTTCCTCGCTGTTGCCGAGATTGACGACCTGGCCGAAGCACGCTGGCGTCTCAAGCAGTTTGGTCAAGCCCGCGACCACATCCGAAACATGGCCGAAACATCGTGACTGCGTGCCATCACCGTGCACGTCGATCGTCTCGTTCTTGATAGCGGATTGAACAAAACGCGGAACGACCATTCCGTACTGGCCGGTCTGCCGCGGGCCGACGGTGTTGAATAGCCGCGTGACGACGACCTGTAGCTGAGTTTCTTTCCAGTGGGCAAGGGCCATAAATTCGTCGAGCGTTTTGGCACACGCGTATGCCCAGCGGTGCTTATCCGTGGCTCCCGTCAGCAGGTCGTCCTCCTCGCGAAAGGGAACCGAGACGCCCTTGCCGTAAACCTCTGATGTACTTGGAATAAGCACCCGTTTGCGGTAACGCGAACAAAACTTTAATACCGTGTCGGTGCCGTGAAAGATAGTCTCGATCGTCTTTACCGGCTGCTCCATAATGAGCCGTACCCCGACAGCACTGGCCATGTGGTAGACGCGATCGGTGTCGCGGATCAGCCTTTCCATCAGCCCTGCATTGAGAACGGTGTCGATGATCAGGCGAAAACCTGCGTGGTCTTCAAGGTGGGCGATATTTGAATACCGGCCTGTCGAAAGATCGTCGATGACCGTAACCTCGTGTCCTTCGGCCAAAAACTTGTCGGAGAGATGGCTGCCGATAAACCCGGCTCCGCCCGTGATGAGGATCTTCATATTTTTTTCATCCTATTGTTGCCCTGAAATACTCGATCGTTTTCGCAAGGCCAGATTCAAGCGGAATGGTTGGTTCCCATCCCAGAAGTTCTTGCGCTCGCTCAATATGCGGCTTTCGCTGCATCGGGTCGTCCTTCGGAAGCGGAAGATATTTCAAGTTTATTGGTTTGCCGGAGATCTCGCCAACCAGCCGGGCAAGTTCATTCATCGTAAATTCGCCTGGATTGCCAATGTTGACCGGCATGTGAATGTCCTCGGCCTCGGCATTCATAAGGCGAATGATGCCGTCGACCAGGTCGGTCACGTAACAGAACGATCGCGTCTGCGTGCCATCGCCGTAGATCGTCAGGTCCTGGCCCCGCAGGGCCTGAACGACAAAATTGGACACGACCCGTCCGTCGTTTTCGAGCATTCGGTCGCCATAGGTGTTGAAGATCCGAACGATCCTGGTGTCGACACCGCTCTGCCAATGATAGTCCATCATAAGCGTCTCGGCGACTCGTTTGCCCTCATCGTAGCAGCTTCGCCGGCCGATACAATTGACATTGCCGTTGTAACTCTCGGTCTGCGGATGCTCGAGCGGATCGCCGTAAACTTCAGACGTCGAAGCCTGTAAAATACGAGCCCTTACGCGTTTTGCCATGCCGAGCATATTGATCATGCCCATGACGTTGGTCTTGACGGTTTTGACAGGATTGTATTGGTAGTGGATGGGCGACGCCGGACAGGCAAGATTGTAGATCTGGTCGACCTCAAGCAGGATCGGCTCCGTCACATCGTGTCGGACAAGCTCAAACCTCTTGTTGTCGACAAGATGAGCTATGTTTATCTTGCGGCCGGTGAAGAAATTGTCGAGACAGATGACCTCATTTCCTTCGTTAAGCAGCCGTTCGCAGAGATGTGAGCCGATAAATCCCGCACCGCCGGTGACTAATATTCGCATGGTTTATACAAATGACTAGAGTTACGAGTTCCTAGGGGAACCGCCATATTATCGTCTAACGATGGCGGTTTTTCAATTGTGCAACGCTTGCGGCGTAGTGAACCAGGCCCACATCGTCGCTTTGGCGATAAACGCTCCTATAAGTCATTTGTAATAAGGGCCGGTGGAATGAAACAATCATTCGTTTGGACGCGTTTTACGTTCGGCATCCGTCATCCAGAGACCTACCAATTGTGAAAATCTTCTGTTTGTTAATCGTTATTTTAGCGGCCTCGTATTGTTCTGTTTTTGGTCAACGCGGGCCGTATGACGGAGTCGTCCCGGCGGAAAAACGCGTTCCCATTTCAATTCCTAAGTTTGATGTGCCGCCCGTCATCGACGGGAAACTTGATGATGAAATGTGGAAAAGAGCGGCTGTGTTCAAGGATTTTTTCCAGATCCAGCCCGGCGATAATATTGCCCCGTCAAGAGACACCATCGCCTATGTCGGCTATGATGAAAAGAATTTTTACGTTGGCTTTCACGCTTTTGCGGATCCGGGCCAGATCCGGGCGACGATCGCAAAACGTGACGACATTTTTGCTGACGACAATGTGCGATTGACACTCGATACTTTCAATGACCAGCGGCGTGCTTACGTTTTTTACTTTAACCCCTTTGGGATCCAAGCCGATTCGATCCTGACCGACGGCCAGCAGGATGGCCCCGATTTTAGCGTTGACGTGGTGATGGAGTCGAAGGGCGTTTTGCTTGACGATGGGTATTCGGTCGAGGTCAAGATCCCCTTCAAATCGTTGCGATACGCTAACGGCAAAGGACAGTTGTGGGGTTTTAATGTCGGCCGCCGGATCCCTCAGCTTAACAATGAAAATGATTCGTGGATGCCGATCTCCCGCGAAGTCTCGTCATTGCGACAGATCGGAAAGATCACCGGCCTTGACCACATAAAAACCGAAAGAACACTCGAAATTGTTCCAAGCGTTACCCTTAGCGAGGCCGGTGAACGAATCGCCGACGCATCGCTGCCTCCCGGCTCAAGGATCGTAAACCGGCCGATAAGGCACGACATTGGCGTTTCGTTAAAATATCAAATTACCCCGAACGTGACGTTGGATGCGGCGATAAATCCCGACTTCGCCGAGGTCGAGGCCGACGCTCCAGTTGTACGGGCGAATGAACGCTTTCCGATCTTCTTTCCCGAAAAACGTCCGTTTTTTCTCGAAGGGATCGATTATTTCCGTACTGGCTTGCAGGTTGTCAATACGCGAAACATCGCCGATCCGGATGTTGCCGTGAAATTGACCGGAAAAACGGGCCACAACACATTCGGACTATTTACGGCAGTTGATCGTTTTCCCGATACCCAAACTAAGGCGTATATCGGCGTTTTGCGGCTCAAACGAGATTTCGGCGTTCAATCAAATATCGGGCTGATCGCTACGACATATCATTTCGGGTCGCAGCAACACAATAATCTGTTTGGAATTGACGGAAAGTTTCAGATCGACCCACAAACAGTCTTTGACTTTCAAGTGGTAGGGACCAATTCCAGGGCGATATTTTACGATCCGGACATCGACAATACCAGGTACCGAACCGGTAACGGAATCGCCTATCAGTCGAGTTACGACTATACGGGCAAGAATCGTGGGTACCGGATCAGCGTCAACGGCAGAAGTCATGACTATCGTGCAGACCTGGGCTTTACGCGGCGGACTAACACGCACGGAGTTTCCGGCGGTTTTAGGATCGGTACGGAACCGAACCCGACAAAGGCCTTGATCAATATGTCGACTCGGAGTTTTTTGAGTATTAACTTCGATGGGCAAGGAAGGCTGCAGAATACTAATTCCAGTATCAACACCGAATGGAACTTTCAACGTCAGCTGAGATTGAGTTCTTTTACCGGCTTTGCGATCGAAAAGATATACGAGGATGAATTCGGGCCGAGGCGAAACACCCATCAACAAGGGGCTTTCTATGGCGATCGTTACCGCTTTGCCGAGCAGTTTTATACTCACGCGGGCATCGACAAAACCTTTGGCAAGGCTGTCAGCGTTAGTGGCGGAATTGGGATAAAGCTAAACGCACTGGATCTTGATTTCGGTGCCAGCTCTCGATATCCGCGGGTCTCGCCGGCCGCACTGCTGGGGAGCAGCAAATTAGATCCGGGCCCCGGGTTCAGCCTGTCGTATGATGCAGGGATCAGTTTGCAGCCAACCGATCCGTGGAGTATCGGGGTTAGGTTTCAACGCGAGAAATTGACACGCAACGATACGAAACTGACGGTGTATGACTCCAATATCTACTCGCTTCGGTCAACCTATCAATTTACGCGATTTACTTTTGCCCGGGCAAGGATGGATTACGAAACTGTCGGGGGCTCCATAAATTCCCAAGTTCTGCTTGGCTGGAGCCCGAATCCGGGCACGGCGTTCTATGCCGGTTACAACGACAATTCCAACTATCGAGCGTTTAACGGATTTCGCAACCGGTTCGATGACGGTCTTCGCCAGGATGGACGACGGTTCTTTATCCGGGTCTCTTATTTGTTCCGCAGGAGCTTTTAAGCCGAATTACTGTCTCAGGTTTTTTTCAAACCAAAAGCGGATAGACATTCGCTATTTTTTCTTCTGCGGCGGCAGAGTTGGCTGCAGCGGAGCCTTTAGGTTGGTTTCAAACAGCTTAAAGATCCGCTTGTATTCGTCCGCCCAACTGGTCGGTTGTTCAAAACCGTGGTCCTCAACGGGATAGGGAGCAATTTCCCAGTTTTCTTTTCTAAGTTCGATAAGTTTTTGCGCAAGGCGGACGCTGTCCTGGAAATTCACGTTTGTATCGACCATTCCATGACAGATGAGCAAAGCACCCTTCAGCCCGGCGGCGTGATAGATCGGCGAACTCTTGCGATAAGCTTCCTGGTCGCTTTGCGGCAAATTTAGAATGTTTGCGGTGTAGCCGTTATTGTAGTGGGCCCAATCCGTCACCGGACGCAAGGCCGCTCCCGCAGCGAAAACATCCGGCGTTGTAAACAT
>JBBRSH010000100.1:0-17165 GCA_038245555.1 Pyrinomonadales bacterium | reverse complement strand
TTTTTCCCGAGGACTTGTTCCTCTGCGTCCGTGAGCTGCGACGGATTGACGACCGGGTTCGAGGTCGAAAATTTTCTCAGATCGCCTTCTACCTTTTTGATCGTCGCCGTTTTGTAACGGTTTTCGATCACGGACATATAGACCTTCAGCAAGTACTGCTTATAGACGCGGTTACCCGAATACAGGCCGAATCGCATATACCAGGGGGCACCGTTCCTTTCGTAATCGTCCAGCTTTACGAGCAAAACCCGCAGGTCCTCCGTCGCGTTCATCTCCGCCCTGATCGCCCGCTCATCGGCTTTCGATGCATCCTTGTAAGCGTCGGTTTTTGTTATCGTCAGCAGTTTTTCGCCGCGGTCGCGCGCCTGATCGAGCATCTGCTTATTGTTATAAAGCGAGACCCCGGTCATCGCGAGCAGCAGAGTGATCACCAGCGTGCCGATCAAGGTCAGCAGCCATCCAAGGATCGGCGGTTTCTGTCGCTGCGCCTGAAAAGTCCTAACAAGATCTTTGTCCCGTAGAATGACGTCGCGCATCAGCCGCTCTGAAAAAAAGGTCTCCGCAACCGACGACGGCGTGTTCGCACTGGATCTGGCGGCAGGGGAAGCGGTGAAATAAAAACCTCGCAGGAGCGGATTTTCACTGAACGGATTGGGACGGAATAGTGTCGAGATGAGTGCTCCCACTTTTCTTCGAGCGGAGCCGAAGTGCAATGGAAAATTAAATATCCGGAGTTGCCTCACCGGCGGAAAAGGTGCCGACAGCCGCACCATTCGCCTCTTCATCGCCGAGTTGTGAAGCAGTTCGTACTCGCCATCAAACTGAGCCTGCGCGTTTTCGCTCTTTTCGAGTGGTATTGTGGCTCCCCAAACCAGCGTTTTCCCGTCGTTCTTCGATACGGAAAAAGAATCGCGAAAGCCTTCGATCCCATCTGCGTTCGTAAATACGACATAAACAGGAAACCGGACCTTGAGCCGCTGGATCGTTTCATCGAGCCGAGCCCGTAGTACCTTTGCCAACTGCTCGGTTTCGGCGTCGTTTGCCTTCAGAACTTGTTCCGCGTTAACGGCGACAATAAATCCGTCGAGCGGCCGAGCCGGACGGCGCTTTTTTAGTCCTTCAAGCAGGGCGTTCCACTCGTCCGAATCAAAACCCTCGGTCTGGTAACGACCTGCCGTATCAATAAATACCGCCTCGCTTGTTACTCGCCAATCCACATTGGCCGTCGGTTTGACCAGCTTTAGCTCGGACTGCCGCTGGCTCGGTAATGATTGAACATTGAGGTTTGACCCGACGATCAGCGAGGATTTCCCGGAGCGAGGAGATCCTGCGACAATGTACCAGGGAAGCCCGTAAACCGCGTCTTTGCCGCCTTCTCCGAGATTGGAGGTCTTTAGAAATTGGATGACCTCGTCAAGGCCCCGATCGATCTCGGCGTAACTGCCGGTTGCGGCCGACGTTTTTGTCACAACAGGTGAGCTGCTTTGTTCGCTCGCGGCCACATCTGTTTCTGCGGCAGCCTTCTTTTTCCGCCGGCGGGACGCGAAAAAGGCGATAAGGAGTGCGAACGGCAATGTAAGCATGATGAGTGCGATTATGACTATCTTCTCGGTCGAACCAACGCTCGTCGCCGGCAGCATATAGACGACGAGGCTTACTATTCCGTAAAACGAAAGCATCCCGCCGATTCCGAACGCGTAGGTCAACTGGCTTGTTTGCCAAGAGCTCATAGCAAAATAAACTCGAACCCGTAACTACATCTGAAGCCGTTCGACCGTATCCTGAAGATACTTCGACGACATCAAAAACATTGCCAAATAAATAATGAACGCCATGCCGACAGCGGCGAAAGCTCCGATCTTTGCCCACAACGGCAGCCCGCGTTTTTCGGGCGGTTTTGGCTGATCGCTAACAAGCCAATGCGGCGAAAGCTCGACCGACTTCATCTTTCCGATCTTGACCAAGACATTCGCGGTTGACTGCATGATCGCAAGCAGTTTTTCCTGTTCGTACACGCCATATCGGCCCTTGAAGCCCAGGAGCATACAGAGATAGTAGATCTCGATGGCATCCTGGGTTACTTCGGGCTGCTGGAGCATCGACTCGAGCTTTTCAAAGAATTTATTGCCGGCGAGTTGCTCACCAAAATACTCGAGCTGGAGCGGGTTACGCTCCCACTCGGAGCGCAGCGGGAAATTATTTGTCAGCATGGTCTCGTCGATAAAGGAGGCAAGGGCAAACTTTGCGACCGAAACTATCTTATGATTAAATTTGTACCGCTCCGCCCGGCGCACGAAATCGTCCAGCAGCGATGCCACCTTTGGCCGAAGCTCGTTCGACGGGGCAACGATGCCCGCCTTTAGCCGAAGCACCAGATCAAAGATCGGGCCCGCGAAGGTCACTAGATCATTTTTCGAGGCCTCTTCACCCATTATTCTAAGGTTTTACCGCGTACATTTCGAGTTTAACGTCGGATATCTCATCCGGTACATAGACCGACAGTACCTTCGAGCCCTTGATCCCATCCCAATATGGACCGATCGAATCAAGCTGGAAGTATTTGAAACCGATCCGAGCCGGGATAGGCGCGGGTGGCGGATTCGAATAGGTCAACACGACCCCGGGAAGTGCAGACCCGATCACCGAATCTATAACGTCACGTGAGGCGATCTTTACAACCCGCGGTACACCCTCGATAAGCTTCGCTTCGGGAATTTGGGACCGGACAGCAAGGTAGAAAGCCGCGTCTTTCAGTAATCGTTCGTCCTCTACACGGCCAACGTACAAAGTCTCGCGCGTTTTTTCCAACGGTATCGGAACGCATCGGCTCGGGATAACTTTCTCAAGAAGTTCCTTAAGCATTGCGGACAGGCTATAGAACGTAAAGTACAGGTCGTCGTGATCGTACTTGACTATGTCCTTGGGACTGAAATCCGTGGAAAAGGTCATTAACTGGCCTGCGAGCCCGGCCATCGTCAGATAAAGCTGCTCAGGGTGGACGAGCGGCGAACGAAAATGGTGCGACATCACCGGAATGGACGAATTGATCGTATGAAGCAACCAGAATACTCCGGCATCTGACGTGGTGAAATCGGCAAGTCCGGCTTTTCGCTGGCGGCGCTGCTCGCTGAGGCTGCCGCTTTTCGTATTTAGTATTTCGACCAACTGGCGGACCATGCTTGTCAGCCATGTGGATCCCGAAATGTTCAGTATCGGCGGAATGTATTCTTCCGATATCTTAAGCTGACCGGTCGGCGTCCTTTCGAGGGACGCGATCTTGATCGATGTATAACCGTCGCGGAGCTCGTCGTCAAAAATGATCCGCAGGTTGCTTTTGGCATAAGCGAGCGGCTGCTCATTGGTTCCACTTGTTTCATCCTTTACTAGTGCACCTTCCTGCAGATACCGGAGATTGGAAGTCGCCTTTGCCCCGTTTGCCTGAAAATTTGCCTCTCCGACCTTCATCGCGGGGATCGCAAGATGAACGCCGAGTTTGTCTGCCTCCGCTTTGAAGTGATCGCCAACGGGCCTTAGATCGGGAACTGCTTCTGTGTCCGGAACATTTACGATCAATCCGTCCGGCATTACTGCCCGACAATTTGTGATCTGGAAGTTCGCATTTGCGATCGCTTCGTTATTGATTTGAAGATCGAGAACTCCGTACGAAAAAGGTATGGACGATCTGACACGGGAATTAAGCAACTCTTCGTGGTAATTATCCCACTGCTGAAAATGATGCGGTGTGAGCAGCATCCCTTCGTTCCAGACAATCTTTCGGTATTTGCTCATAGCCAAAGGTTAGACGTAAATAGTAAACCGCCTGCCGAAATTAGTAAATGTCGCGGCGTCTTCATTTACCTCGTTTTCTGCTCCGTTTCTTGCGAATCGTTGCTGGCTTTGCCGCTGGAGCGGGGATTTCGCTCTTGGTTAGCTTCTCGAAGAATTCGGCGGCCCACTCCTGGCCGGTCTTTTCCTCGAATTCGTCTGGGTGCCGTTTGACGAAATCCAGGGCCTCAATAAGCATCAGCGACGACATTCCGGCGGAGTTCTTCGTCCGTCCGACTTTTAGCATGGCGTTCGACGGTTTCATCGCGATCGGAACCTTTTTTATCGTCTCGGCGGTAGGAGCCTGACAATTTTCAGCTGGTGACGTCACAAGATATTCGCGGCAGATCAGCGGACGCACAGGATGGATCGAACATGATTCGTCTTCAAGGAAAGGACAGGCTATGCCTTCGCGCATATAGTTTGTTACCACTTCCATGTACTTCTTCGGCGAAAATCCCGGCGTATTTTCGTATGCCATGTCCTGAAGGTCGATCAACTCATCAAACCATTTCATCTCGGTAAAATGACCGAGTGCTCCGGCAAAACGCTGCCGAACTTCAGTTCGGCGCGGCTCCGGCATGGCGTCGACCAATTCAGCGATCTGATAGGCCTCGACTTCGGATATTGGTACAGCCTGGCGGCAGCAGGCTCCGCAACCCGCCGTGCATGAGATCTTCTCACCATGCGATTCGACCGAGCTGACGCTAATCCCGACGACCGCGCTCGACATCTGCTGAAATATCGGCAGCATCCGCTGCGGTTTTATCTTAAAGGCCGGGACAGTCATCTCCATTTCGACAGGTTCGCCACCTACGCGGAGTACGACCTTTCCCGTTGTCCAATTTTCAGCTTCCATAGTTCTCACAATGCGAGTGCCTCAGCATTGACGCCGTAATCCTTTGGATTTTGCGAAATAGCCCCGATCGCCAAAAACCGTACAGCGAAATTATACTGCTCATCTGAGATCTTCCCGTTCTGTTTTAGGAACCATATCGTCCGGATCGCGCGGGAGCTTTCCTGCGATTTTGACGCCACGTCCTGGAGCATGTTTCGCATCTTCATGAAATCACCCGCGGCTCCCTGATCGTAAGCAGACATCATCAGCAGGCAGTCATCGCCGAGTTCACTGCCGATCTGCGTGCCTAGCCTGCCCAACACTTCCGCCATCGATTGAGCAGCCTGCAAAACGTCACCCTTTGAATTTCCGAGCTTTGTTATCGCGGCGATCGCGAGTAGTTGCGGTTTGAGATTTTTTGAAGCTGCGATGGCTTTTAACTGGGCGGCGTTCCGTTTTCCGGCATTGATGTTTTCAGCCAATGCCGAAGAACTTGAAAGACTCTTGATCTGGGCATCGACTATTTTTGCCTGCTGACCTGTAATAAACGCCTTGCCGTCATTCTGGGCGGCTCGGCGCAGGAACGACGCGGCATTTTGCTCAGTTTTGCCGGTATCCCCAAGGTTTGAAGTTGAAGTTGGATCGGCGTTTCCGTTGCCGGTATTAACCGGAAGAATGACGTTCGACGGAAGAACATTCGATGCTTCGTTCGATCCGCCCGGCACACTAGTGTTCTTTTCTTTTCGATTCTTCGGAGGATCGTCGGGATCGCCTGAATAGATGAAGTTGGTGTTATCAGTGGGATTTGACCGCCCGGCGGAAAGGAAAACCAAGATCGCAACACCTGTAAGGATCACCAAAGCGAAAATCGGTGCGATGATGAAAAAACTCTTCGGGAAACCGTTGTCGTCGTGCGACACGGCAGCGGTCGGTGCTGCTTGGGGCGGATTCGTTGGCTGTTCGGGGGCGGGTTCCGCCGCGTCGGGTGCGGCGTTGGACGCAGCTTCGGGTTCAGGAGCAACGATCTCGATCTCGATAATCAGTCCGCCAAGCGATAAGCTGTCGCCCGATTTCAGTAGCGTTGCGTCACTCAGTTTCGCCCCGTTCAGTTCGGTTCCATTGCTTGATCCGAGATCGCTTACGAAAAACTCATCAGCGCGCGACTCGATCAACAGATGTTGTCTCGATAAACGGCTGTCCGTGATGCTGAGTTCGTTTTCGGAATGGCGGCCGATCGCAAAGCGCGGAGTATCGACGACTGTACGTTTTTCGCCGCCATCCATGTCCTTATAGATCAGCCACAATTCGATCATCCTATAATCCGCCCACTGATAATCTTTATGTTAGTTCTTTGCGGGTCGTGTTCCCGTCACAACTTTCTGGCCGGCAAGGCCGCCTCGGTCGTTGAGCTCATTTCGTGTACGTCGAAACCGGTTGCAAATTTAGCCCGAAATCCTGCGGGTTTTCACCAATGATCGCCGCAGCAAAGAATTTCGGCACGTACTTAAAGTTCTCAGCCTGAAACTGTTTGGACAGCTTGTCACCCTCGGCGATCAGCGTCCAAAAATCTCGCGGTAAGCCCGTGTTTGACGACAGGGCCTTTTCCAGATTAGAGCTCAGGCCGCCCTCCCCGCTATTGTAGCTGCCGATCGCCAGCGGGACGCTCGCGGGGCCGGTGCCGTATCGCCCTGTCAGGGCCTTCATATATGACGCTGCTGCGCGGGCAGCCGGTTCGGGTTTGCAGCGGTCATCCGGATTGCCGGGCGACGAGCCCTGCCGCACGCCATCGCTGGGAGTGAAATGAAGTTTTGCCGTCGCGAATGTAAATTGAAACATTCCCAACGGGCCAGTCGGACTCTGCAGGCAGACACAATGCTCGGACTCGATCATAGCCAGGTAAAGTCCGATCCGCGCGTCGATGCCCTTTTCATTAAAAGCCCGGACCACAAACGGAGCATTCTTACTTGCTCGTTCGTAAGTCGTTTGCAGGTTGTCGCCGAACCGGCAACCGCCGAGCGATTTGACCTTTACCCGCGAAGCGTACGCATCAGCGAACCCTTTTATCTTGTTGATAGCGGCCGCTGGAATCGCTCCGCTGGCTCGGTTCCCGATAACCTGGGCAACCCGCATCGCCTTTGCCTCCAGATATTGCCGGCGTTCGGCGTCCGACATTTCGAGATATTTCTTGCCGCTGGGCAGATCGACCTGGACCACCGTGTTCGAGTTTGGAGGCAAGTCAGTCGAGTTTGAATTCTCTGGATTGGTTGCCGTGTTTGCGACAGTATTAGAAGGTTTCGGCTTTGGAGTATGTTTTGGATCGTCATCCGGCGGCTCGTCAATTTCGCGATTTGTTACAACTTCGCCCGGCCCTCCCAAGACCCGGTATCCGATCAGGACAGCCGATACGCTGATCGCAAATATCGCAATGGCGATGATCGCCACCGGTAGCAAATTGACGTTGGCCGGGCCCGCCTTCACAGGGAGTTCTTTGACGACTTCCGAGATCGCGATCGGGGCTGCCGGGGAAACAGTCTCAGAAATATGTACGGTCAGGATCGTGTGATTTCCGATCTTTATTCGGTCCCTATCATGCAAAGGCGTGCCTGCGGCCCCTGCTTTTTGGTCGTTGACGAAGGTGCCGTTGGTTGAATCCTGGTCGACGATCCAGAGCCGTTCACCGTCGCGATATATTATCGCGTGAAGCCGCGACAGTCCATCATCCGGTAGCCGAACGTCAGCCTCGCTGCCGCGGCCAAATGATATTTTCTCGCCGGCGATCGGTATCGATTGCGAGCCTTCAGAAGTTGTGTATGAAAGGCTGACGTCTGCCATTTGCTACATTGTCACGCGATAGAGTTCCGATAGCGGTCGGTCATTGGCCATGCCGAACGTCTGCGGGTTTTCAGAGACTATCCCGGCAGCAAAAAAGCGAACCACCTGTTCACGCTCAATCGGCGTTTTGATCACTGCGAAAAAGTCGGACCGGTTCGCCGGCAGGGTCGATTTCCATGTGGCCGCGTCTTGGGGAGATTTGCCAAACGCCGCGGCGCTAAAAACCGCGTCACCATCAAAAACATTATAGATCAGGGCTTTCATATACAACGCTGTGGCCCTTGCAGCACAATTCTGCAGTGGGTCGGAAAGCGTCTCGCTGCCGCACTGGCCGTTATACTTGTTTTCAGTGACGAAGGCATTCGACATCTGCCACAAACCCTCCAGATCGCCTTGTTTGGCTGCAACGAACCGGCTTCGGCTCATTGCCAGCGTAAATCCGATAGGAGCGTCGATATTTTGCTCCCGAACGAACGCAACATTGATCGTATCGCGAAAAGCCGCCGCCCGCTGCCAGTATCCTTCCTGCACATATTCGCTGGTGCGATTCTGTACCTCCTGAAGAAATTGCTTGTTCGAAACATTGTAAGCGAAATTCCCCGATAGCTGCTTTACAAAACGCTGGGTCATCTCATTGATCTGCAAGAGTGACGGTTGCCCCTGTCCACCCGGCTTTGGAGTCGGTTTATTGGACGGGTTAACTGCCGGGGTCGGCGAAGCTTTTGTTACGACGCGTGTTTCGAATGCGAGCGGCACGGAACCAGTTTGAGGTATCTTTTGCCCGGCTGCGTCGATCAAAACGATCTGAAGGGCGTGGTCGAGACCGTCGGAATATTCGGGAAAATCTTTTGGGTCCAGCGTGGCGGAGAATGCCGGCCCGTCAGCCGACGCAACTTCCTGCCCGTCGACAGTAAAAACCGCCCGTTGCGCACAGCCGGCATTTTCGGCCTCGACCTGTATCTCGACGGGGCCGCTGATCGTGTCGCCGGGTTCCGGTTTTGATATCGACGCGCGGGCGGCACATGCCGAGTCCCGGGACAGGTAGAAGGCCCCCGCGGCAACGACGCAAACGATTGCTAGTCCGGCCGCTGCTCCGGCAATAAGTATTGTTGGATTCGAACCAGTAGGTGCGGCTACTTCGGCTGCGCCAGCCGCGACATTTGCGACAGGCGTCGCTCCTTCGCCGGCGCCGCCTGAAATGGCGTCCCGAGCGGCTTCACCCACCGTCGATCCGGCCTCGTTTCCTAGTGAGCCGATCTCTGATCCCACTTCGCTCAGGCCGGCGATCTCAGGCGATCCGGAGTCCGGCGAGGCCGCCTCGCCTGAGACGAACTCCGCCTCGCTGGATCCGCCGAATGCGAGTTTGTCTCCAATCGCGATCGTCCTCTCGCCGCTCAGGCGTGTGCCGTTCACTGTGGTCCCGTTGCTACTTTTTAGGTCGATGATCCAATAGTCGCCGCCGCGTCGCTCGATCTCCGCGTGATAGCGCGAGACATTTGAGTCCTCTGGAAACGAAACATCGTTATCGGGCACCCGGCCGATGGTTATAACGTCCCGGTCGAGCGTTATCTCGCGGCCGTCAAATTTTAGCTTCGCGTCCAACATATCTCCAACGACGAGATCAGGTCGATCAATTTGCGATTTTCTGGGAATCGAGCAGCCCGCGGAGATCTCAGAACCCACCGGACGACTGGCGGCCAGCGAAATAATAAAAGTAGGTCAGAGCGATGACGACCCCGATGACACCGAGAAGCAAAAGAAAAACGATGGTGAGCATTGCCGTTCGCAAAACCCCGCCTGACGATCTTTCCGTTCCAATAGACTCGACGCCAATACTTTCCGCCGTAAATTGCTCTGAGATCAAAGGCTGGGGTTCGATCTCGACTGACGCCGCGGAGGGTGCGGGCGGGGCAGATGGTTCGGCTGCGTTCTCCGGAGGGGTGTAAAGGTTGGCAAGCGCGTCATCGGATGATGAATCCACAGATTCGTTTGCAAGATCCGGAACGAGCGTGTCAGCATCCGGGTCGACATAGTTCGGCTCGGCGAAACCGGGATCGAGAGTGTCGGGCTCGGGGTCGAACGTGATTCCTTCAGAAGGTTTGACAAGTTCGCCCGTCGAACTACGAAACACCGGCTCCGGCAATTCCCATTTGTTCGATTTATCTTCGCTCATCGAGAATGATCGCCCCACGCCGCTAGTGCGGCAGGTCCAAAACGTCTGAACGCGTAATTATACCAGTAATTCGTTTGAAATCCTCGACCAGAATGGCCGGTGACTTTGCCAACTTGTTCCTGATATTGGCGTAGCTTTCGTCAACGTCGACGATGGGGAAACTTTTGTCCATGACATCGCGTACGTTGGAATCGAGAAGCCCGCGGTCCTTGAGCAGCAGCGCGAGAACGTGGCTTTCGCTGATGCTGCCGACCGACGAATATTCCTCGATCACCGGCAACTGGGTGACTCCGTTATCGTTCATGCATGCCAATGCAGCAGCGACCGTCTCGTTGGGGCTGACAGAAACAAGTCGCGTCGGAATGCCTGAATTTTTGGTCTCGACGATCAGTCCCGCGGTGATCCGCTGCGGCTCGAGCAGCAGTTTTTCCTTCATCCACTCATCGGAGTGAAACTTGCTCAGATAGTGTTCACCGGTATCACACACGATAAATACTATGAGGCTGTTCTCATCCAGTTCTTTAGCAACCTTGAGCGCCGCGGCAAAGATAGTTCCGGTCGACCCGCCGCAAAAAATGCCTTCGCGACGGCCGAGTTGCCGAGCGAGGTCGAACGATTCGCGGTCGGTAACATTGATGATCTCATCGATCGTGTTGAGGTCGGCATTTCCGACGGGAAGGTTTTGGCCGATTCCTTCGACAAGGTACGGAGTGGCTTCCGGCACAAAACCCGATTCCTTGTAAGTCTTAAAGATCGAACCATACGGGTCGGCTCCGATCACCTGAATGTGAGGGTTCATCTCCTTGAGATACCGGCCCGTACCGCTGATCGTGCCTCCCGTGCCGATGCTGGCAACAAAGTGCGTTATCTTATGATCTGTATCTTCCCAGATCTCAGGACCTGTAGTCCGGTAATGAGCAGCCGGATTTTCCGGATGATTGTATTGATCCGGATAAAAGGAATTCGCCGTTTCCTCCGAGATGCGTCTCGCGGTCGAGACGTAGTGATCGGGTGTTCCGGGTTTCGCTGTAGCCGGGCAGACGACGATATCCGCCCCCAAACCCTTGAGAAATCTGACCTTTTCGGTCGAGGCCTTTTCCGTCAAAACAAAAATGCACCGGTAACCTCGAACGGCGGCTACAAGCGCGAGTCCGATTCCCGTATTCCCGGATGTCGCCTCAATGATCGTCCCGCCCTTTTTGAGGACGCCTTCGCGTTCGGCCCAATCGATCATTGAGATCCCGATGCGATCCTTGACCGAATAGCCGGGATTCAAGTTCTCCAGTTTTGCGTAAATGGGAGCCTTGATCTTTAGCTGTTTTGTAATGTTGTTGATTCGGACAAGCGGCGTCTTGCCGATCAGCCCGAGTATGTCGCTTTGAAATTTCATTTATCTTTTGCGAACGTGCGAACTAATACTAATCTCGTGTGATAAGTAATTCCTCACAAAGTTTATTCGCAAAGTGATTTTGAGGCAAGAATCCCCGGTTTTATCCGCGGTTTGCCGGAGCATATAGAGAAAATAGCAGGTTATCCGGTCGTGCGTCCCGCGCGAACCATTGTCGCTTGAGATACTCCTAGAGTGGCCGGACAGTCTTGTTCTAACGGTTTCGCGACTCGCTACGGCATCGCCTTTAGTTTCCTCAGAGCGTCTACGGAAGACTGAAAATTAGGATTGATCTTCAGTGCTTTTTCGTAGTTTTTGATGGCTTCTTCCCGATTTCCGTCGAGTAGATATGCCTCAGCAAGGCTGTCGTAAACGTTGTGTGATGCCGGGTAAGCCTCAACGTTCAGCTTGAAAATTTCCAAGCCGTCCTTGATCCGTTTTGCGCGGATCAAGCGGTAGCCGAGAGCATTCATGTCTGCTTCGGTTCCGAGGTATCGGTTTTGGAGACCTGTTTTGAATTTTCGATATTTTGCGATGAAACCTGAGATATCCGAGCTATCTTCACCATGAGCGGCCAGATCTTTGAACGTACTTCCTGGAATGTATTCGACGATCGCCTGAAACACCGGGTCAATATTGTTGCGAAAATCTTCCGAGGTTACCGGTGTAAAGAGCTCGGGAGCCGTAAAGGTTCGGGCGTCCGTTGGATCGGTCTGATGCCAAAGAGTCGCAACCCGAAATGGCAGCCGGCTGTTAGGAAGAGTCATGATGACCGGATCGGCATATAGATTTGGGCTGCTTCCGGTAGGTTCACCAACAAATATTGCATTTGTATATTTTTCAAGCTCATTGACCAACCACTGAGCCGCGGAAAAGGTCCGCCGTCCTATAACCACAAATAGTTTTCCACGCTCATTGTGTCTGGATCTGATCAAGCCAATAATTATGGGTTTGTTCAGCAGCAAATTGCCACCCGTGTTGGCACGCAGATCAAGAACGAATTTGTCCACCGGGTTGCTGTCGGAAAAATCGAATACTTTCTTAAAAAACACGGCCACGCTTTCGTCGGGTTTATTTATGAGTTGGTTGATGTGAACGTATAGCACTTTGGTCTTTTCGACGTACTCAAACCAATAGTTGTTCTGACTGTTTCTTAAATAAAGAGGTATCGGATCCTTAGACTGTTGGTAAGCATAGGCTAGCTGGCCATTTGTGAAAAAACTCCTCATGTCGTTGACAGGCTTGAGCTCCAGCGACTTTTGCTGACCATCTTTTTCAACCGTCAGCGACACCTGATTGTCGCTATCCGCGATCTTTAGGCCTTTCAGGATCTTTGGAATGGTCATCATAAACGACGACCCATCTTTTAATGATTGCTCATTTCCGTTGTCGCCCCATGAAATATCCTGGGTGCGGGTTACCGCCTGATCTACGGGCGTATTTCCGATCTTAATGACCTTGCCGCCGACGATCTCCCGATACTCCAATGCCGCCGATGTGACGAACAGACCATCCTCAAAATATTCGAAGCGGATTGGATAGAGCGGTAATTTTTGCAGGGCTTGCTCTTCGATCGAGGTGTGGCCATCGCTCACCATCGACGCCAGTTTGATAAATCTTACAAATATTTCTTCGCTCGTGAGCCCGGGAATTTCCGCATCGAGCTGTCTAACGGCCCGCGCGAATTGTTCCCGCGTCATGTTATGAAACGCATTTTTATGGAGCTTCGGCAATTCCTCGGCAAAATAACGTAGATCTTCCCGCCATTGTTCGGTCGTCAGATCGAACTTTACCGCTTGGGGCGGCGGACCATGTTGAGCGATCAATTGCCTCGACGAGCCCGCCAGTAAAATCAACGCAGTGCACAAAAGAATAGTTCTCATATTATTTATCCTATCCGTGGTCCGAAACCATCTCTGGAATCCTGTCATTTTGTCTCCCCGAGCTTTATCAGTTGTCCTTGTTTATAACGAAGGCCGATCTTTCGGATCGCTGAGAAATCCTCGACCGGATTTCCTTTTAGGGCAAGGAAGCTTGCCTCATAACCTTTTTTGAGAAATCCGATCTTTCGAGTCGGAAAAATGGTTTGCGGAGTGTTCTCAGTCCAGAGCTTTAGAAGTGTGAGATTATCGAAGGCCTTGAGCCGGTAGATATTCTCGGCCTCTTCGACAACACCGGTGGGCATGTTGTCGGTACCTATCGCGATCTTAACGCCCGCCCCATAAAGCAATTTGAGATTGAAGCGATTGATCCCATCAAGGTCCTCGATGCCTGCTGCGTCGCGGTGGCTAAGCGTCGTCGACACAACAAATATCCGCTTTTTCGCCGCGAGTTTGGCGTCTGCATCACTTATTTGTTCGAGCGGTAAATGCGAGATCTCATCGACGCCGGCGATCACGCCGGCATGAAAATCCGCGGCTGTGCTTATATGGACCGAAACCCGAAGGCCATCTCTGTGAGCCGTTGTGACTATTGTAGGCAGCAGTTTCGGGTCCAATCCCCGTTTGCCGAAATACTTTTCGTCATTCTTTCGAAGCTCATATTCTTCGGAATGTTCGAGATAGGTCTTGATAAAATCGGGCTTGCTGGACTTGATCTCCTGCCACTTTTTTCGAAGGTCCTGTTCATTGTCAATGATGAAGTAAGCCTGATTCGGCATATCCTTTGCGGTTACATGTGGAAGTTGGCCCTGGCCCGCCAAGAAATCGAACATTTGAACCGGATGCCCGCCGGTGGCTGTCAACCCTCCGTTAGCATACGAGACATCAATGGTCGTGGGCCGGTTGATAAAAGCCCGGACCTTTACGGTAAATATGGGGATGCTATTAAGGTTCTTAGCATAGAAAATTCCTTTGAACAGGTAGTCATCGATCTGCTCCTTAAAATTCATAACGTCCAGAAATTGATGGGTGTGTGCCTCGGCAAAAGGCGGGATAACATAGCCGTTTTGCAGGTCTACAATTTCGTCTGTCGTGCCGCTGAACGTAAACGATAAAAGTCCATTTAGCGAATAAGCAGTGCGCGGGGTAAATCCCTGTCCGTTGAACCAGTTTCCATTTATGAATTTGATGTTTGCGGCATTCAGCCGACCCGGCGAAATAGCGGCCAGAAAGATGATGGTGACTAAAGCAGCCAGTAATGTTTTTCTCATTTTGCGTTCTCCGTTCATACAACCTATTCGGCTTTCGAATGTAAAGACTACGTCCAAATCAAGCCCTAAAGCGCTGATGAAAATGTAATGATTTTATGAGGTGCGTCGACTGAGCTTGCAATGGCTATCAACCGCCGGAAAATTTGCGACCAGAGATGCTGGTTTTAATTGAACGAAACGGCACTGGGCGTCGTAAAAACAGTTGTTCGCCCCCAAAAAGGACCCAAAGGAAAGTAAATATGAAGAACAGTCTGGATCTGACAGAGGAGTTTTATGTCGGCGATTGGTACGTCGAACCTGAACTGGGACGCCTGACCAAAAACGGAAAAACTCAACAGCTTGAGCCGAAGATCATGCGAGTTCTGGTTTGTCTCGCTCAGAACAACGGCGGTGTCGTAAAAAAAGAGGATTTCCTGACCAATATTTGGGAGGGACTTCACGTAACGCAGCACGTTCTGACAAGAACGATCTCCGAGATCCGCCGGGTGCTCGGTGACGATCCTCAAAACCCCCGATTCATACAGACTATTCCGAAGATTGGTTATCGGATGATCGCCAGTATATCCGATTCGAATTACCAGCGGCCACAGGCGACAAGTCGGAACAGTTACCCGGCAATGCCAATGCCCACAACGCATCTACAACCGAGCCCATCATTTAGATATTTTATCGCCGGCGTTCTAACTGTTTGTGTCGGCTTTGCGATGTTATTCCTCATTTTGATAGCCGCTCACGGAGGCGGGCATTCAAATTGATATGCCGGCTAAAGGACAATTCATCTCCGTCGTCGAGATAGAACATCAGGGTTGACGTCATTCAAGGACTTGTATCGTTCTGCCTCTGCCGCAATACTATTTTACCTTCAAGAGCTTCAGCCATTCGGGCATCGCCTGAAGCTGGTCGCCGTGGTCCTCGCCAGTGTTGCCGGCATAACCGCGAATATGGAAGCCCTTAAAATTGACCTCGCTCAGCTGCTGCATTCCGACCGGCCCGCTTTTTAATTTCGTCGTGCGCTTTATGCCGAGCGTCGTCAGCAAATAGTCGACACACTCGGTCGTGCTGGCGTACGTTGCCGGAAAGATCTCGGAGTGAGAGATCAGGAACGATTTTCTGCCGGCTACGGCTTCGCGGGCAAACTTAATATACGAATCTAGATCGTCTTCTTTAATAATCCCGCCGTCCGACAGCCGTTTTCCTTCGGGGACGTAACTTGCGTGGAAACCATCTAGCAGCAAGACATTGTTCACCTGCCGAAAATAAGGATCGTGTCGCAGGATCGCACGCACCGCACCGTATCCCGCCGAAAATCCAACCAGGGTTATCGACGACCAGCCTTTTTTCGCTCCCAGAACTTTGCTCGCTTCGTCGATCAGGTTTTGAAACATCTCAGCCTGGCCGAACGGAGTTCCGTAGACACGTGAACCGGAACCGAGATTGACCGTAATTAACGCGGCTCTCGGAAAATGTTTGGCAACATGGTATTCCATCAACCACGGAACCCCGTGAAAATGAATTATGAGCGGGACCGGTTTATTTGGTCGTACCTTTGGGCCGGCAAAAAGGATCGAGCCTTTGAGCGTCGCCAACTCGGTTCGACGGCCGGGAACCTCGACCTGCACGATCCGCGGATGCGGGCGCGTGGCATCGGTCATCGGCGACGGATTCTGCTGTGCCTGCTGTGCCGATACCGAAACCGCGGCAAATGCTACGAGAAATAGACCGACACAAACAACGGCAGTTTTCATCAATGCTGACATGGGCGTTTCAACTCCAAAGCGGATTCCGAAGCTCACTTAGCCGCTCTTGAGCTGACGTTGCGTTTATCGCTGACACCGAACGCCATCTTGGTCTTCGGATCGACAATGATCGTATTGCCGTCGCCCTGCTGGCCTTGCTGATTGCTAATGTTATGTCCCATCTTTTTGAGCAGTTCCATGTCGGCGTCGGAAATTGAGCCTTTTTCGAGGGAAAGGCTGTCCGGCAGCCACTGGTGATGCATCCGCGGAGCGTCTACGGCCTGTCGCCCGGTCATTCCAAATTCGGTCACATTGAGGATGATGCAGAGGACCGTATTGATGATCGTGCGTCCGCCCGGCGATCCGGTTACGACGACGACCTTACCATCCTTTGTGACGATCGCCGGAGTCATCGAACTGAGCATACGCTTGCCGGGGGCGATCAGGTTTGGCGGGGTGCCGATGTCGCCGCGGGTGTTTGTCTCGCCGGGCTTTTTGTTGAAATCGCCCATTTCATTGTTGAGTATGAAGCCAGCGCCTTTGACGACGACCCGCGACCCGTAGCCGCCCTCGAGCGTGAAGGTGTTCGTTACCGCCATGCCGTCCTTGTCCAGGACGGAAAAATGCGTCGTTTCGTCGCTTTCACCCGGAAAAATTTTCGTGACGATGTCCTTTCCTAATTCGACGCTGCTCGAGGCCTTTGTCAGATCAATGCCCGCCGCCAGCGTTTTGGCGTGCTCCTTAGAGATGAGTTTGCTAACTGGAATATCGACAAAATCGGGGTCACCGAGAAATCGTGCCCGGTCGAGGAATCCCCGGCGCATCGCTTCGGTGATCAAATGTATCGTCTGAGCGGAATAGCGGCCCTTTTGTTTGAGGTCGAAATTCTCGAGAATATTGAGCATCTCGATCAACGCCACGCCACCCGAACTCGGCGGTGGCATCGAAATGATCTGATAGCCACGGTACGTGCCTGTGACCGGTTTGCGAACCTGAGCCTGATACGCAGCAAGGTCTTTTTTTGTGATCAGGCCGCCATTCGCCTTCATGTCGTCGGCGATCAGATCGGCTATCCATCCGGTATAAAAAGCATTCGGCCCATCTGTAGCGATCGCACGCAAAGTCTTACCCAGATCTTTTAGAACGATCTTGTCGCCACCAGCCCAGACTCCGCCGCCGGGTTTCCCGTACGCCGCAACCGAGGCGGGAAATTTGCCCATCGC
>JBBRSH010000099.1:0-17337 GCA_038245555.1 Pyrinomonadales bacterium | reverse complement strand
TGCTTCAACAACCCATTATCACCGATCAGATCCTCAGGATTCTTGTACCCCGAGATCAACTCATCCAATATCTCTTTCCGTATTTCCATTGCGTAATTCTCCTTCCTTTTTTTGAATTACACAAAATTCCTGACACCCTCGGTCTTTACGAACATTACAACGTCCATCCTACCGATTCGGGCGGGTTTGATCGTTTTTGAGCCCGTGGAAACGGGCTGGAGCATAAAGCCACGGGTGTTAACCCGTGGAAATGATCCAGCCCGTTTCCACGGGCTCGCACCCGTGGCTTCATGCTTAAACCCGCTACGCGGGCTAATAGTCCAAAAAAAATAAACATCCGCATCGCCACCCAAACCCTCGGCGCCACCCAACTCCAAATAACCCGCGTTGAATAGAGGCTTGGGCGTGCAAACACTCTGTGCTACAGTTCCCTTGAAATTCCTCATCAGCCATGAACACTCTCTACGGCGATAATCTGAATATTCTGCGGCGGTACGTCAAGGACGAGTCAGTCGATCTTGTCTATCTAGATCCGCCGTTCAATTCGAACCGTAACTACAACATGCTTTTCAAAGACGAGAGCGGGGTTGAGGCCGATTCGCAGATCATGGCTTTCGAAGTTCCGGATATAAGGCTGTATCTCGAGGGATTCCGGATAATATAAGAAATGCGGGGGTTATCTGAAATCATTCCGCATAGGCATAAGATAGGCACCACTCGCTATGTTCAACGGAGGAAAAAATATGGCACGTAGTATCGTTCTTTTCGCAGCGTTGTTTTGTACGGCTCTTGTGGCTGGCGGAGCGTCAGTTATCTGGATCGACTACAATCCAAGTGGGATGTCGGCGGCTTTCTACGTCGAGAAAATGCAGCACGCGATCCAGGTGTTTACTACTCCGTTCCCGATCGTCGTAATCTTGAGCGTGCTGTCTTCCGCCGCATCAGCCTTCCTCGCCCGGCGTGAACGCCCCGGGTTCTACCTGCTGGCTGCGGCTAGTGGGTGCATCCTGGCTGTTTTGCTCATTACAGTTTTTGGCAACATCCCTATCAACAACCAGATCAAATCATGGAGCATCGCCTCACCACCATCGAGCTGGGTAGAACTAAGCGCGCAATGGTCGCAATTCCAAACGGCACGGACTATCGCCGCAGTATCCGGTTTGGCACTGCTGATACTCGCGGTGCTGATTCGTCGGGAGGAGCCACGGTAGAGTTTAACAATTCTGGGCGGGCAGACGGACGGGCGAACGGGCAAGAAAGGCTCGGACAAAGGATCGGACAAAGGAATCGACGGCATTAAGGTTTTTGTTGACGAAATTCGGGCAAAGTAAAACGCTTCGTCGTCTAAGTAAAAAGCGGCCGCGTCAAATTCGGCGACATCCGCGACCTCGTCGGAACGCTACACGCAGCGAAAAGGAAAAATTCTATGAAACATCCGTATCGAATTCTTGTGATTCTTGTGTCATTTCTATTTTTGTTAATGCCAAGCTACCAAGTCTTTGCTGATGAAGCTTCAAAAATAGATGCCTTATTCCGTGATTACAGCGGCGCTCAGTCGCCCGGTGCGAGCGTGATAGTTATAAAGGATGGTCAGATAGTTTTTAAGAAGGCTTACGGCTGGGCAAATATTGAAGATAAAGTTCCGGCTACGACGCGCACAAATTATGAAATCGCCTCAATGACCAAACAATTTACAGCGATGGCAGTAATGATGCTCAACGAGAGCAAGAAGCTAAATTACGATGATCCGATCACGAAATTCTTCCCCGACTTTCCCGCTTACGGAAAATCAATTACCGTGCGGAACCTTCTTAATCACACTTCCGGAATATTAGATTACAACGAGATCACACCGCCGGAAGTGAAAACATTCTTATTCGACAAAGATGTGTTCGAGCTTCTCAAAAAACAAGACCATACTTCTTTTCCGCCGGGCAGTAAGTATAGTTACAGCAATTCCGGCTATGTTGTTCTCTCTTTGATCATCGAAAAGGTTTCTGGCATTTCATATCCCGAATTTTTGAATAAAAATATCTTTGAGCCATTGCAGATGAGCAAGACGCGTTTTTATGAACCAGACGATTATAGCGACCGCAATCGTTCAATCGGATATTCCTTCAAATCAAAGGGTTTTGAAAGAGCAACCCCTATTAACTTAACTCCCTACACTATCGGGGACGGTTATTTGTATTCGTCGGTGGAGGATATGTACAAATGGGATCAAGCACTATATACGACCCGACTGGTCAGCTCCGAAACGATGAAACAGGCCTTTACTCCGGCAATTGAAACCGATACGTTAGACACCGGCTACGGATTCGGATGGTTTATCAGCAAAAGGAATGGTTTGACGGATATTAGGCATAGCGGCGGCAATTTTGGCAGCTCCTCATACATTCATCGTTTTCCCGAAAAAAAATTAACGGTTATTGTTCTCACTAACCGCTATCAGGCAAGCAATTTAGGAGAAATCACCAATCAGATCGCAGATCTGTATTTAGCAGATGGTAAAACGTCTCCGGTCAAAGAAGAATTGATGCGGCTTCATCGTGAGTATATCGATGCGATTCTTCGCGGCGACAGAAAAGCTTTAGACCGTCTTATCGCTGAAGATTTTGTCATGGCGACAGCAGACCAAGTGAGCAATAGATCTGAAATGCAGATTCGTTCTTCCAGACCTGGTGTGCCCTTTACAGAAGATTTCGTCAAAGTTCACCTTTATGAAAACACCGCGGTAATTACAGGCAGACTAGATGTCCGCCGCAAAGAAAATGTTTTTCAAACGCGATTTACTGAAGTTTGGCTGAAGCAGCAAAAAGCCTGGCAAATTGTATCGGTTCAGGTGTCGCCAATAGAAGCTCAATAGATCATAAGTTCGACATTTTAAATCCTAAATGGAGATTCCGCGACACTCCGACAGGTTTCCGAAATGCTCCAGGCCTTTCGCTCCTTCATCGGTGAAAACCAAATGATGACCTATTTTGTGATGATTGCCGTCCCCCTAAACCTCGAATCGATTGAGGCTGCCGTGCGGTCAAAACGCTTTATATTCTAATTTTTTGCAAAGGCGATAGAAGTTGTATATATTCACTCGATATATAAGGTTGTTATCTGGAATCGTTCCGGATAATAAATGAAATTTGAGTGTTATCAAAAATGATTCGGGATAATACACAAAATTTGTTGGGTATGCGGGATCGCTCCGCTCAATCATATGTCAGCTGGTTTTCTCGGGTGCAGCTCAATCTGTTATGACTCGATATCTTTTCTAATTGGAGGCTAAGTATGAAACCCATTTTCCTAATCAGTTTGATTCTTTTCTCTGTTCTCCTTGCTGGTTGCAAAGCAGGAAACTCAATCGTCGGCAAATACAAAAACGTCAATTCAGAATATGGCGATTACGTCGAATTTACAAAAGATGGTCAAACCGTTTTTTATAACAAGGGTCTCAAACCGCAACGCGGAACTTATACCGCCGATGCCAGCAAATCTCCGATGACTCTCGACATGAAAATGAGTGAAAAGGAGAATTTTGCTGCAATTTACCAGTTTGAAGGAGACGATTTGATTATCAGGATGTCAACGGATGACAGCCTTGCTGGTAAACGCCTAACGGATTGGAATAAGCTGCCGGAAGGTTATAAAACAAAAAGGTATAGCCCAGTAACCGGCTCAATACCGGCAGAGTATCAAACAGGACCATCTTCCCCTTAAAAAGTGGAAGTAGAAGAAAAATAACCATTCGTTAAGGTTAAGAGACTGATAAATAACGACGCGGCTAACAATTCAATGGGCGTGAGAGCGAAACAGCGACTTTGTTATCACGTTGTCCGTTGAACTGTAGCAGGCTTCGCGGCGGTTTCACCCGACTACTTCGCAACCGTTGGCGGACAGTCAAAAAAGGTTCGGACAAAGGTATCGACGGCATAGTCCTGGGCATTGATCCAAGTCCGGAAGCCTTCCATTCTTGCCTTGTGGTTGGCGTGGGACTTTGTATCCCGTCTTGCGGTTTCGGCGGCCTCTTTTGCACGGGTATCGGCAACAATATCTTTGAGTAGGGATGTGTCCATATCGCCTTGCGGAGAAAGGAATAATGACTATTTTACACGAGTGATGCGGACGGATTCGGTGCTGGTTCGTTTTATTGAGATTTTGATTCCTCGGCGTTTTGCGGCGATATAGATTTTGATGGAGATGTTAGGCACATCCGGGACTGCGGCTTTGAAGGAATCGGCGGCGTGAAGTACACCTATGTGTTTCTAAGAGACGAAAAAGTTTACTTTTACTCTATTTTTCCAATTGATCGGAACAGTTTGTCAGTTTTAAAGCTCAGGGTAAATGACCTGAATACATCATTTTCATGATTCTCAGGCACCATTTATTTCCAAAAATGACGCTCATTTTTCGGGTATGATCGTTTGTTTACATTATTTGCTAATTAATATCGAAGCCGATATGCATCGATCTCACGAAGGTGAGGAATGAGGGTTCAGTAAGTCCACTACATAGCGGGGCTTCCGGAGCGGTGATGCGGCAATGGGAGAGCGCTTGATTACTCGTTCTCCGGCTCTGGTTCGACGGCGGTTGGGGTGAATGGTTTGCCGTAGAGTTCCTGATAGACCCAGCCGAGATAACGGGCTTCGGCGGTGCAGAGGTTTTCGATCCAGGAGCTGGTCAGGTAGATGCGTTTTTCGACGGCGGTTGTGAGCTTTTCGGACTTGGCGACGGCGAATATGTCGTGGTCGGCGTCGAGGTCATAGGCTTCGGTCAGATCAACTCGGGCCTGACGGGCGTCAGAGAGAGCATTGAGGACATCGGTGATCCAGGCGTTGAGTTTGGGTTCGGTGTCATTTTCGGCCAAGGCCTGAAAGGCTCCCACGGCAAAGCGGGACTCGGCGTTTTCAAACGGGTAAACGGCGATCCCTTGGGTAGTGTCGTCCGCCTGTTTCCACTGAAACAACTCCTCGATCGCCGGATGACGCATCCTCGCGGTTCGTTCGTCAAAGTTAAAGAACCATTCAAGAAGATCTGCGAGCGAGCCGATATCGGCGGTGCCGTCCGCGGACCGTCGAAGCTTTGGCGGCTCATCATTTTTTGGTGCTGCATTGGCCATACGATTATTTCAACACCTGCAACCGCAAAAACCAACCTGCTTTTACAATTTTGCCGCCGCATCGCTATAATCCTAGGGAAGAACCGTGGCGGAACAAACACTCGACAATGATCTCCAGGCTGATGAGCTGGTCCGGCAGGCTGACCGGGACCTCGGGTTCGGGTCTGTAGTTACCGGCCGCAGTCGTCTGCGCTTCCTGAATGGTGATGGCTCGTTCAACGTCCAGCGAACGGGTTTGCCGCTGGTAACGTCGCTCAATCTTTATCACACGGTGTTGACTATGCCGTGGCGGGTTTTTCTGTTCATTGTTTTGCTGCTCTATTTTTTTAGCAACATTATTTTTGGGCTATTTTATTCTTTGCTCGGGACGGATGCCCTTGTCGACACGTCAGGCGATGCGGCGGTGCAAAATCTGTTTATCCGGGGCTTCTTTTTCAGCGTTCAAACGTTTGCGACGATCGGTTACGGGACGATCCATCCGGTCGGGATCTTTCCTAATCTCTTGGTTACGATCGAATCATATTACAGCCTGCTCACCAACGCGTTGATAACGGGCGTGGTTTTTGCCCGGTTTGCACGGCCCACAGCAAAGGTCGTGTTCAGCGAGATTGCGGTCATTGCCCCGTATCAAGACAAGACGGGCTTGATGTTTCGCCTTGTGAACGGCCGCAGCAACCAGATGATCGAAGTAGAGGCAAAGGTAACGTTTGCCCGCTTCTGCCCAGAAGGCGATAAAATGGTGCGAAAGTTTGACCTTCTCGAGCTCGAGCGTCGAAAGATCACATTTTTCCCGCTTTCGTGGACCGTGGTTCACCCGATAGATGAAAAATCGCCGCTCTTCGGCCTCACCGAGAACGATCTCCGCCAGACAGACGCCGAGATAATGATCCTGCTCTCGGCGACGGACGAGACGTTTGCACAGGTTGTTCATTCGCGGACCTCATACAAGCCTGACCAAATACGATTGGGTGCGAAGTTTGTAAGTATCTATAACGAGATGCAGGATGATGAGCCGATCTCGATCGATGTCAGGAAGCTGTCGCTGACTGAGCGGGCGGACTAAAACGTACGACAGGCTGTTAGCCTGTCGGTCTTCGTGAAGCGGGATCGACTTGGTTATTATCCGCGGGTGAACAGGCTAACAGCCTGTTCTACTTTGTATGGAATATGAATATAAACAATTTTACCGACGTAAATTGCCGCACATGCACGCGGCTGGGTCGACGTTGTTTGTAACATTTCGGCTAGCCGGATCGATACCCCAGAGCATTATCAAAGCTTGGAAGAATGAAAAGCTTTGGCTGGACTCTGAGGTTGAGCGGCTCGCCTCGCTAAGTAAGGTAAACGGCGATGACTTTGACGTTTTAAGGGAACGGCGGATTACAGAGTTTCAGCGACGGTGGTTTCGAAAATTTGAAGACACTCTTCATCAGGGAGCGAACGGACCTCATTGGCTGAAAAAACCTGAAATCGCCCAGATGTTATTTGATAGCCTATTGGAGCGGCACGAAAAGGTCTATCGGCTCCACGCCTTTTCAATAATGTCGAATCACGCACACGTTGTTTTTACGCCCGCTCTTAATGAAAGAACTATATCGAGAGTGGCTGGGTCGAGCCCTTTACGATTCGTTAGTTCAAAACCGACACTCGGCGCGATAATGCAATCGTTAAAAGGCTACACTGCACACGAGGCCAATCGGCTGATGCGGCGTTCGGGTTCGTTTTGGGCGGTCGAGAGTTATGATCGGCAGATCCGTAAAGAAGGGGAATTTGGCCGGGTCGTCAACTATGTTTTGAATAACCCGGTTAAGGCCGGATTAGTTGAGAACTGGCGTGATTGGAAGTGGAACTGGACATCTTTGTAAGTGTTTTTGTTGTTGGTGACTGGTGGCGACGGGCTCGAAGGCTCGCCAGCAGGGATCGACAGGCTGACAGCCTGTCGTACATTTAAAACTATGGCTACTCAATTTGTAAATTGTCAGAATTGCCGAACGCCGAATGATGCGCGGAACGTACTCTGTATGGCGTGTGGAAGTAATCTGCCCGTGGCGCCGATGCCGATGCAGCAAGTCAACATGGCACAACCGCCGGGAGCCGACAAACGGGTACTGTCCGGTATAATGGGCATCTTGTTTGGCGGTATCGGCGTGCATAAATTTATTCTCGGATACAACACCGAAGGCGTGATAATGGCCGTCGTTTACGTAGTCGGGTTGTTTCTATGCGGTATTCCGTCGATCATAATGCACATCATCGGGATCATCGAGGGCATCATGTACCTGACGAAATCCGACGAGGAGTTTTCGCAGACCTACATCGTTAACAAGAAAACGTGGTTTTGAGGTAACTGATACGTTAGTCGCAGTCCACTAAATCATCAAAGCGGCGGCGGACCGATAATAGGATTCGCGTTTTCAGTTATCAGTTCTCAGTTATAAAGGTGTTTACCGGGATCGTAGAGGAATTGGGGAGCGTTGTTGCCGCCGATAACATGGCGGCCGGGGCCCGTATCACTATCGCTGCTCCGCTGGTTACGTCCGATGCCGCACTAGGTGACAGCATTTCGGTAAATGGGGTCTGTCTCACGATCGTTAATGTGATCGACGAGACTTTCGCGGCGGATGTTTCGCCCGAAACGCTTGAGCGGTCAACACTGGGAAGCCTCCGAGCCGGGTCAAGGGTCAATCTTGAACGTGCGGTGACGCCGTCGACGCGGCTTGGCGGCCACATAGTGCAGGGACATGTCGATTCGCGAGGGACGTTTCTCGGAGCTTTCGACGAGGGTGATTTTTGGACACTCCGGATCGGTTTTCCAGCGGAAATGCGGCGGTATTTCGTCTTTAAAGGTTCCGTTACAGTGGAGGGCATCAGCCTGACCATCGCCGCACTCGAGGACGGCCATTTCGATATCGCAATTATTCCGAAAACCTGGGAGATGACCAATCTCTCGACGTTGAAGAGCGGCGATCCCGTCAATCTCGAAGCCGATGTGATCGCCAAGTACGTAGAAAACATCGTCCGCTTCGGCGAAAAATAAGGGCTAAATGATCACTTCACTAATCCTAATTTGTCTGATCGCGTTTGGCGGTATGGCTCTGACATACCTCGTCGTCGATGACGAGGCGTTTATGTGGCGGCTCGCGGCCGGGAGCATCATCGGGTCGGCGTTTTTCGGGCTGATCGGGTTTTGTCTTGCGTTGGCGGTTGGTCTGACCCCGGTTGTCGTGGGCGTGTCCGTCGTCCTAACGGCCGCGCCTTTGGTTTTGCTAACGCAAAAGGGGATCGGAGGCAATTTTCGCCATGATTGGGCCAAGGCAAAAGGTAAATTCCAAGGCGGCACCCTAAAACGATTCGAGGGTTTTGCCTATTATGCCTTTTTCTTTGTTCTGTTCTGGTTCTTCTTTGACCAGGCGATGTATGAGACTGCTCAGGGTATTTTTACCGGCGGCTCGCAAAATCTCGGCGATCTGCCATTTCACCTCGGAGCGATCTACAGCTTTACGGATGGCAACAATTTTCCGCCGCAGAATCCTTCGTTTGCGGGAGCACGGTTCTCTTATCCCTTCATCGCCGATTTTCTGACGGCGTGCTTCATGAAGTTTGGAGTCGAAGTTAGAGACGCGATGTTCGTCCAGAACGTAACGTGGGCTTTCTCGTTGGTCATTGTGCTCGAGCGATTTACAGTGAAGCTAACGGGAAGCAAACTGGCGGGACGGATCGCACCATTCCTGCTGATATTTAGCGGCGGGCTGGGATTTGCGGGATTCTTCAAAGATTACTGGGCAGGGACCAAGGGTTTCTGGGACCTCCTGTGGGCGCTGCCGCGTGACTACACCATTGGCGACAATTATCGCTGGGGCAATTCGATGGTAGTCCTGTTTATCACGCAGCGGAGTTTGTTGCTCGGAATGCCATTGACGGTTATGGTCCTCGGCTATCTTTGGCGGGTGTTTGCGACCGGCGATGAGGCGCACGCGGACAGCGGATCCGTTGTCGACCCACATGAAAAGAAGTGCAAAAAGAGCAAGAAAGGCGAGCATGAGACCGCTGTCGAAAGTGGCTATTCGCCGCTGCTGAAGCCCTTGTTCGTCGGACTGCTTGCGGGCACGTTACCGCTGATCCATCTTCACAGCCTCGCGGTTCTCTTCGTTGTGACCGGATTTCTTTTTATCATCAAGCCAAAAAGTTGGCAAACGTGGGCCGCTTTTGGTGTGGGCGTCAGCGCTGTCGCGATCCCTGAATTATTGTGGACAATGTCCGGCACAGCGACCGAAACAAGCAAGTTTATTGGCTGGAATTTCGGATGGGACAAGCGCGAGGACAACATTGTGTGGTTCTGGGTCAAGAACACTGGTTTAATGATACCGGTCATCGTCGCCGGGCTATACCTGTTGCTTACCGGCCCGAAGGATGACAGCGAAAAGAAGGCGTATGGTGACGGCTTCGTCAATCTGCCTAAGGGCCGCGGCGTTACGCTGGCGTTATTCTACGTTCCGTTTTTCTTTATCTTTATTGTTTCTAATATCGTCAAGCTTGCTCCGTGGGAGTGGGACAATATCAAGGTGCTGATCTATTGGTTTATCGGCTCGATACCTCTTATTGCGTATGCGATCGCCTGGGCTTGGAACCAGGGAATTGTGTTAAAAGCTGCTGTCGCAGGTGTGATCCTAGTACTTACGCTCGGGGGAGTTCTGGATGTCTGGCGTACGGCTTCGGGACAGATCAAGGCTAAAGTGTTCGACTCCGATGCGATAAAGATCGCCGACAAGATCAAGCAAAAGGTGCCGGCAGACGCTCTCTTTCTGAACGCACCGACGTATAATTCGGCAGTCGTGCTTTCGGGACGCCGTTCGTTCATGCGGTACAGCGGCCATCTATCGTCGCACGGCATCGACTATGCTTCTCGTGAAAGGGACACGAGTATGATCTACGGGGGCGGTGCCATGGCGGATGTTTTCCTCCGGGACGATAATATCGAATATGTTTTGATATCACCCGAAGAACGTAATTCGGCAACGCTGCAGGCCAAAGACGAGCTTTTCGCTAAATATCCAGTGGTCGCGGAATCCGGACAATATAAGGTGTATAAGATCAAATAGATCAAAATGGGTGTCAAAAAGAATAAAACTTCAGTAACAGGACCGGAGCCGGAATCGGAACAGGTTGTCGAAACCGTCGAGGAAACAGCTGCCGCAGCCGAGCCGACAAAACTCGACGCAATGTGGTTTGCTGCCTGTGCCTCGATCACCGCCGTTTCGGTTTTCCTTCGATTCTATTGGCTCGAACTAAAACCGTTTCACCATGACGAAGGCGTCAACGGATTTTTCCTGACGACGCTGTTCAAGGATGGAACGTATCATTACGACCCGGCGAATTATCATGGGCCGACGCTCTATTACATCTCACTCGCGTTTACCAAGGCGTTTGGCCTGACGACCATTTCGGTGCGGTCGAGCGTGGCCATTTTTGGCGTACTGACCGTAATTCTCACGTTCTTTCTGAAGCGATATCTGGGCAAGATCGGCACGCTTGCGGCCGCCCTATTTTTAGCCCTATCGCCCGGGATGGTCTATGTGTCGAGGTACTTCATACACGAAATGTTCTTCGTGTTTTGCAGTCTCGCGGTCGTCGTTTCGGTCATATATTTTATTGAAAAAAGAAAGGCCGGCATCTTCGCGATCGCGTGGATGGCGTTGATCCTGCTCGTTTGTTTCCTGCCGTCCGCACTGAATCTTGCCGGCGCCATCGGCGGCGAAAAGATGACGCTTGTTTGGATCCTGCGGATACTCTTTTTCCTGGTCGAATCGGCTCTTGTCTATCTTGTCATTCGAATGATGCTGTCGTGGGACAGCGGCCGCCCTGTTTATCTACTGCTCACAGCGGCGTCGGCGGCATTTATGTTTGCGACCAAGGAAACGGCGTTCATCACGCTCGGGACACTGCTGATCGCTTGTTTTGCCTCATGGTTATGGCGATCGATCGCCCTGACTTCTCCGTTTAGGAAGAACCTTCTTGGAGTTGTAATAGGCGTTCACGCTCTGGCGCTTGTCGTCTTTATTGGCTATTGGCGCTCGGTTACCGACGGTTACACATGGGTGCTCGACTATTTCGTCGGAGACGGACGGATACAGGAGCCATTCGCGTTGTATACGCTGATCGCCCTTACGGTAATGACCGTCGCCGCTTGGGTTGTCTTTTTGATGGGTGTCTTCGCGTCGGACGACACCGAGCTTGAAGAGCCTACCGAACTAACGTGGCCGAACTTTCGCGGCGGACTCGGCAGCGGTTCCGACATGATCCTCGTGATAGCCGCGCTTGCGACGGTTTTTATCTATATCAACGTTGTCTTTTTCTCCTCGTTCTTTTCGTACAAAGAGGGCGTCGGCAAGGCGATCGAGGCGTATGCGATCTGGACGAAAACGGGTAACAAAGATCACACGCAGAATGGCCTTTTGGCATATCTGAAATGGGGAATTAAGGTCGAGTCGCCGCTGCTGCTGCTCTCTTCTCTCGGGGTTTTGATAGCGCTTATCCGGGCGAAACACCGGTTCGCGGTATTTGCGGCGTTCTGGGCGTTCGGCCTTTTTGCTGCTTATACGCTCATCCCGTACAAAACGCCGTGGCTCGCTCTCAGCTTTTATCTCCCGATGTGCCTCGTCGCCGGCTACGGGATCAATGAACTTGCCACTGGGAAGAATCGGCTCTCAAAGTTTACGGCCGGCTTACTAGTGGCGGTCGCGGCCCTGATGCTGGGATATCAGACGTACGACCTGAATTTTGTCCGATACGACGATGAAGAAATGGGTTATGTGTACGCCCATACAAAGCGTCCGTTCCTGGAACTGATGCAAAAGATAGAGTATTACGCGCAAAAGAGCGATCTGGGGAACGCGGCCGCAGTTGAAGTTGTTTCGCCCGACTATTGGCCCATGCCATGGTACACCTACAACCTTCCCAATGTTACGTATCACGGCGTGTTGGTCGACGCGAACACGTCTGAAATGATCGTGGCGAAAAAGAACGACCAGGACGTCGAGGTGATAAAACGATATACCGCCCATTATAAACTCGTGGGTGTTTATCCCCTGCGGCCGGGTGTCGATCTAATGTTGTTGGTTCGTAAAGATCTTGCTGATCCGGATACGAAAGAGCTTTATCGGGTCGGTGAGTGGGAATCGAAGTGAACAACGCTGTTCTCAGGACCCGAAAACGCCCGCGAGTACGAGAATAGAGCCGACGACGATATGTAGTAAGTCGTCGGCTTGTTTCCATCGGAATTGCTTTTCAGGGAAGAGGTGGAGACGGCTCGCCGCGGCCTGATATAGATCGGCTAACCCGAAGAGGACGTTAAATATCCAAACGCCGTTCTGCGTATAGACCAAAGCCAGCCCTAACAACCCAAAAACAATATGAAAGATGTTGTAGGCCGGAGCGCCGCTTGTCAGGCTTTTTTCACGCGGGAGAATAAATCCGAGGATCCCGGTCAGGATCAGCAGCGGTGCGAAGACAAACAATACTATATAATTCAGCCCCATAACCGAACTGTCGAATCGATATACTCCCAAATATTAACAGGAAGAACCTCTCACCACGATAATACTCTTTTAAATGACCGCAAACCTTATGCGGTCAGATTCGTATACCTTAAGTCTAAGAAATAAGATCAACGCCGACGCCGTGATCGGCCGACGGCAATAATACGGAGAAACAAGAAAAATAAATGAAAATGAGTAAACGATTTATCGGATTTATCCTGGCAGGCGCAATGCTTGTTGGCACACCGGCCAGCTTTGCACAAAAAGCAACCAAGCCGGTCGCTAAGCCGGCACTGGTAGCGAGTTTTGGTAACACCGACGGCGTTACCGCAAAGCAGCTTCGAGAATATTTGACGTTCATCGCTTCGGACGAACTTGAGGGCCGCGACACGCCTTCGCGAGGGCTCGACATTGCAGCGATGTTCATCGCACAGCATCTGTCGAGCTGGGGCATCAAGCCAGCTGGCGACGACGGATCGTATTTTCAGAAGATCCCGCTCCGACTCGTAAAGATCGACTCGCAAGGTACGATGCTCAGTTTTAACGGCCAGACGTTCTCCTACGGCAAGGATTTTCTGTCGGCACAGGTCGCGACGAATTTCAGCGGATCGCAGCTCGTTTTTGCGGGAAATGGATGGGTGGTTAAATCCAAGAATATCGATCCATATCAGGGCATCGACGTAAGGAACAAGGTCGTGGTCGTCGCTGGCGGCCTGCCCAAGGGCGTTACGTTCCGCGATCTTCAGACAGCGGCACCGGGCGATGTCACAAATCCTCAGGCATACGCTACGAAGAATGGAGCGAAGGCTATCATTTCGTTTCCAAGTTTTGGAAGTATGGCGAACTGGGAAGCCTCTAAATGGAACCAGTCCGAAAAGGGCGGCGTTCTATTTGGCGATCAGCAAAATGCACCGACGATCCCGACGATCACCGTCAGCCCTGGAATGCTGAATATCCTGTTTGCCGGAGAAAAGGTAGCCGCCACGACCATCTTTAACAAGGCGGTCGCGGGCGATGCTCAGGAAAGTTTCGCACTCAAACCGGAAAAGTCGATCAGCGGTTCCGTCGCTGTTAAGAGTGAGAATATTCATACCCAGAACGTAGTCGGAATTCTCGAAGGTTCGGACCCTGTTCTCAAAAATGAATATGTCGCGATCGGGGCCCACTATGACCATGTCGGTATGAATCCTTTTTCGCCCAATCCGGATAAGATCTGGAACGGTGCCGACGACGATGGCTCAGGAACTGTTTCGGTACTGGGTATCGCCGAGGCGTTTGCGAAGGGCAAGGAGCGCCCAAAACGCTCGATCCTGTTCATCTGGCACGCAGGTGAAGAAAAAGGCCTGTGGGGAAGTGAATATTTTACCGATCATCCGACGGTACCGATCACGTCCGTTATCACGGAGTTGAATATCGATATGATCGGCCGCTTTCAAAACCCGGGCGACGAAAATCACCCGGTTAACAAGGAATTGCCGAAACCGAATGAGATCTTTACGATCGGAAATACGATGATGAGCACGGAACTCGGGCAGATCGCCGACGATGTCAATGCGTCTTTCCTCAAGATCGGGTTTAATCTGCGTTACGCCGACCCGAACGATCCGAATCGATACTTCTATCGCTCCGATCACTTCAATTACGCAAAGCACGGTGTGCCGATCATCTTTTTTATGGATGGAACTCATGCCGATTATCACCAGCCATCCGACTCGGTCGAAAAGATCAATTTTGAGGAAATGTCCAAGGTCGCCCGAACGATCATGGCGACCGGCTGGACGCTCGCAAATCGTGCCGAGCGGCCAAAGGTCGACAAGCCACTGCCCTCTTCGGTAACTGGCGGCAATTAGTAAAGTCACACGTAAAATATCAAGGCTGACCGGAAACCATTTTCGGTCAGCCTTCGTATTTGAGGATGGCCATTTATTTCAGTGAGTTTTGAACCAATGAAGTTGATCAGATCATTAGTCGTTGTCGCGATCGTCGCCGGTGTGTCGGTTAGTGTCGGCGCGAGTGGGTTCGAAAAGGCATAGTCCATAAGGTCGAAGGAGCATTTATATGAAGTTCACAATTGCAAAGAAGATATTTATCGGGTTGACGACCGTCGCGATGACGGCCGGGATCGTGCTCGGGCAAGCCACGACGAAGCGTAACGCGGCCGACAAGGACGACCCGGTTAGATCCGGTCTGATCGATCTTGAAAAACAGTCATGGGCGGCATGGCAAAAGCGTGACGGTAAGTTTTTCAGCCATTTCCTTGCCGATGATCACGTAGAACTCGGCCCGGGCGGTCCGACGGGGAAGACGGCGATCGTGAATTTCGTCGGCAGCCCGGCGTGTGTTGTAAAGAGCTATTCGGTTGATAGTTTTAAGGTGACGATATTCAACCCCAGCACAGCGCTTGTAACCTATCATGCGGTCCAGGACACGACTTGCGGTGGAAAGCCGGTGCCGAGCCCGGTGTGGATAAATTCGCTTTTTGTAAAGCGCGACAACGTTTGGGTCAACGCCGCCTACCAGCAAACACCGGAAAACAAATGAGTGCGGACGTAAACAAGCAACGCCGGGATATATAGAAAATGATAAAACGACTGCATTCGTTCTTGTTGGAGCTCGGGGTACTTACCAATGTTGATCGATCCCATTTTTCCAACGACATGGAATTTGTCCTTAAAAGGTCTAGAAGCTTATGAACTTTCAATATTCGATCATCTTCCGCAGAGTCGCATTCGCCGCGTCGATCTTGATCGCGATAATGATCAGTCACGACCCTTCCAAGGGACAGCAAGCGATCAGCCAGGCTTATCAGCTCACTCACTCGATAATATATGACCCCTCGTTATCACCTGACGGCAAGCGAATGGTCTACCTCGCCGTGGTACTGGGCAAGGAGCAGATGTTCATAATGAACGTCGACGGCACTGGCGCGGTGCAGTTGACGAGCGACCCTGCCGACCATGAGGACCCGGCGTGGTCGCCGGACGGTAAAACGATCGCGTTCGTATGGCTCAAAGACAATCTCGAAGTCATTTCGCTGATGGACGCTGATGGAAAAAATGTCCGCGAGTTGACGCCGAGAAATGTGAAAGCGATTCATCCGAACTGGTTTCCGGACAGTACACGCCTCGCTTACTGCACGGACGACGACCTCGCTCCTCCGCGAAAGAACGACGCGGATATCATTGCGATCGACGTGGCCACGAAAAAGACGACAACCCTCATCACTGGCGGCGTAAATACGTATCCATCGATCTCGCCCGACGGAAAATGGATCGCGTTCCGCCGCATGGTCGGGGAAAATAATTCGGAGGTCTTCATAGCTGACGTCGACGGGACGGGTGCGAAAAACATCACCAATCACCCCTCGTTCGACGGTTGGCCGGCCTGGTCGCCGGACAGTAGCAGGATCGCGTTTTCATCGAACCGCCGCTCCAGCTATCAGATCTTTACGATGAACGCGGATGGTTCCGATGTGAAACTACTCGCCAATACCGAGGGCCGCGGCACCGCTCCAAAATGGGGCATTGATGGTCAGAGGGTGTATTTCTCGATCTGCCGAAATGTTGATTTCGGTGTCGACTGCAATATTTTCGCAGTAAGAACGACGGGGTACGTGAAATGAAAACAAGAATTCGGCTTTCCCATTGGAGGATTAAGAAAGTTGCGGCTTTGGTGACCGCATTAGTGATCTTTTCGTCCCTGGCACTCGCACAGGATGAGCGTGACGCGGCCATTGCGGTCGTCAACCAACTGTTCGCCGGAATGAAGGCGAAGAGCGCCGAGCAGATCAAGTCGGTATTTGCTCCGGACGTGCATTTTCTGGCGATCGACAAACCACGTGATGGTAAAGGTATCTCAAAATCGCGAATAACGACCGGAGAGGCGTTTGCAAAGACGATCTCCGAGTCCAAGAGCGCGGAATATATAGAAAAAATGATCTCACCCGACGTTAGGATCTCGGGTGACCTTGCGGTCGTTTCAGGACGCTATACGTTCTATGTGGGCGATAAATTCTCGCACTGCGGCACCGACACATTTAATCTCCTTCGCACGGAGGTGGGTTGGAAGATCGTTCAGGGAGCGTTCACGCTCGAGTTTCAATGCGACCGCGACCTTAGGGCTGTCGAGGTCCCCAAGATCGCCGCCGACCCCAAAGACGTTTCGACCCTCGACGGCATCGTCAAGGCATTTTACGCGACCATCACCGCACCAAAAGGCGTCCCTCGCCAATGGTCCCGCGACCGGACGCTCTATATGCCGGATGTTCGCTTTGTCGGCATGAACGAACGCGACGGCAAAATAAGTGCCGGCATAATGAGCCACCAGCAATACGTCAACGCCACGAACGAGTCGTTTGTAAAAGACGGTTTCGACGAACGCGAAATCAACCGCGTCGTCCGCCGCTTCGGCAACATCGCCCAGGTCTTTTCGACCTACGAATATACAAACGACGCCAAAACCGAAAAAGGCCGCGGCATAAACAGCATCGAACTCTACTGGGACGGCACCCGCTGGTGGATCTCATCCGCAAGTTGGGATGAAGAAGGGACGAATAAGCCGATACCGAACGAGTTCTTGCCGGCGATCCGGAAATGATCTGGGGTTGAAGGGCCCCTTCTGGCCTCATCGATATACGCGATCGTGTCAAAAAATGTCCATTAGATATTCGAGATTTAATAAAATGAGAAC
>JBBRSH010000098.1:0-17341 GCA_038245555.1 Pyrinomonadales bacterium | reverse complement strand
CTGGATCTCGCTCTTGCCTGCGATCACCGGCTCGCTTTGTCCGACGCAAAATTCGCCCATCCCGGATCCAGCCTCGGGATAATTACCGGTTGGGGCGGGACCCAGCGGCTTCCTCGCCTGATCGGCAAGGCGAGGGCCGCGGAAATGTTTTTTACAGCGGAACCGATTGATGCGGCGACGGCTTTGGCATTTGGCCTTATCGATCGTGTCGCTGAAGATTTGATCGATGCAGCGATGGTGTATGAGTCGGCAAAGGAACTATAATTCGGTTATGAAGAAGTTTGTCATCACGCTAGCTTCGGTAAAAATAATGGCCCTGGCGATCGCGACATTCCTGTTTATCGTATCGTGCCAGGCCATTAGTTCTCAGCCAACTGACCTGGAAGCTGTTCCGACACCGACTCCCGCTGCTGAGGTCATTAATAAGATCGACCGTCCCACCAGCGATCCATATACTGGAGACCTTTCGATATTTGAGGATGCACAGCGCGATAAAAACCTACAGATCGAACGTGTAATGGACATTCTCGGGATCGGCGATAAAAAATCGGTTGCGGACATCGGAGCCGGTTCAGGATGGTTCACGGTTCGAGCGGCAAAAAGAGTTGGAGTAAACGGCCAGGTTTTCGCTGTCGATATCAATCAGGACTATCTCGATCACATTGCCGAACGTGCAAAGGCTGAGGGATTTGCGAATATAAAAACAATTCTGGGACAGGCCGACGATCCCTTGCTCCCGGCAAATTCGGTTGACGTCGTTCTGATATTGAAAACTTATCACGAGATCGCCGAGCCCATCGGACTGATGAAGAATTTAAAAAAGGCGTTGAAAAAAGGCGCCATTGTCGGAATTATCGATCGAAATGGAAACGGTGACGACCATGGACTAAATAAAGACACGGTCATCGCCGAGTTGAAGCGGTCGGGCTTTGATCTAAAGGAACAGTATGATTTTGTAAAGCCGGACAAAATGGACTATTTTCTGGTTTTTACAGTTCGGCCATAGTTAATGCAAAACAATGAAAATACAACTGGTTAAACTCGCGCACGCGCGATCGGGCGATAAGGGCGATACCGCAAACGTCGGCCTTATCGCCTTCAAAGACGAATACTATCCGCTTCTGGTAAGGGAAGTCACGGCGGAGAAGGTAAAAGCCCACTTCGGAGTAATGGTCAAGGGAGACGTACAGAGGTTCGAGTTGCCTAATCTCGGGGCCCTCAATTTTCTGCTGCATGAATCGCTTGGCGGCGGCGGTACTCTCAGCCTAATGACCGACGCTCAGGGAAAGACTTTTTCAACAGCGCTGCTACGGATGGAAATCGACGTTTTTGAAGAGGAGTTGTCGGGATCAAACTGAAACCCGAATTTTGGAGGCGAATAGAATGAGACGAGCGGTAATTGTTTCACTGGTGGCCTGCTTTGCGACGGTCGCGTTTGGTCAGACTATTGGTCTTGAACGGGACCGCCGTAAATCGATGCTTGATCTTCTAAAGGCAGACGTCGAGCGAAACTACTTTGATCCGAAATTCAAGGGAATCGATATTGAGGCGAAATTTAAGGAAGCTCAAAATAATGTTAAGGCCGGAACGTCGGTCGGCCAGTTGGACTCCGCAGTCGCACAATTCCTTGCTGAATTTGACGATTCGCATCTGTTTTACTTGCCGCCAGGTAAGGTCAATACAGTCGACTATGGTTTTTCTTTCCGATCGATCGGCGAAAAGTGTTACGTAACCTACGTAAAAAAGGGGAGCGATGCTGAGGTTCAGGGCCTTGGCATGGGGGACGAGCTAAGGTCGGTGAGCGGTTTTACCCCAACACGAGATAGTCTCTGGAAACTGCGTTACTTCTTCTTTATTTTATTTAGACAGCCTTCACTTAAGCTGACGGTCGTAAAACCAGACCATCAGCCTGCTGAGTATACGGTAAAACCAAAGATCGTTACTGGCTCCGTAATTTCCGAGTTCGACCCGAATGCGTTGATACGCGATTCGGAGAAATCGGCAAAGCGTGAGACACGACAATACGTTTATGACAAGCTCCCAGGTGCGTTCATATGGCGAATGCCTGCCTTCAGCCTCGAGCCATTCAAAGTTGACGAGATGATCGATCGAGCGAAGAAGTATCCGGCGATCGTGTTCGACCTCCGCGGCAACGGCGGCGGGCGCGTGGATATGCTGCAACGACTAGTAGGCAATTTATTCTCAGAGGATGTAAAGATCGGTGACGCCGTTCAGCGAAAGAGTACGAAAGAGATACTTGCAAAAAGCCGTTCTAAGGATGCCTATAAAGGAAAGGTCGTCGTCCTGATCGACAGCGAGTCAGCTTCAGCGTCCGAGGTATTCGCAAAGGTAATTCAGCTCGAAAAGCGTGGAACCAGCTACGGCGATCGTTCGGCCGGTGCCGTCATGGAATCAAAAGTATTTGCTCACACGATCGGACAGGATATCGTGTTTGCCTTTGGTGCCAGTATAACGATCGCGGATCTGATAATGAGTGATAGGAGGAGCCTTGAAAAAATTGGGGTGTCGCCTGACCATTTTATGATCCCGGGACAACTGGATCTGGCGGCCAAGCGCGACGTCGTGATGTCGGCTGCATTGCAAGCCCTCGGCGTAGAGATCACGCCCGAAGCGGCGTACTCATTCTTTCCAGCCGACGAGGATTTCGACCGATAGAAAAAAAGCACCTCAACGGTGTTGTTATAAATTGGTTCTTAACCACGCGATCTTGTCTTCCATGATCTTGGATCTTTGAAGTACCTGCCAAAAGATAACAAATGTGCCATCAGATAGAGCTTCGATCCTGATGGGCCTGTCGGTGTCCAGCGCGAAAACATCCCTGAAGATTTTCAGAACGCTGCGTTTTGCGTTTTTGTTGTCGATAGCTCTTTGCTTGAAGGCGTCAGAAATTGTTCCGGGTGGGAAAGAGATTGCCAAAAAACGGGACATTGACCCCTGCACGCCGGTTCCCGTCGAGTGAAGCGAAGTCCTGGACCACTCCCACCAGTAAAAAGGAATGATCCGCCCGTCCACCGAACACAACGAGGCCTGAAGGCAGAGGGGCGTCGCCACGCCTATGGCGATTAGGACATTTTGTGGCGGATCAGCGACGGCGATCATGCCGTACCTCGCGTAGAAGTCGCGGACACCCCTTCGACTTTTTCGTGACCACAGCGCAAGCAAAACAATGAATGCGCCAATAGCGACCAATCCAATGCAGCCGATGGTTCCCGTCATGATATTTGTCCTTGTTGCGACAGCCGTTCGGACTATATATCACCTTTACACTTGGTAAACGTGGCGATATAAGTACCGTACAGACCGGACCTATAGTTTTTGCCGTACATTGGGACCTTCAGTCCTGTCGCCGCTAACGTCCAGACGATATGCTTGGTTCCTGGCGGCAATTCGAACGGCGGTTTGTTATAAAATTTAACGGTAAGCGAGTTTCCGGACTTTGTTCCTTTAAATTCAAAAGTTTCAGCCGACGTGTCTGGATCGTATCCGCCCGATTCGAGCGTTCCCTCTACCTTGTTTTTGGTTAAGGTATAACTGACGGTTTGGGTTACTTTCAGTCCATCGTTCTTAAAACAAAAGTCACCTTGGGCGTAGCCCGAACTAGCCCCAAGGAACAAAAAGAGAAGTGCTATCGAGACAGTGGCTTTCATGTTCGCGTCGTGGCTCAGAATCTTTGGTGAGCCGCAAAAAAGGACTCACGGAGGATGCGTCTCTGCGATGCAGTTGAAACGCATCCGTCCCTGTTATTCGAAGGTAGTTCAGCTTTGTTTAAAGATCTCTTTGTTGTCTTCTTCGATCTTTTTGGCTTTTCCGGCAATGTCCTCGGCGTCCTTAAACAACTTGTCCGATTTAGTGTTGTTTTCTCCAAACTTTTCGGTCATCGTTTTCGGATTGTCGATCTCGGCGAAGGCCAATGCGTTACCCTTTCTAACGCCCACCGCCTCAGCACGCTTTGCGAATTCGTCGGACTTGAGCTTTGCGTATTCCTTGTACTTGTCGTCCACCTTGAGCCGGGAGATCTCGTCGTACTGTTTCGCGATGTCCTTTAGGTTCTCAGCGACCTTCTCATAATCCGCGACGATCGATTTTGCCTCTCCGCCCATCTTTGCTTTATAAGAAAAGAGCTGTTGGACGGTCTGGATGTTCGCACTAAAGAGGGTTGAGTTTCTTGCCTCGGTCTTTGAATAAAGCTCCTTGGTCTCGTCGAGCTTTTTGTTTGCCGTGTCGACGATCTTATTTGCCTCGGCTTGTTGGTTGCCGCCGCTGCAGCCAATGATCAGGACAAATGCTGTCGCCAGCATTAAAAGAGTGTTCAGTGTGTTGATGCGTTTCATGTTCTTATTTCTCCTCAAACTTTGTTTATCTCGTTGAAGTTGGGTGTGGTCGTCATTCGATTGCAACCCATACCCGCCTTTTCCACGTAGATCAGTTTGATCGACCATTCGGTAAGAAATCGTCGTACAAAAGTAAAATGTCTGGTAAAATTCGATAACTCGCAAAAGTATATTAGGTAAAAAAAAGTAAAGTCCGGTGTAAGTGTCTGAAAGCGTTCACGTTATGGAGAGTGGATCGAATCGCTATTTCGCCTTTGGAGAGTTTGGACTCGATGCTCGACGGCGTATTTTCTCTAAAAACGGCAACGTACTACCTCTTACACCTCGGAATTTCGATCTCTTGCTGTTATTGATCGAAAAAGAAGGACAGGTACTTACTCACGATGAGATCCTTAACGCTGTCTGGGCAGGCACCTTTGTTGAACAGGCAAACCTAAAGAACGCGATCTCCGTCTTGCGAAAGGTCCTCGGAGAGCAGCCCGGAGAGGGCATGTTCATACAGACCGTGCCGAGGCGAGGATATTGTTTTGTTGCGCCCGTCAAAATATTTAAGCACGACATCGCATCGTCCTCAGTTAGTAACCCGGAGGAAGAATATCCGGTGCCGGCTGAGCTAGACAACCTTGTCGCGGATGGAAACAGTTCCGTCGAATCTCAACTCGAGGTTCCGCAGCTGAGTCCGGTTCGAACCGGCTGGACGAAGATGGTATTAGTTGGCGCCTTTGTGGTCCTGATCTTGATTGCGGGTGTTTTTGGTCTCAAAAAGTATTTTTCATCGGAAAAGGCGATCGTTTATGACGCGACAAAGGTAATAATTTCCAAGATCACATCCGAAGGAAACCTTGTCGGAGGCGACGCTTCGATCTCGCCGAATGGTAAGTACCTAGTCTATGTGGTTCGTGAGGGGGCGAACACCAGTCTTTGGACACGGCAGATCGTCACAGGCATTGCACGCCAAATATCGCCCGTAATTCACGGCTCGGTATGGGCATGTGCCCTTACGCCGGACGAGGATTACGTGTTCTACGTATTTAACAGCAATGTGGACCAGACGAAGAGCGGTCTTTATCGGATCTCCACTTTTGGCGGAAGTGCGGAGAAGGTAAGCGATGACCGCGGCGGGTCGATCTCGATCTCCCCAGATGGAAAAAGGATCGCGATCGTGCACGTCACCGAAGATCTCAGGACTTCTATTGAAACAATGGGCCTAGACGGAAGCGACCGCCGTATTGCTTGGACCGAACAGGGCGACTTAAGAGTGTGGAGCGTCAGATTTTCGCCCGATGGCGGAAATTTGTTGTATTCGATCCGGCGACAGAACGGCGACAAAACGACTTATTACATTGGTGAAGTGTCGGTAAACGGCGGACCGGAAAGAATCGTTTTGCCGGAGCAAGACAAACAGGTGGCCGACACTCTCTGGATGCCGGACAAACAGAGCCTCTTGATGAGTGTTCGGGAGCTTAACGCGGAATTGCGCCAGATATGGCAGTATTTCCCGGCATCGCTAGAGTGGAGACGCGTCACAAACGACAACGCATCGTACCGGGGAATATCGTTAACAACCGACGGCAAGACCTTGGTTGCTTCCCAGGAGAACCGCCTTACATCGTTATGGGTGTCGCCCTCCGGAACGGCGGAGGATCTTAAACAAGTCATCGCCGGCAACCACTATCTTATCGATGTGGGCTGGACTACCGAGTCGTCAATCGTATATTCGATCCTCGAAAATTCCAAGGAGATGATCGGTACGATGAATGCGGACGGGTCCCGAAATAAGATGCTTACCGTGGGGGATGACGGCATTTGGGTATTTCCGGCTCCGTCCCGTGACGGTAAACATATCGCCTTTGCGTCGCTTCGATCGGGAAGGCGGCAGATCTGGGCAATGGATAACGACGGCAGAAATCCGGTACAATTGTCTCAATTCGAATCCGACGTTTATGATGGCCGTTTGATGGCCGACGGAAAGGCCGCGATCTTCTTGCAGTTGGAGACGCCGCAAAAGACTGTGGTGGTCGTTCGAAACGATGCCGGCGAGCTTCGTCAATTGATCCAAAATCGAACAAAACGATGGGCGGTGTCGCCGGATGAGAAGTTTGTCGCTGCCGAAGTTCAGGACCCGCAGACACAAAAGATCGGAGTTGTGATTGTCAGCGTCGCTGCGGGTGAGATCGTAAGACGACTTGAAATTTCATCCGATCGCGTCCTACGATGGACTGCGGACGGCAAGGCGCTTGCCTATGACACAAATGACGGCGGAGTCGCCAAGGTTATGGTCCAGCCGATTGATGGCGGCCCTGCAAAACCGTTCCTTACACTCAAATCCGAAGAGATCTTCAGCTTCGATTGGACTGCCGATGGCAAAAAGTTTGCTATTATTCGCGGAAATCACTTGACCGATGCCGTCAGGATCTCAGTCGGCAGCAACTGAATCAGCAAGATCGGACTATTAATTATTCTCAAATCAACCAGTTAATTTGTAAACCTATGATCACTTCAATTCTTCGTGTCCTGTTAATTTTAACCCTTTCCTGTTCACTTCTGGCTCAATCAATGCCTGTCGGTGAATCTATATTGGGATTTTCGTCAGCGTCGGCAAAACAGCAGCGAACTGACGAGAAGAAATTTGATTCATTTCTAAATACGGGCAACTTGCGCGACTGGTTAAAGCGGTTGTCGGCCCGGCCTCATCATCTGGGGTCGGCTTACGATAAAGAAAACGCGGAATTTATAGCCGCCCAGTTCAAGTCATGGGGATATGATACGAAGATCGAATCGTTCGACGTCCTTTTTCCGACGCCGAAGTCCCGTCTGGTTGAGATGACGGCACCTGAGAAATTCACGATGACACTCAACGAGCCTGCTCTCAAAGAAGACTCGACGACGGCTCAGCAGGATGAGCAATTGCCAACATACAATGCCTATTCGATCGATGGTGATGTGACGGGACCGCTTGTCTATGTCAATTATGGCAGGCCCGGAGATTATGAAGAGCTGGATCGTAACGGCATCAGCGTCAAGGGCAAGATCGTCATTTCGCGATATGGCGGGTCTTGGCGAGGCATCAAGCCGAAGGTTGCCGCGGAACACGGTGCGATCGGTTGCATTATCTATTCCGATCCGCGCGACGATGGATACTATCAGGGCGACGTATATCCGAAAGGAGCTTATCGCAACGAGAATGGTGTCCAACGCGGCTCGGTGATGGACATGCCGTTGTTTCCCGGCGATCCGCTTACAAAAGGCATCGGAGCGACAAAGGATGCGAAACGTCTCGACCCTAAATCGGCTCCGACGCTGACGAAGATCCCGGTGTTGCCGGTCTCGTACGGTGACGCATTGCCTTTGCTCAAGAATCTCGACGGCGGTGTTGTGCCCGATTCGTGGCGAGGCTCACTGCCGACGACGTACCATTTTGGCGGCAAAACGCCGACCGTTCACATGAAGTTGGAGTTTAACTGGGACATAAAGCCGATCTACGACGTTATTGCGAAAATGCCCGGCTCCGAGCGGCCTGACGAGTGGATCATGCGCGGCAATCATCACGACGGCTGGGTCAATGGTGCCGACGATCCACTCAGTGGCCAGGTCGCGATGATGGAAGAGGCACGCGGCATAGCCGAGTTAGCAAAAACCGGCTGGCGGCCGAAACGCACCATCGTCTATTGTGCGTGGGATGCCGAAGAAGAAGGCCTGATCGGCTCAACCGAATGGGTCGAGACACACGCGGTTGAACTACAGCAAAAGGCAGCAGTTTACATAAATACAGATTCGATCGGCCGCGGATTTCTCGGGATGAGCGGGTCGCACACGCTCGAGAAATTTATAAACGAGGTTGGTAAGGATATTCCCGATCCGCAAACAAATTTGTCAGTTTGGGAACGGACCAGGGCGAATCAGATCGTGAATGGCAATCCAGCCCAACGGACCGAAACGATGAATCGTCCGGATCTGCGGATCGGAGCGCTTGGCTCGGGATCGGATTACACGCCATTCTTACAGCATTTGGGCATCGCATCCCTAAATTTGGGATTTGGCGGCGAGGATGGCGGCGGATCATATCACTCGATCTATGATTCGTATGACCATTACACACGTTTTGGCGACCCGGAATTTGCATACGGCATCGCGATGGCAAAGGTTGGCGGTCATTCGGTAATGCGGCTCGCCAACGCTGATACGCTGCCATTTGAATTTACAAATTTTGCCGACACAGTCGGTCAATACGCGAGCGAAGTTCTGCGGCTGACGGAAACAATGCGTGAAGAAACTAAGGCAACAAATCAGCTGATCGCAAGCGGAATGTTAAAGAACGCTCAGGACCCGACCGAGATATTCATCGTCCCCGCACAGAAAGAAAACGTGCCATTCCTAAATTTCGCTCCGCTGCAAAACGCGTTGACGAAATTGCAGGAAAGCGCACGGGCCTATCAGAAAGCTTCGGCCGGAAGACAGCTTCCTGCCGCGACCCAAAAAAAACTTGACGAGATACTGTTCAAAACCGAACGGGCGTTAACACGGACCGAAGGCCTGCCGCGGCGAGATTGGTTCCGTCATCAGATCTACGCTCCAGGATTCTATACGGGCTACGGCGTAAAAACCCTGCCGGGCGTCCGCGAGGCGATCGAACAGCGGGACTGGAAAGAGGCAAGCGAGCAGATCGTGATTGTTTCGAAAACGATCGAGGGCTTTGCAGCTGAGATCGACCGTGCAACAAAGCTATTTTAATTGTTAATTTGTCCGTTGGGTCATTGTAAATTGGCAGAGAATATTCTTTCTTCCAATTAACAATGACCTAATTTACAATTGAAAATCCGTGCGTATCACAGATAACCCGATCGTTGTTAAAGCTCTGGCTTTTGCTCTGCGGATAGTAAAGGTGAGCAGGTATCTTGCCGATGAGCACAAGGAGTATAACTTGAGTCGCGAGGCTCTTTCATCTGGGACCAACATCGGTAAGTTTGTTGTCGCGGCTGTCGGCGACGAGTCGCGAGAGAGTTTTGTGACCATATGGGGAAGGCTTTGCAAAAAGCGGATGAAACGGAATACTGGCTAAGGCTGATCCAGTTTGCCGAACTTATCAACGACAAAGAGTGCGAATCGATCGAAGCTGATAGAAAAGAGCTTGCCATGATGCTGACTAAGATCGTCAAAACCAGCAAATCGCAATTGTAAATTGTCCATTGATAGATTGTTAATTGGTACGAATAATGTCCAACGTCTTAGTTTCAAATCATGACAGTATTCGCGTCCTTACGCTTAACCGCCCCGAAAAGCGCAATGCTCTCAATAACGATCTGATCGCGGACCTAAAAGCCGCGCTTGGCGAAGCGGATGATGATGGGACGATTCGAGCTATTGTTATACGCGGCTCCGGGAAGGATTTCTGTTCCGGCGCCGATCTTGCGGCGATACAGAAGATCGCGGACGCGTCATACGAAGAGAACGTTGAGGACGCTCGGTCGCTCGCCGAGGTTTTCGAACTGATCCGAAAGGTTCGTGTGCCGGTGATCGCGGCCGTTCACGGGCGGGCACTTGCAGGCGGATGTGGGCTGGCGACGGCGTGCGATCTGGTTATCGCGACACGGTCGGCTAGGTTCGGGTATCCGGAGGTGAAAATCGGTTTTGTTCCTGCGATGGTGGCGGCAATTCTCAGGCGGAATCTTGGCGAAAAGAAGAGCTTCGAAATGCTGACGCAGGGATTCGAATATTCTGCTGAAGACGGGCTGCACCTCGGCCTCGTCAATCAGCTTTTCGACGAAGAAAACTTCGACGCATCCTCGTTCGAATACGCCTCCCGCTACGCCAACACAAGCGCGTCCGCCGTCGCGATGACCAAAGCCCTCATCTACGACATAGATGCCAACGATTTCCCAGCCGCCATCGAAAAAGGCGTCATTACCAACGCCTCCGCGCGCATGACCGACGATTGCCAAAAGGTAATTGCCAAGTTTTTGCAGAAGTAAGTTGGTTTCGCGAACAAAGTACGCGAAGTCGGGGTCAAATAACTAGTGGTCTCTAGGCTTTAGGTGCCATGCGCTGGCGTTTCTTCGTGTAGCCATGCGTGGTTACAACCCAAGGCTTTTGGGTCGGTCCTTCACCGTCAACAATGTCGAACTCTGCACCGCGATCTCTAAGTATCCGACGGAACCGCGTAATATTTCTCTTGCCCCAAACGCCAATGGTTTCGGCGATTTCGTCCGTTGGGTGCCAAGTAATATACCCGCCGAATAGTTCTTCGAACTCAGCGACAGGAATGAATTGTGCAACCCATCCTAATTCGCCTTTTATTACAGCAGGAACAGAACGCGTGTACCCGAGAAGGGGAGACTCAAATGTGTATACGATTCCTTTTTGCCCGCCAGTCGATTTGTGCCGAAACCATGAACTGACGCGGTTCCAGAAATTGCTCGTTAATCGCCTAACCTCCATATCTATGCCTCGACGATGTCGACTTTTGTTTGGATCAGGGATTTGGGGATGAGAGCTGGGAAATAGGCCATTATTTCTTCGACCTTGGGGCGGCCGCCGGCGAAGCCTGTGACGCCGGGCGGGCCGGTGAGGATGAGGGGGGCGATCTCCTTGGTAAATCTTTCAACGTCGGCCTTGTTTTGACTCCGAACTCCGATCCGCAGTTGCGCTTCTGGAATATCCGCGGCAGGTTCACCGGCAAGATGCCCATGGGTTGCGTTGACTCCGACATACTCGGTTAGTATCGTGTCGAACTTCAAACCCAATCGATCGAGCCGTTCGCGAAGGATCTGGTCGGCTGCCTTAGCTTTTGCATAGGCGTCGGGCCATGAGTAGACCAGAGTTCCCACTGATTTCCAGCCCGCTGAGTAAGCGATAGAGACTTTGTAGAAATCCGTTTTTGGGTGACCGGTGATGCCAAAGACCTTGACGCGGTTATCGCCAGCGTCCGCCAAGTGGATCGAGGTGAAATCGGCGACGACATCGGGCGTGATGTATTCGTGCGGGTCGCCCATTTCGTAAAGGAGTTGCTCTTTGACGGACTGGATATTTACCCGGCCGCCAGTGCCGTCGTGTTTGGTGACAATGAAACTGCCGTCGGGTGAAGCTTCGACAATTGGGAAACCGATATTCGCCATGTCGGGGATCGACTGCCAATCGTACTGGCAATTTCCGCCGGAGGATTGTGCACCGCATTCGATAATATGTCCTGCGATCGTTCCGGCTGAGACCTTGTCCCAGTCGTCAAATTTCCATCCGAATTCATGCATTAACGGAGCAAGGGTCAGGCCGGTGTCTGTGAGGCGGCCACCCACCACCACATTCGCTCCTTTGCCGAGTGCTTCGACGAGCGGTGCCGCACCGAGATAAACGTTTGCTGATTGGACCTTGTCGCGTATAGCGGAGAGAGGTTCGCCGTTATCCATGCTGTTGATCTCGACGCCGTCAGCGATCCAGCGGTCCAAATCTCCCAGGACGTCGTCGCCTGTCACGACGCCGATCTTAACTTTTCCGCCGAGACCTAGTTGCCGGGCAATATCGCAAATCGCCTCCGCACAGCCGGTGACATTTACGCCGCCAGCGTTCGAAAGCACGGTTATGCCTTTTTCGACACAGTCGGGTAGGATCTCATGCATCAGTTGGACAAAATCACGAGCATACCCAGCCTTCGGGTCGCGCGACCGTTGCTTTTGCAGGATCGACATCGTTACCTCGGCCAGATAATCGAGCATTAAATAGTCGATCGGCCCGTTTCGCACCTGGTCAATCGGTGCGGTAAGCAGATCACCCCAAAAGCCCTGTCCACCGGCAACTCGGATAACATTTTTCATCTTGTCTCTAGAAAGCGAAAGAAAGGCGTTAACTTCCGACAGTATTATCAGAACTCAAACGCCTCTCGAAATATGTCCAAATGCCAAAAATCAATTACGGCTTTCTCGTTTTCGGTCCCATTATGAACCTTTTCGTCTTATGGATGGTCCTACTGGTGATACGGTGACCTTTGTGCCAGACTTTTTTCGTTACCTTCTTGCCGCGTCTATATGTTACGACCGTTCCATGACGGCCTCGACGATAAACTTTTCTGGATATTCTCTTAGTTTTGTGGACGACCTGTCCGGCAGCGGTACCCATATTAGGGCTGGCCGGGGCCGATTCGCTACCGATAAAGATGATCGAAAGACTGATCGCGCAAGCGAACAATGCTGCAAATAGTTTTTTCATATAAATTCCCCCTGTTCGTCAATTAAGTTTAGCACAAGAAACCCCTACGCAAGCGGGCTGATCGTCCTTTATTTCCACACGCTACGTTGCACGTACATTCTCCCGAATGAACGTAATGATATCCTCTGTTGACGTACCCGGAAGGAATATCTCCGACACACCAATTTCCTTAAGTTTGGCGATGTCATCCCGCGGAACGATACCGCCGACAAGAACCAACGTGTCATCCATTCCGTTCTGCCTGAGCAGTTCAACTATCCGCGGGCAAAGCGTATTATGAGCTCCGCTGAGGATAGAGATCCCGACGGCATCCACATCTTCCTGCAGAGCGGCCATGGCGATCATTTCCGGTGTCTGACGTAGACCTGTATAGATGACCTCCATTCCGGCGTCACGAAGAGCACGAGCGATAACCTTTGCTCCACGGTCATGTCCATCGAGGCCTGGTTTGGCCACCAACACTCTGATTTTTCGCTCGTTCATAGTTGAGAACAGTATATTAATGCTTTATCCGCGAGAGCAAACTGCCCGCCTTGATAAATGGTTTTAACTGCGTCCACGTAAAGAAAAACTCTCCCGATGGCTGGAGGGCCTGTATCACGTGTGCGAATCCATAATCGTGATGGAATGTTATGCCCTTGTCTGACACCGTGAATTGATCCAGTTTGACAGGATGGTACTGCGCGGATTCCTTGAATAAGTCTTCAGGATGCTCTTCGTTGTTTTCCTTATCTTTTTTGATTTCGATGATCGCTTGAGCAACCTCAACGTTTTTAGCCTTTTTGACCAGCGCCGTAAGGCCGGTGGCATTAGCAAACGCTGTAGAAGGCGTGACACGCATACCCGTTCTAAGATCGACGACAACAAATTTCGTCGTACTCGAGGGATATGCCGCGCTGCCTTCCATAAACAGCGAGATGCTCATAATTCCATTTTTGTTATATAGAACCTCGTATTCGGCAGTTTCAAGCCATTGATAGGTTCTGAGTTCATCATTGAGTTTCAATCCAAGGACATTTTGATAGCTGACCGCTGCCTCTATTTTTTTCGACAAGGCCGGCGTCGCAGCTTTGATCTTTGGATAATTGATCTCAAATGACTTTTTATACTCCGACATTGGCTTCGGACGTTTATAGGTTATTTTTTCACTGGTTACGACGACTGACTGCGCCGATACGGCGGAGCAGATCAACGCAGCGGCGATAATCGTCAAAAAGACTCTCATTTTCATAATTTTATTCCAGGTTCATATTGGGTGAACCGAATACACAGCGAAATTTATTTGCGGTCCCATCGACCGAGCGGATTTTTGTAAACATTTCAAACCAGGCGTGGACGTTTATCCACAGAGCGTTGTATCCCTCAACGGGTGTCGTTATTCCGAATCGCGGGTCCTCTGTTTCCAGCACAAAGGTCCCAAACAACCTATCCCAGATAATAAATATTCCGCCGTAGTTTCTGTCGATATATTGCTCGTTTACACCATGATGGACGCGATGGTGGGATGGTGTGTTGAAGATGAATTCGAACCAGCCGAGTCGATGAATAAATCTTGTATGGATCCAAAATTGATAGATCAAATTCAAGCCGTGCACGACGGCGAACATCCAGGGTGCGAACCCAAGAAGCATGATCGGTGCGTAAAACATCCAGTGCAGCGTACCGCTGAACCAGCTTTGTCGTACCGCAACGCTGAGATTGTAGTGCTCGCTCGAATGATGCACCACATGGAAATTCCAAAGAAGCCGTACTTCGTGGCTGGCTCTATGAAAAACATAATAGGCAAGGTCATCTACGAACAGCAGTATGGCCCATGACCACCATGCGTCCGCGGGGAATCTAAACGGGGCGAGATCGTATGCGTATAGATAAATGATCCCGGTTCCGAGTCCGAAGAGGAACCCGAAAGCGACACTCATAAATCCGAGCAGTATATTCGTCCAAGTATCTTTTCGATCGTTGTACTCGGGCGAGCCGATACGACGAGAGAAATATGCTTCGGCCGCGATGATCGAAGCGAAGATCGGTATTGATAGAACGACCGGACTAACCATTGACTAGAAAACCAATAATGCTTGAATTTGATGAGGAAGATCTCGCATCTACTAAAAGAACAACTCGACGATATCACGGGATAAAAAGTTTGCTGATCACCATATTTATAGTAGCATTATAAAAACGGACCAATCGCAAAGGACCGCGTTCCGGCCGGTATATTTACTTCAAATTCCGAACGTTCTTCGTCTGGATCATAGGTGGATCGGATAAATTGATCAAGAAAATATTAAAAATCGTCGCGCTATTTGTGGTCGCCGGTTTGATCGTCATTCAATTCTTTCAGATCGATAAGGCTAGTGTCGCGATCGTGCAGGCCGACTCGCTCGAATCCGCCGTATCCGTCCCCGTGAATGTTCGCGGGATCCTGGAACGGTCATGTAACGATTGTCATACAAACAAGACGGCTTATCCGTGGTATTCCAATATTCAGCCAATTGGCTGGTTCCTGAACAATCACATAATCGATGGCCGCAATCACCTCAACTTTAGCATTTTCAATACTTATACCGGGAAGCGAAAGATCAAGAAACTAGAAGAGGTTTGTGGGCAGGTTGAATCGAATGAAATGCCTTTGCCCTCTTATCTCTGGATCCATCGTGACTCGGTTATGAAAGACGGAGACGCGAAGGTCTTGTGCGATTGGGTTGCGGCGGAAAAAGTAAAGATCGCAGAATAGATCTGGCCTATTATTTTCGATTATGGCTCTATTGAACATCGTAAACTATCCGGAACCGGTACTCCTGATACCGGCGAAACCGGTCATGAAGGAAGAATTTGGAAAGGAATTTGAACAACTGATCGCTGATATGTTCGAAACTATGGAATCGGCTCGCGGCGTCGGATTGGCTGCTCCTCAGATCGGACTTTCAAAAAGACTTTTTGTGATGGACGTTCTGTCCGAGGACGGGGAACCAAACAGAAAAGTCCTGATCAATCCCGAAATAATTCATTATGAGGGGGAGCAGCTTGGCGATGAAGGCTGCCTTTCCTTTCCCGGCCTGTACCAGGCTGTAACGAGGCAGGCACGAGTCGTCGTGCGGGCCAGGGATGCGAAAGGAATCGAGATCGAACTCGACGAAACGGGCCTCGCAGCTCGATGCATTCTTCACGAAACCGATCATTGTGACGGTATCGTATTTCTTGATCGTATGACGGCATTGAAACGGGAATTGGCAAAGCGTAAAATAAAACGGTTACAAAAGACTGGCGAGTGGAAATGAAAATGGCGATAGAAGAAACAAAACTCACGGCTGAGGCAAATTCGATACGTGAATTGAACCTCTATCTGACGAATGGTTGGACATTGCTACTCAGCTACGTAAAGCATGCTAGCGACACACAGCAACCGCGATTCGTGGTCGGATGGCAGGGTGGCGGCGAGCCGATCATCCCGGAAATCCTTGACGAGTGGGAACTCAATGAGATCGACAAGCAGCGATATCGCTGAACCGAAGGAATTATGCAAACACAACGAAGTCTAGATGAATTTACTAACGAGCCTTTCACCGATTTTTCGAAGCCCGAAAATGCCGCCGCGATGGAAGCGGCTATTGCAAAGGTGCGAAGTGAATTGGGCCGTGAATATCCAGTTGTTATCGACGGTGAAAAGATCTCGCTTGAGAAGAAATTCAGAAGCGTCAGTCCGTCCCAGATATCGCAGGTGGTCGGTATTTTTTCCGAGGGCGATGCTGACACGAGCCTTGTCGAACGAGCCGTTACCGCCGCGACCAAGGCATTTGAATCGTGGCGAAAAGTATCGCCATCCGAACGAGCCGATTACCTGTTTAGGATCGCGGACGTAGTGCGGAAGCGGAAACATGAGCTTTCGGCGTGGATGGTATTCGAAGTCTCCAAAACGTGGGCCGAAGCTGACGGGGATACTGCTGAGGCGATCGATTTTTGCGAATTTTACGGCCGGGAAATGCTTCGCTGGAGTGCGGAACAGCCGGTCACTCGACTTGCCGGCGAGGCGAATAGCTTTGAGTACATCCCGCTCGGAGTCGGAGCGGTAATTCCGCCTTGGAATTTTCCTCTTGCGATCATGGCGGGGATGACATTGGCAGCCGTCGTTGCCGGGAACACAGTTGTACTTAAGCCGTCCTCAGACTCTCCGACTATCGCTGCTAAGTTTGTCGAGATCCTTGAAGAAGTCGGGTTGCCGGCGGGAGTAGTGAACTTCATTAGTGGAAGTGCCGCAACCGGCGAAGCGATGGTCACTCATCCCAAGACGCGGTTCATTTCATTTACGGGTTCCAAGGGTGTCGGGCTGCACATTAATGAAGAAGCCGCCAAAACTCGCCCTGGCCAGATCTGGATCAAACGCGTCATAGCCGAGATGGGTGGCAAAGACGCGATCGTTGTCGCGGATGATGGCGACCTTGACGCCGCAGCGACAGGCATCGTACAAGCGGCTTTCGGATTCCAGGGACAAAAATGCTCTGCTTGTTCGCGGTTGATCGTGGACGAAAAGGTTCATGACGAGCTGATGGAAAAGATCGTTGCCCTGACGAAAAAACTCCAGATCGGTCTTCCTACCGACGGAGACACTAACGTCGCGGCCGTGATAAACAAGCGGTCGTTCGACACGACCCTCAGCTACATTCAGAAAGGCATTGACGACGGCGGCAAGGTGGTTGCTGGCGGCTCTGGCGATGATTCGACCGGTTATTACATCGAGCCGACTATCATCGACGATGTTGCTCCGGGAGCAACGATCGAGCAGGAAGAGATCTTCG
>JBBRSH010000097.1:0-17438 GCA_038245555.1 Pyrinomonadales bacterium | reverse complement strand
CGAATCGATCGCGGCTCTAGTGCAAAAGATCGTCCCGAACGCCCGCGTAGCCATCGGCCATGGCCAGATGAACGAAAAAGAAATGGAGCAGGTGATGCTCGATTTCATCGACTACAAATACGATGTTCTCGTTGCGACGACGATCATTGAAAACGGCATCGACATACCGCGTGCAAACACGATCATCATCAATCGTGCCGACAATTACGGCCTGTCTCAGCTTTATCAGCTACGCGGACGGGTTGGACGTTCCAACCGGCGGGCCTATGCGTATTTGCTGATACCGAGCGAATTGGAACTTACAACCATCGCTCGCCGACGATTGAGCGCAATTCGTGAATTCTCGGATCTTGGAGCCGGATTCCGGCTCGCTGCACTTGATCTGGAACTACGCGGAGCTGGCAATCTACTTGGGGGCCAGCAATCGGGCCACCTGGACGCGTTGGGTTTTGACCTTTACACCAAGATGCTCGAACGGACGATCGCCGAGATACGCGGCGACGAGATCGCCGATGAGACGAGCGTCTCGATCAACCTCGGCATCGACGTGTCGATCCCCAAGGACTATATCGCCGAGGCCAGCCAGCGGCTTCGCACATACAAGCGCATCTCGTCGGCAGAATCCGAAGAGGCCTTCGTGCAGATCCACGCGGAGATCGAAGACCGCTATGGGCGTATTCCCCGATCGGTAGATAACCTGTTTGAATACGGACGCTTGAGGAAAATGGCCGAGCGACTTGCGATCGTTTCAATCGATAAGATCACAGACGGCGTCGCCATCAAGCTTGGTGAACAAGCCCGTGTCTCTCCTGAAAAGCTGCTTCAGTTCGTCGGCGAAACCGACGGAGCAACATTTTCACCGAGCGGAATTTTGCGGGTTGTTTCGGAGGGCGACGATCCGATCAGAGTAGCACGGTCGATCCTGGAGATCGTACAGGAACGGGCTTGACTATGGGCATTCGCTCCCGTTGATGGGGTCGCATACAAATAACTGCGGCACATTATCATGCGTTTGTTTTTTTACACCCTGCCAAACGGGCGAAGTTTCGTATTTGTCAAAGGTCCAGCCAAGCTGTTCACGGTGTTTCCAGACGAACTCATAAGCATCGTGCTCGTCTTTTCCGGCCAGATGTTTAGCCTCGTGAAGTAAGATCGCCGCTCGTTCCGTGTCATCTGTCGGATAGGCGAAAAAGTCCGGATAGAGAGTTAGAATTTCGAATGGAAAGTTCGTCGCGGCATAGGCATTTTCCTTCTCGACAGAAGCATTCAACCAATTGTCACTGGAACGATATGCAGCGAGGTTTTCGAGCAGAAAAACCTCGTTGGTAAATCCCTTTTCACGGAGGACATTGATCGCCCGGGCAACGACCTTTTTATCTTCGTACGAGACAGACTTCGCCGAACCGATCAGAGAAAGATAAAATCCGGCAAGAACGACGATGCAAACCAACAAACAGATAACACCTCTTCGCAGGATCATCGACAGGATCCCCCCGCCGCTTTTCTTCGCCGGGACCGCTGCAGGTATGAGAGCAGTTCCGCACCGGACACACACGACCGCTAACGGAAAATTAACTAACTTACAATTTGAACACTTTTTTTGCATTATGGAAGGGAAAGAGCGGAGCAGAAACCTGCTAATATTAGAAAGAATCAATTATGGTCGCATTTCAAGGTTTTTTTGCTCGCCGGCCGTATAAATAAACCCGCCCGCATGTTTCTGCATCATACCTAGCAGTTGCAAAACCTTGCGGGGCAGGATATAAGGTTTTATTGTTTTAATTAGGAGTTATTGATGAAAGTTTTGAAATATATCGGTTTCGTCGCCATCAGTGTCACATTTGCGGCGAGCTTGGCTTTCGCTCAGGAAACCGAAACAAAGGTCATCGACGAGGTCGTCGCTCAGGTCAATGACGGCGTGATCACGCTTTCGAGTATCAGGCGGGAAATGAAGGAGATCGTCGATTCCAAGGTTCAGGAAGGAATGAAGCGAGAGGATGCCGAAAAGTTCGTTGCCGAAAAACAAGGCGAGCTTATTGCTAATCTCATCAACGAAGAGTTGTTGATCCAGAAGGCGAAAGAACTCGGCATTCAGTCCGATGTCGAAGCCGACATCAACGCCCGCTTCGTCCAAATAATGAAGCAGTACAACATGAAGACGCTTGATTCTCTTTATGTGGAAATGAATAAACAAGGTGTAGATCCGCAGTCATTGCGCGATGTTTGGCGAAAGCAGGCGACTCGTGACCGAGTGCTCCAACGCGAAGTCCAGTCCAAGATATATTGGACGCCGACCGGTAAGGACCTAAAAGAATATTTTGAAAAGAATAAGTCCCGGTTTGCAAAAGCCGAATCGGTAACGATGAGCGAGATCTTTCTCAAGTTTGGCGGAAAGGATGAAACCGCCCTTCGCGAAAAAGCCAAAAAGTTGGTGGCTGACCTGAGAGGGGGCCTAGATTTCACTAAATCGGTTCTCGAAAACTCGGAAGGAGATGATATCCCGAAAACAAAAGGCAGTCTTGGGAGTGCCTCGGTTAAAGATCTGGAAGCCCAGTATCCGGCTTACGCAAAGGCGATCAATGGTGTAAAAGTAGGCGGAGTCGCCGAACCATTTGACGACGACATCGGCATCCACATCGTGCATGTTGATGACCGCAGTGCGGCAAGCAGTGAGGCGACATTTGACGAAGAAGCGGTCCGCGTGGCAATAATGAAGGACAAACTTCCTGAAGCGCAAAAGATATTTTTGGCAAAACTTCGGGAAGATTCATTGATAAAGATCAACGAGACCTACCGTCCGCTGGTTAGTCCGATACTGTTCGCAGACGAAAGAAAAACAAAGAGCGACAAATAGCTCGTCATACAACTCAGGACTTTATTCAGATGCAGACACAAATGTTCTGCATCTTTTTTTCTCTTCCCGACTTTATCCCAGTATTTCCTTGATCGACGCTTCGTATATTTCAACCCTTCGCGTCAAGCGCTTGACCTCGGGATGATCCTTGTTGGAGGTTCGCTGGAGCCGGAGCAGTTCGGTCATCAGGCCAGCCTTTCTTACCAATAATTTACCCAGTGCCAGCGTCAGTTTTGACAACTCGGTCGGCTTGACGGAAAACAGGCGGTCGATCGACTTGTCGAGTTCGGTAAGCTCAAATCGTATATCGAGGATCTTGAGATTTTGCTCGGTGTAGTCGGCGAGAAAAGACTCCAGATCCGCACTAAGCTCTGTTTTTCGCAGCAGAACTTCGGCAAAGGCCGGCGACGCCTTGATCGAGTTTACGCTCTCGGCCGGCATAATTTTGCCCTTGTCGCCATTCTGTCCATACGCGGCCAAACCCATCATAAACAGACCGGTGACTGCAAAGATCACATGTAGCAAGGTTTTCACTTTATCCTTTGGGTGCGTCGAATCAAACTGTCGACGCCGCAGCTAACTCAGGCGATGTTTTCAAACTGCTGTTCGGCCGGACCGGCGAGGTTTCGATCTCACAGGAGTCGAATTCCAGGTCCTTGTCGGCCTGTGCCTCAACCACTCCGTCGCCAAACGTCGCGGCCCGGCTCAGTGTCTCAAAATAGATCGTAATGTTATCCAATATCTCTTCCGCCGAATGCGAATGATAGAGCGTCTGCCGAAACTGGGCGCCGCCAACAAGGCCCTTTGTAAATTGACCGGCGAGCTGCTTCATTTTACCCAAGCTCACGATCTCCGGCATTTCTTCTCGGCACATTGAGAAGAATTCGAGCAAGACGTCCTTCTTTTCCTTGAGATCGGGCTGATATGGTTCGCGGCCTTCGAGCACGTCGGCAAACTGCCTAAATATCCACGGATTTTGCATTGCACCGCGGCCGATCAGGATTCCGTCGGTACCAGTTTCGCTCCATCGATTCATCCCGTACTCGATCGTGGTAATGTCGCCGTTGCCTGAAACCGGTATCGAAACGGCATCTTTAACTTGTCTGATCAGGTCCCAATTGGCGAGGCCCTTGTAACCTTGGTCACGGGTTCGTCCGTGGACCTGGATATGTTCAACGCCGCACTGCTCCGCCATTTTGGCAACATCGACTACATTGATGGTCGACTCCGTATAGCCCGTACGGAGCTTCAGCGTGAGGGGGATCGTGATCGTCTTCTTGATCGCCTTCAGGATGGTCTCGAGCAATGCCGGGTCGCGCAGCAGGCCCGAACCGCCACCATTCTTGACTACCTTCGGCGCCGGGCAGCCGCAATTAACGTCAAGAATATCGGCCCCAACCTCCTGAGCCATTTCGGCTCCCATTGCCATCCGATCCGCCTTTCCACCAAATATCTGAACGGCGTAAGGCCGCTCTTCTTCGTCAAAACGCATTTGCCGCTTTGACTTGGGATTATGCCGCGTCAACCCTTCGACGGAAATAAACTCCGACACGACCAGACCAACACCGCCCCGGCGCTTGATCAACCGGCGAAAGGTAAAATCCGTCACGCCCGCCATTGGTGACAGGATGAGCGGCGGATCTATCGAAATATCTCTGATCTTAAACGGTTTCATTGCCTAATTCTCAGTAAATTATAACACGAGGCTGGAATCAGATTTTCACCGGAGTCGCAGCATCGACGAAAAAGACCGCACGGAATAGATATGGTATTCCGTACGGCCTTTTTTTTGATCCGTCAGGCAGGACCGGAGAGGTCAGCCCGCCTGAACGGTGCTCGTGAATTAGTAACGCATCAGCAAGTCGCCGGCTGATCCGAACTGTTTCGCACTGACTCCGGCGACAGCACTAGCTGCTTGGCCGGACGGTGATATATACCACATGGTCGTCGATGGACGATATACGGCCGCGTCCGTCTTGCCATCGCCGTCGTAATCGGCCGGTACCGGTGTATCCGTCGCATTACCGAACTGTATTACGAAGAATCCGTCGTATGAACCCATCACATACCAGGTGCCTCCGCGGTAGACCGCAGTGTCTGTACGGCCGTCACCATCGTAATCGGCGGCAACCGGAATATCCCCGGCAATGCCGAACGAGCGGCTGACGACACCATTGGTACTCATGTTGATATACCACGTGCCATTTCGATAGACAGCCATGTCCGCCTTGCCATCAGCATCCCAGTCACCTGTTACCGGTTTGTCAGTTGAGATGCCAAACTGTTCAGCCCGGAAGCCGTCAGTGCTGCCCATGATGTACCAAGTACCGTTTGACGGACGATAGACCGCGATGTCGGACTTACCGTCACCATCAAAGTCGCCCGGCATTGGAATGTCCGTAGATAAGCCGAAGCTCATTGCTGCGAATCCTGCATTACTCCGGAGCAAGAACCACTGTCCATTCCTGTAAACCGCGGGATCAGTAATTCCGTCACCGTCGTAGTCGGAGGCAACCGGAACGTCACCCGATTGGCCGAAGTGGACGGCACGCGTAATACCGGACGAGCTGCCCGAGTAATACCAGTTGCCATCCGACGGACGGAACACTGCAATGTCTGACGCATGGTCCCCGTCAAAGTCGTACCGGGCACGCCGTGCAACCGGCGGAGCGATGACTGCCGCAATGTTCGTGAACGTCAATTCGTTGAAGTAGAAGTTGGGTCCGATGCTCAGGATCTGATTGAATGTCAGGGTCCCGCGACGATTCGGAATATCTACGGTCAACGTGCCGACGAAGTTCGGCGGATTCGGGTTCGGTATCGGTGTAAGAGTCGGTGACGTGATCGTGGAGATCGCGGTACCGGCAACTGCATTCTCGGTTACGATGATGCTGGTTCCGAAGTTGAACAGTCCGACGCCCGGGAAATTATTGTTCGCCGGAAATGGTCCGTTAATAAACAAACACGTACCGGTCAACACCGTGATAGGTGCCGTCGGGTACGGAAGAGTTGTCAGCGGATCAGCCGGAGCAATCGAGAATGTGAATGGTGTACCGACGGCGACACCTGCACCTGCAACCTTGCAGAGTTTCAGGATCGACGGACGATAGATGTAATTCGTGAACTCGATCTCCGCCGTCGTGCTGCGGGCCTTAATTACCGCATACGAGCCGGGAACCGGTCCGATCTGGGGATTCACCGTAAATGTACCGCCAACTCCCAAAACAGATCCCGGAGGGGTCACGAACGCCGTAGAAGCCTGGATCCGCGAGGTGTAAAGGGCGGCGTTGGTCGCGGCCAAACCAAGCGGAAGCGTTGTGGTATTGGTCACTCCATTTATGCCGTTCTCATAGACGATGACGTTTTCTCCGACGACCCAGAGACCAGGTGCAAAGGCACAGAATCCGCCTTGGGAAGCAGGGCCTGCAAGTACGTCGAACGTGAAGTTCTGCGGCATGAACGCCACCGCTGTCGTTGGGGTATTCCAACCCGGACCCTTTATCGTGAACGAGAACGTCGTTCCTACCGGGATATTGACCGGATCGGCAGTGATTTTACAAACTTTGATACGGCCCGGCAGCGAACGGTTAAAGAACCTTACCGTAGTCTGGTTAGCTGCTCCGCCGGCAATGTTTAGGGTCACGTTGGCATAGTCGCCATTCGTGTTATTGGCAAGCGGAGCACCGCTCGCGTCAAATCCGGCGTCGAAAACTGTGGAGTTTAGCGAGGTCGCCGGGAATGTCGCAATACTTTGAAGCCTGAAGTTCACCCGCGCGAGTTCGGTTACGTTCGTCGTAAACGGCTGCGTTCCGACTTGCAGCAATGTGATCGTGATCGGGCCTGAGCAAAATCCAACGGGAACCGAGAACGTCTGTCCAACCGCACCCTGGACCGTAAAGTTAAAGAACCCGGTAACGTCCGGATCGAGACCAAATTTGCAGATCTCGACCGTTCCGGTTCGGGTCGATTGGTTTGTAAAAGTCACAACCGTCTGACTTGGAACATCGCCTTCGACAACCGAAACAAGCGCCTGTCGGAGCCCAAAATTGGAGCTAACGAGCCGGTTGGAAGGAGTGGTAGCGACATCGACTACTGCGGTGTCCGCACGAACGCCTTCGGTAACGATGTTGATGCCGGCCTCGACCTTTAACGGAGGCGAGCATCCGCCGGCCGGAACCTGGATCGTTATTCCAGGAAGCTGGTCAACAGTAAAGGTAAAAATCGTTCCGGGTGCGATTGCGGCAACGAGTCCCGGGTTGTTGTTCCCGGCAACGCTCTTGCAGATCTCGAGATAACCAGATGCTCCCGCGATGATATTGGAGTCTGTCGTTACGTCGCCGTTCACGCCCATAACTTTACCGGAAACGGTCGAGCCATGTCCGACGCGGACCGAGTCACGCGAGATCACGTTGGCACCGATCGAGGCGTCTCCGCCTATCGAAGCCGCGTCCCGTGCGAAAACGTATACGTGTGTGCCGACAGCGCCGCCTTCCCGATCGATGCTCGATGCATCTGCAGCGGTAAACGTACCCTCGATTCGAAAAACAAACCGTGCATTGGCATCGCCGCCCGCATCGACCGTCATCCGGCCTGCCAGCGTAGCTGATCCGACACAATAGACGCCCGGGCCAAACCTTTTGCCGCTAAGATCGCCATCATCGATCTGGGTGCAAGGCAACTGATCGACGGCACTGAATGCATCCATCAGATCATTGCGTGCCTGCGCATAGTCCAGGCTTATGAGCGAGTCGGCTGCTACTCCGCTGACCTCGCCGGTCGATCCAACGTAGCTGCGGAAATCGGTCGAGCCTTCGTTCCGTACGCTGTTACCGCCGAAGGCGGCTAAACTCGAAGCTGACTTAAGATTGAGTGCATATGCAAGCATTTCCGATGTCGCCCCATCCTGTACTTCATGATCAGCAGCGCTAACCTTTGAAGTAACTGAAGACGGTGCAAATGACCAACCCAACGCGACAATGATGCCGACAGCGACGGCTGCGACACCAAAAAGCGCACGTTTGCGACCCACAAGGCCATGGGTATTAGGCGTTTCGCTCTTCATTTTGTTTTTCTCCTCTCGAACAATTTTTCAATTCACAAGTTGACTCGCAACAGAGTCATTAATTCGGCGTAAACGATAGCTTCAGGGGCGCCTGAAGACGCCACTATCGAGCCGACCAACACGTGTACACACCGTACACCGCCACTGGCATTCCCAAACCTGTTAATCATCAATAACGGGCTTGCCGCTCGGTTCTTCGAGCTACAGATATTCTTATGGGCGATATCTATATATGTAGAATTCCGAAAATCTTCCAGAAAATAGCAAAAACAAATGAAAAAAGATTTTTAGGTATACTAAGCGACTCATCCACAAAAGACAAAAAAGCCGCCCTTTCGGACGGCTTTGATTCGAGTCGTTCGAGAAGCTGCAACGCAGATGTCACGCCTTCTTTTTGTTCTTAATGACCAGGATCAATCCGAGCAAAAAAACGAAAAACGAGAAAATGCCGACGATCAGGCCGGGGATTATTCCGATCATCGCCTCATTCATACTGGTTCTGCCATTCGTCAAAGGCACAAGCGCAAACGAGATGATCGTTACCGCCAATCCAAGCAGGGTCCCGAGTATTCCTAAAATCATCACAACTTTCCAAAGCATAGATCCATTTCCTCCTGATCAAACCTGCATCTTGTCACGCAGATTCGATCATAGCAAACGCAGATTACTCACAGGGTAATGAGTGACCTAGGGCTATGATCACTAATTTGTCTTCTTCAATTCGATACCGGTCGCCTCGAACGACACCTCATTGACCGTTCCATCGGCGTTTCGGTTGGCGAATTTGGCGCCGTCTTCGTTGATCATGTGATCGACCTCGGCCTTGGTAAGGGTTTTGACCGAAAAGACGCCCTCGACACGGGCGAACGCACCGGCCGATTCGAGCGGGATAAAGAACGCGTGGCCCTTCATCTTGACGCGGATGCTTTTGGCATCTTTATTCTCAGCAACCTCGGCCCAGCAGCCTTCCATCTTACACGACCGCACGACAACACCCTCGATGACGACCGACTTGCCTGAAAACTTAGCGGGGTCTGCCAGCACCTTAGAAAGCGAGACCTTTTTCGACTTACCGATCGGTGCACCGCGTTTCAAAAACGCTTTTGTCGGTATCGCTTCGGTCTTGTCCTTTTCGGTCGGCTCCTTCTCGTCCTTCATTTCGCCCATTTGTGCGAATGCACTCAGAGCCATTGCTAAAAATATTCCTGTCAAAAAAATAAGCTTTTTCATAATTCAATTCTCGTCAAATCCTCTGTTTTCTCTGCGTGCCCCACGTTCTCTGCGTTGAAAGATCTATTCCGAACGTAAAGAAGGCAGATACAAAATAACTCCCTCTTCTATTTTGACTCGTAAACGACCTTTCCGTCCATTACAGTCGTCAAAACCTTCGCGTCACGTATCTTCATCGGATCGATCTTGAAGATATCATCGGAAACAATAATGAGATCAGCCAGCTTGCCGACCTCGAGCGTACCTTTAACATCTTCCTGGAATTCGGCATATGCTGAGCCCCAGGTAAAGGCCCGGACGGCTTCGTCGACGGAGATCTTTTGCTCGGGAATCCAGCCGCGGGGATTCTTGCCATCGCTCGTCTGTCGCGTGACCGCGGCAAAGATACCGTAAACGGCGTTGAGCGTCGCAACCGGCGAATCGGAACCAAAGGCCAACACCGCACCGGAATCAAGCAGCGAACGAAAGGCATAGGTTCCCTTTAGCCGCTCGGCATCGATGCGTTTCCACGCCCATTTGCCGTCGTCGTAGATATGCATCGGCTGCATGGAAGCGACAACCTTAAGCCTACCAAATCGGGCAATGTCCTGCTGCCTGAGATGCTGCGCATGCTCGACGCGATAGCGACGGTCGCGAGGGCCGTTCGTTTTGTCCGCATTTTCGTAATAGTCGAGGACGGTCGCGTTGGCGCGGTCGCCGATCGCATGAATATTAACCTGGAGCCGCGCCTTGTCGGCGTCAACGATGTTCTGCTTCATCGTCGTCATAACATCGGCACGCGGCAGTCCCGAAGTGTTGGGTGCGTCGACATACGGCGTAAAAAACCACGCGGTGGTCGAGCCAAGACTTCCGTCGGCGTAGCCTTTAAGGCACCCGATCCGCAGCATCGCTGAACCAAATGCATAGTGCAAGCCCGTATCACTCCACCGTTTGAAGTCGGCGAGCGGTGAGCAGCCATAGATACGGGTCTTGAGCTTGCCCTGTCGCAACAACTCCTGGTAGACACCGACATCCTCTCCGGCACCCATGTCCTGAACGCTGGTGACCCCAAGACTCGCCGAATACTCGCTCGCAGCTTGGGCGTATTCGAGCTTCTGCTCAAAACTGTCGTCAGGGATCACACGACCTATGTAGCTTTCCGCCGTGTCCTTAAAAATCCCGGTCGGATTGCCGCCCACGTCACGAACGATCTCGCCGCCGGCAACATCCTTTGTATTTTTATCGACGCCCGCGAGCTTCATCGCGAGGCTGTTTGCCAACGACATATGTCCGTCAAGCCGACTGACAAAAACAGGGTTGTCGGGCGTCGCGGCATCGATCATGGCAGCGGTCGGCAAATTGGCGGGCGTCCAGTTTTCGTGGTCCCATCGTCCTCCCTGAATCCAACGCCCTTTCGGCAGCTTGGCCGCAAATTCCTTAAGCCGGCGAACGAATTCCGCCGCCGAGTTAACGCCTGTCCTGAGATCGATCTGCGAAAGCTGTTGGCCGGTCGGGATAAAATGCACATGAGCATCGTTAAGCCCCGGAATCACAAGCTTGCCGCCGGCATTGATAATCCGCGTGTTTGGCCCGATCAACGACTTCGTGTCGGCGTTGGTACCGATCGCGATGATCTTTCCGTTGAGCACGGCAATCGACTTTGCAACCGTACGTTTCGCGTCCATCGTGTGGACAGTCGCATTCGTAATGACGAGGTCCGCAACAACAGTCTGTGCCCATGTGGGTGTCATGATAAGCAAGACCCCAAAAACTAATGAGATAATTTTCATATGATTTAATAGATGCTAAATGTGTACTCGATACGCCTATCCACCGACTCAGGCTTCCCGTCCTTTTCTTGAGGAAAATATTTGAGCCTCATCACGGCGAATATAGCCTGCCTTAATAATCCCTCAGGTAAAGCTTTCTCAATGACCATCTTCTTAACGAAGCCGTCCGACGTAAATGACGCTAATAAAAGAATCGTTCCGGCCACTGCTTTCATTCGTGCTGCGTCGACATAATCGGCATGGGGCTTCACGAATATTGTAAGAGGCTTGAGCGTGTCGTCTTTTGGTAAAGTCTTTGGGTCTGGACCCAATTTCACTGGAGTTTTCGGGAGTTTCCGGTTCAGATCGAAATCAACTGTAACGCCCGTAGCTTTAAGGCTCGACAACGACCTTGCTCCAGGCAAGGCGGCGGATGGGGAAACTGGGTCGAACACCATTGAATCGAGAAACCGCCGCATGCTTTCAGTCTCGCCCATTCTCGACCCCGCGGTCAGTATATAAATATTGTTCTTTGAGTAGAAGTAGCGACGAATTAAATAGAACTTATCAGTCTTCTGGATGAATTCTTTGATCGAGTAGCCTTGCCGCTTGATCTCGGAGGCAGTCACATCCGACTTGTTATTGATGTCTTCGCCATACATCACATCCAGTGCTCGATGAGTGGCGTTGTAGATCTCGAAACTCAACAAATTTACGCCGTCAAAACTGTTGAGCATTTTCATATCCTTCAAGCCAAAGTTTTCAGAATTCTTGGCAATCGAGAACCCATCCTTATCAACACAGAAAATGGATCTAGCCGGAACTTCGATGGAAAACTCACGATCATCGCTCTGGACTCGCACCCACCCGTCAGCAACCGGGGCCTGCGAAAAGGCGTGGCCGACAAAAATTGCTGTTAAAAACAAAATGACCACAACAGGCCGTATCGATAACCTTTTCATAACGAAATTCACCCTAGTTAGATGGTATCCTTGATGTTCGGGCAATTATAGCAATGAACGAGAAGCTAATCCATATTTTAGGCATTGTTCTGACGGCTGCGGGCTTCACATTTATTGCGTTTCTATACTGGACCGAGCCCCGTTCGTTGGCTGAAGTGACTACCAAGAGTCAGGTCGTACTCGGAACTTATGAGATCAATAAGGCAGAATTCGAACGCGGACTGGTGAGTTTTCGGAAAGATGAATTTCCGACGGCGCGGGCGGCATTCGACCTCGCCGATCCGGAAAAGCGTGATGCAGCGACGCAGTATTACATCGCGTACAGCTATTACCGGCAGGGTTGGGGGCGCGCGTCAAACGATGACGCGCAATTTAAGTCGGGCCTCGACGCCGTAAACCGTGTGATATCGATCGATCCGTCATTTCGGAGTTCGGACGAAACGCTCGTAATGAGCTCGCCCGCCGAGTTAAAGAATGAGCTCGAAGAAGGACTAAAGATCACCCTGTCGGACTTTAACCCGATGAAATTGGTCAGAGAAAGAAAATGACCCGCGATCATGAAATAACCGGGACCGACGAGGAGATCGGTATCGTCGACGGCGAGCTTCTGGAAGCCGACGATGTTCGGATCGCGGTATCCGAAAAGCCTTCGTTCGCAAAGCAGCAGCGAGCTACGCTCACATATTTCATTCTCCCTACGATCTTTCTCACCGTGACGCTGCTCGGCGGGCTGCGGCTCGGTTCGTTGGACAATGCTTTTATTTTCCTCAAACCCGCCCTGATCTGTCTGGTTTTTGCGGCGGTTCTGTCCGTGATATTTCTTCGTGCGGGACTCATCGAGCTGGCCGGATGGTTCAATGAAGATCTTACAACATTGAAAAACGTCGCAAACGCGGCCGTTTTGCTCACCCTTTTTTCGGCATCAACCCAGATATTTAACTCGCTGTTGCCAGAAAAGGGACTGCCCTTTTGGGTAGTCGGCTTTTGTTTCATGTGGACGCTCTGGAACAACCTGTTCGCCGATTTTGACATCAAGAAACTGTTGCGAAGCGTTGGTGCTCTTTTCGGGATGGCGTTCGTCGTCAAATATTTGGTACTGGCAAACCTGACCGCGCCTGACAGTTCCGGCTGGCTCCAGCGAATATTTGAGAACCCCGCAAAAGAGGCGTTTACGTGGATGCTGGACCTACCGCGATACTCAAGCGGAACGGGTTACATTCAGTTTTTTGCCGCCGCACTCTATTTGATCGGGCTGTATCTGACCCCGCGTTCAACTGCAAAATGAAATTAATCTATACGTCTATTCTGACGATCCTCGCGATCGTTAGTGCCGGTGCACAATCGCCATCTAAGGTCCTGAAGCAGGCTGAAAAAGCGCTTGGAGGGGTCGAGGCATTGCGTTCCGTTAGCTCGATAACCAAAAGCGGCGTCGCCACGCGGAGCTCAGACGGAGTGACGGGCCTTTACCGGATCGAGTCGGCTCGACCCAACCGTTTGAATACATCGAGCGACGTCGTTGGATTTGAGATCGAGACGGGCTTCAATGGACGTTCATCCTGGTCAAGAAACTCCCGTGACGGGCTGAGCACGCTGAGCGGAGCATCCGCCGCCGGCTTTCAAGCCTCGGCTGAATACCGAAATAACCTCTGGCTGAACGCCAAGGCCGACAAATCTAAGCTCACATCGGGCGGTCGGGTCAAGATCGACGGAAAAGAAACAAATCTGGTTATTCTTACGACAGCCAAAGGCCTTGCCATCAAACTCTATTTTGACGCAGTAAGCGGCCTGCCGATCCGGGACGAACTCCCGGGCATCGACGGCACCGAGATATTTGATTATTCGGATTATCGGAATACGCAGGGCATCATGCAGCCTTATGCGATTCACCTCACCACCGGTGAGCAGCAGTTTGACATAAAACTTGAAAAGATCGAGATCGGTGCGTCTGTTTCTCGCTCTCGTTTCGATTTTCCTGTGATGTCCTCAAAACCTCTTCCCGACCTCGCAAAACTTCTTAGCGATCTACGGGCGAATGAGGAAAGGGTTGAGGACATTCTTGACAGCTACGCTTATACGCAGAAGCAGACCATGCGCGAGACGGGCAAAGACGGAAACTTACGCGAAACTAGTTCGGAGACTTTTCAGCTGTCATTTTATGAAGGTCGTCGGATCCGGCGGCTGATCGAGAAAAATGGCAAACCTCTCAGCCCCAACGACCAGGCTTCCGCCGACAAGGATGCGGCAAAACGGGTCGCTGAGATCGAAAAAGAGATCGAAAAAACCGAGGCAAAAGCCGCGAGCGGAAATCAGCAGGGGCCTCCGTCCGACCGCGGGCGGCGTGTTTCGATCGCGGAGATCCTGCGTGCCTCAAACCTCATAAACCCTCGACGGGAGCGGTTTCGCGGGCGGGATGTTATCGTTTTCGACTTTGAACCGAATCCCGCATTCGACCTGAAAAACGCTCAAAGTATGCTCAAGTTTTTTGGAAAGACGGCCGGTGTGATGTGGGTCGACGAAGAGGACAAGCAGGTCGCCCGGATCGAGGCTGTCCTGGCCGACAACTTCAATGTGGGCGGTGGCGTTTTGGCGAAATTGCGAAAGGGAGCGTCGTTTACAATGGATCAGGAACGTATCAACAACGAGATATGGCTGCCGTCGCAAACCGACATAAATATGTCGATCCGCGTGCTGCTGGTCAAGGGGCTGGAACTTAACCAGGTGGTCAAATCCTACGACTATCGAAAACTAAGCACCGAGGTCAAAGACGCCAAGGTCGACGAAGTGAAAAAGCCTTAACCGCTAATTAACTGTTAAGGGAATATTTACTATCTTACCGTCACGATTCACCCGAATACTTTTGACGGTAAACGCACCCGGAAACGAGGTCGTTCTCTTGATAGGCTGGTCGTTGACGGCCTCAATAATATCGCCAGTCTTAACCCCGACACGCTCGGCGGTAGTTGAAGGTTTGACCAACCCAACACGCCATGAGTTGTTGGAAAACTTGGCATCGACACCAAGGAGCGAGAATATATCTGTTGCCGGCGTCTGCGGAGCATCGTCGAACTCCTTTGGCTTCTGAACTCGCGGAGCATTGGGATCGATGCCTTTTGGAAGGACTCTTTTAGCTTCTCGTCGTGCCTCCGTTTTTGAGCCTCCCGCTCCATCCGGTGAAATACTGTTGGCCGGCACAATGTCTCTATCCATATCCTTCGTCTGCGTCCGCGGATTACCTGATGGTAACGACGGGCTTATACCGGCTCGATCGTCGCCGGGCGTCTTGGTCGGGATGTCCGCAACCATCACACTATTGTTAGCAGCAACAACCTGAGATGGGTTCGTTATTGGAGCCGGTCCGGCAACGGTCGTGCCGCTATTGGTCGTGCCTTTGTAAATCCAGACAACGCCAAGAAGCCCGGCAAATAAAATGATCGCACCAAATGCGGCAGCATAGCGCGCAAACAATGGAAATCCTACTGTCGAAGTTTCCTGCGGCCGTCCGCTTGCGATACGGGCCCGCACGCGGACGTCAAAATCCGGCGGAGCACTCACGCGCTTCAGGCCTCTGAGTAGACGGCTGACCTCAGCATCGTCATGGGTGAGCACTTCTCCCGCTTTAGTTATATTCTTTTCGTCAATCATTATTACTGCTCTGCAAATATTCACCGAGTTTCGCTTTTAGAAGCCCTCGGGCACGGTTGATCCGGGACTTTGTCGTCCCGAGGCCCAGGTTCATTATCTCAGCGATCTCGTCATAAGATTTTTCTTCGATCTCTCTCAAAATGATCGGCACTCTGTATTTTTCCGGCAGAGCCGAAATAGCCCTTGCAATCACTTTGCTCTGCTCGTCCTCTATCAGTTCGGCGTCCTGCAAACGTCGTGTGTCAGGAGGCTGAAATTCGACCTGATCGTCTTCCTCCGCCTGAAAGAGCCCTGTCAGGGACAGCAGCTTTCGTCTCTTCCTACGGCGGATCTCGCTGATCGCGAGATTTGTCGCGATACGATAGATATAGGTCGAAAAAGCAAACTGCGTATGATAGCGGTCGATCGCGAAATAGACTCGTACAAATGTCTCCTGCGCGAGATCGACCGCTTCGTCATAGTCATTCAAAAATCTAAAGAGAAAGTTCGTGATCTGGTTTCGATAACGCTCGACTATCTCGGCGAACGCCTGTTCGTCGCCGTTTTTAGTCGCCTCGATGAGATCGTGATCGGATGATTTTTCTTCAGCCACGGTGACTCCGGCGACCTCCGCGCTTGATGATCCGATGTTGTCCAATGCCATACACTCATACTTTTGTACAATAGTTTCGCAATTGAAACAAAACCCTTCTCCGACATAGTCACACGCCTAATAGACGTAAATGTTCCGAAACTACTTTCGCGGCTATGACTGGTCAATGATCTGCCGATATAACCGTCATCACGAGGAACAGCGTCCCGCTCGTCTTCGGCAGCGAAAGAGTACCGAGCAACGTCGGTTGATTTGCTGGAACGCCGACGCGAGCAAAATTGAGGCCGATCGATTCGTAATTAATGTTCTGGACTGTCTTACCATCGCCTGTCGTAGATGAAAACTTGACCGGCAATCGAGCTCCGAATCTGAACGACTGTGCCTGAAAACCGTTGGTGACAGCATGAAAATTACTAACTGACCAATCGAGAAAGGTCATGGCATCTTCAGTCCCTTCCTTGCCCTGGAGGTCGGCCGTGCTCTTGTATTCAAAGTTACCGCCGTTCGCAAGCCGGCCGAGAAAGGTGTTGGCTACACGAAAATTCGCAAAGCCAAAAGTGGATCGTAGCTGTTTGGAAACGTTTACAAGATCGGCCGGCAGCTCATTTCTGGAACCGGCGTCGTTAGAACCGATCAGGACGCTGAGCGTAATCTCGTAGTTTGGTTCGCCGCGGGATCTATCGTCAGTTTGAGCCGAAACGGTAACCCCAAAAGCTGAAGCAAGACATAGAAATACTAGACTGAAAAACAGTTTGGACTGGTTCATTTGTGTTCTCCTTTACGAAACGTGTCAGTTCGTAAGGTGTTGCACTAACCTGTCCAAATAAAGTTGCAAAAGATGATTTTTAGCCGGCTTTGAAGAGCTCTTCATCGACCTTTTGGCCAAAGGTGATCGACGATATATCGGATTCCTCAACTATCTTGTCGTCGGCTGTAAGAACCGACCTATAGGGGACGAGAGTGCCTTGAGCGTACTTCTGATCGTAGAATTTTCGCCGATACTTTACACCGGCTTCCTCATAAGTGAGCATCATGACATGAAGCGTCTTTACGCTTACATAAAATCGAGTTTTTCGATCCTGTTTGTCGGTGACGTCGAGTATGTAATACTCCACCCCGAGCTGCTTTTCCTTACCAAATAGCTCGACCTTGGACTCATTTTCCTTAGACCGGAATAACGCTTCTAGACCGTGAAAGATCGAGTTCTCGAATCCCTTGGCGGCATCCTCGTTTGGAGTAAATACTTGATTCTGATAAATGCCGAATATCTTCGAGTTATCGTAAATGAGCGCGTACCGGGCGCCCGGAAATTCCTGGTCGAGCCTTATCTTCTCTTTTGCCAGGTTAT
>JBBRSH010000096.1:0-17567 GCA_038245555.1 Pyrinomonadales bacterium | reverse complement strand
GATGATCACTTCTTTGCCGGGCTCAAGGAAATTGATCATCTTTACCGATCCCGACATTACAACCGGAAGGTAATCGGCTTCCGCACCACCGGCAAAGATCTCTTCGTTTTCAGCGTACGCATGGGTCCGGCCCAGCTTCCTAAGTTCGTCAAAAAGGTCCTCATCTATACTCTCGAGCAGCGGTGTCATGTCGTCTCCGTTTTGTCGTGAATCTTAACAAAAAGTGGTGTTGATGTCGCTCCAGCCTGTGCGTAACGGGTGGCTGCGACGATTGGCTGATGATTGACAACTCAGCCCAACGGGCTTAAAGTCATCTGTGAAATTTTGAGAAAACTGGAGAGACGGCAAGCGTATTGATAAATGCCCTTTCATTCACCATGTTTCGTTAGTTTTAATGGCGGACGACAGAAAATCGAGTATTAACGGAGGAAACTCTTAAATATGCTAAGGATCATCTTGGGCGTTATTGTTGGATTTGTTGTGTGGACGATCATTTGGGTAGGAAGTGATCAGGTTCTTATGGGGTCGATCGGTTGGTATGGTGAACATCAACTCGGATTTGAAAAGGCAATGTTAAACAAGACTCCCTTTTCCCCGTTGATGATCGTACTGATCATGAACGTCGTTCGCGGCGTGATCACAACCTTGATCGCCGGCTATATTACAGCCATTGTCACCAATGAAAACAAACGCAGCACCCTGATCCTGGGCATCCTCCTACTTGTGTGCGGGGCGATCGTTGAGGTTATGGCCTGGAACTATTTGCCTATCTGGTACCACTTCGTTTTCTTATTCCTGCTGATACCGGTTACGATCGCGGGCGGCAAGCTGAAGACGATCAGTCCGGCCGTGCGAACCGCTTGATCGCGACCGGCAGCGGCAGGAACGGCTGCGGCGAGCGATAGACGCGGCGGTTAAGGGCGTCGACAGCCGTCTCGGCGTCGTCGAGTAATTCATCGGGAGGTAGGTCGGCGGCGGTTTCGTAGCAAGCGTGTTGGATACAAGGCAGCGGTTTGGCCGCAGCGTGAACGAGGCAGCCGCTGCCTTTTTCGTATAGCGGACAGGCGAATGTATTTGGGCTTTCGTCCCTTCCGGTTAGGCCGTATTTGTTAATTGCGGCGTCGACCCGTTCGGCGACCTGTGCCCGTTGTTCCGGTGCGAGTCCTCCAATAACATCCCCGATCGCCGCTGCCTCAAGCCGCGAGATGCGGACATTGACGAAATGCTCGTCGAGACAGCACGCTCCCGGCGTCGTGCACGCCAGGCAGCTTTTCGCGGCACACTCGTAGTTCGAGCGAATTTCGGCGGAAAAATTTGCACGCACCTCGGCGAGCATTTCCAGAGCCTTTTTTTCGGGTAATATCTTCATCGCGACGCCTTAACAAATCTATATCCGTCCGCCCCGGCCGTCAAACGAGACTGCTATTAGCTCTTCTTTATAAAGTGCTAAAATCATAACTTTGCGTTTTGCCGTTACTAATGACCGCAACGCAGACACTAAGGCTTGGTTGGATCAATACGATGTACAAGACGATCTTACGGCTGCTGTCGGTCATATTGCTGTTAATTTCCGCCCTCGAGGTTTCTGCCCACGAGATCACGCTCAAGAACGGAGACAAACTTTCGGGCATTGTCATAGCCCGCGACCGCGATAGTGTCGTGCTGGAAACACAGTACGCCGGCCGGATCAAGATCGCGATGGAATACATCGAGACGATCGATATGGAGCGCCCGCTGACAAACATATCCGGCACCGGCGACAAAGCCGCGACGGCAGCGGTGAAACCCGTCACCGTCGAAAAATCTACAGCCGAAGCAGTTCCGAAGACCCCTGCAAATACCGCGCCTCAAGGCACAACTCCACCGCCGGCTGCGCTTCAGGCGCCAGTCAGGCTGTTTGGCAAAGGCCGGTTTTTCGGCCTCGCTGAAGGTTGGGAGGGCAACGCAAACATCGGGTTCAGCTACACCTCGGGCAACAGCCGAACATCCACATTGGCCAGCGGCATCCGGGCATCCAGGGCCGGTAAGAGCGACAAGCTGACTGTCTACGTCCGCAGTCTTTGGAACAGCAACCGCAGCTCGAGCCAGCAGATCACCCAGAACGCCGTCTGGGGCGGTTTTCGATACGACCGCGATTTCAGCGCAAAGATGTTCAGTTTTGGATCGTGGGATTTTGAACGCGACCGCCCGAAAAAGCTCAATTTTCGCTCGGTCATCGGCGGCGGCCTTGGACACCACACTATCAAAAGCGACCGCACTGAACTCGACCTGCTCGCCGGCCTCGCGTGGAACCGCGCTTGGCAGGTCGGATCATTCACCGACACACCCGAAGCCCTCGAGGCAACGGTGCTCAAACATCGCCTGAATGAGCGGCTCAAGGTGCAGCAGACGTTCACTTTCTATCAGGATCTGACGCACTTCAGTAAGTACCGAATTATCTTCGACTCGTCGCTAGTGGCCGATATTACCAAGCGTGTCGGATGGTATATCACGATCGGCGACCGGTTTAATAACGTTCCGATCGGGGCGTCGCAGAAGAATGATTTTCTGCTGACCACCGGCATCAAGTGGAATTTTGGAAAACGTAAATAACTTGCAAACCGTATTTCATTCGGGCAAGATTGTCACGTAATCAAATTTTTGTCGGAGTAAATAAATCGTATGTTGAAAGAAGGCGACAAGGCACCGGATTTTAGTGCCAAGGATCAGGACGGACGCGACGTTAAGCTGGCGGATTTTGCCGGAAAACGCGTCGTTCTCTATTTCTACCCGAAAGACGACACGCCGGGCTGCACCAAAGAAGCGTGTTCATTCCGTGACGCCGACAAGGTCTACCGGTCGAAGGGCATCAAGGTTTTCGGCGTGTCGACCGATAGCGAGAAGTCACATCAGAAGTTTATTTCAAAATTCCAGCTTCCATTCGACCTCCTTGCCGATACCGATAAAAAGATCGTCGAGGACTATGGTGTCTGGGGCGAAAAGAGCATGTATGGCAAAAAGTACATGGGTACGATGCGAAAGACATTTCTCATCGACGACGGCAAGATCGTCAAAATATTTGACAAGGTCGACGTAGCAAATCATGCGGACGAGGTACTGGCCGCTTTTGGAGGGAAATAGCTCATGCTCATCCGGATATTCAATATTATCGCGGTGGCGTCGATCGCAATATTCGCCCTGTCGGCGTGTCAGAAAGCGGTTGAATTCACAAAGCTTAAATCCGATGCGGACGTGCCTCGGATAAACACGGCGGATGCAAAAAAGGAGTATGATGCCGGCTCGGCAGTATTCATCGACAGCCGCCAAGAAGCCTCATTCGCTGAAGAACACATCGCGGGTGCGATCAATATTCCGTTCGGAGCCCAAGATGCTATGGGCGACAAGATAACAAAGGGTAAGAAGATCATCATCTACTGTTCCTGACCGAGCGAACATACAAGTGCCGGTCTGGCATTTGCCCTCAATCAAAAAAGTATTCCAGACGTACACGCATTGCTCGGCGGTACTCAAGGGTGGAAGTCGGCCGGTTTCCCAATGGAAAAGGGCAAATAAAAAGCCTTATTCAGTAATTCGTCGCAAATGCGGCCCGCGGCCTTACCATCCCAGAGCGGTGGAATTCTGCCCTTGGATGTTTTCGACTTTTGTTCAAGTGCATCCAAGGCAGCTCGCTTTATTTTCTCCGGGTCGGTTCCGACCAGGATATTCGTACCCATTTTGATCGTGATCGGCCGCTCAGTGTTGTGCCGAAGCGTGATGCACGGAATTCCGAGAACGGTGGTCTCTTCCTGAAGTCCGCCGGAATCCGTCAGAACAAGCCTGGCCCCGCTGTAGAGCCTCATAAAGTCTAAATAGCCTAGTGGATGGACGATCTGAATGCCGGAATTCGAGACGCGTTCCTGAAAGCCAAATTCTTCGATCTTTGCACGCGTTCGTGGATGGACCGGAAATATGATCGGCAAAGTGCCGGCAATCGAGATCAGGGCGTCCAATATGCCTGAAAGCGTTTCACGATCATCGACGTTGGAGGGACGGTGAAGCGTGAGGACGGCATAATCACGATCTACCACTCCTAGCTCAACCCGTATTTTCGACGCTTCGGCGATCTTTAGGTGGTCCATCAGCGAATCGATCATTACGTTGCCCACGAACCTGATCCTTTCCGCTGGTATTCCCTCTTGCCGCAAATTTTCATCCGCGTCCTGCGAGGTTGTAAACAGCAAGTCCGAGATCGAGTCGGTCAAAATACGGTTGATCTCCTCCGGCATCGCACGGTCACGAGAGCGGAGGCCGGCCTCGACATGCGCAACTTTAACGCCGAGCTTTGCACAAACCAACGCACATGCGATCGTCGAATTTACGTCGCCGACGACCAGCACCCAATCCGGTTTTTCACGTAAAACGACCGGCTCGAATTCGGTCATTATTTTCGCTGTCTGGACGGCATGCGAACCCGATCCCACGCCAAGATGAACATCCGGCTTCGGCATTCCAAGATCGTCAAAAAACGAATCCGACATCGCCACATCGTAATGCTGCCCCGTATGGACGATCATCGGCGCGAACTCCGCCGGACGCCGCTTCATCTCGGCGAAGATCGGCGCGACCTTCATAAAATTTGGACGAGCTCCCGCGATTAAGAGGACTTTGAGCATTACAGTCTCACGACCCTCGCCTTACAACCGTTCCGGATGTCTTGCGAAAGCGCGTTGCGAGTGTCCACGACAAGAGACGCAAGTTCACATACACGTCCGTAATCGACGGGCGAATGTTCGGTACAAATGATCACGCAGTCGGATCCGCTGATCAGCTCGTCGGTCAATTCTTTATTCAACAACGGCTCACCATCACCAATTGTATAGGCATGGTCAAACGTGACTTCCTCAACAAACGGATCGTGATAATAGACATCGGCACCATCCGCTCGCAGCAGGTCGATGATCGATAGGGCAGGTGACTCGCGCATGTCGTCGATGTCCTTTTTATATGCGACACCGAGGATCAGGATCTTTGAGCCGTTTACCGCTTTTTTTGCTTCATTAAGAGCGGTCGTCGCGAGTTCGACGACGTAATTCGGCATCGTCGAATTAACCTGCTCGGCGAGCGAAATAAACTGCGAATCAAACCCGTGCTGGCGTGCCTTCCATGACAGATAGTGCGGATCGAGTGGAATGCAGTGGCCCCCGATGCCCGGGCCCGGATAAAAGGGCATAAATCCGAAAGGCTTGGTCGCGGCGGCACGCACCACCTCCCAAGTGTCGATACCCAAAGCGTTGCAGAGCTTTGCCATCTCGTTTGCCATGCCGATGTTTATCGCTCGAAAGGTATTTTCCCAAAGCTTGGCCGCCTCGGCGACGCGGGCTGACGAGACGGAATGTACGCTCCCGACGATCTGACTGTAAAGCAGGGCGGCCACCTCGGTCGAATCTGCCGAAACTCCCCCGACGACCTTTGGAATATTATGCGTTTGAAACTGCGGATTGCCCGGATCGACCCGCTCCGGCGAAAACCCGAGGAGAAAGTCTTCGTCGAGTTTTAATCCGCCCTCTTCAAACATTGGCAACAGGACTTCATCGGTCGTGCCGGGATAGGTCGTTGATTCAAGAATGATCAACTGGCCTCGTCGCAGCGTTTTTTGGATCTCGCCGCCGGCGGTCAGGATGTAGGACATGTCAGGGTCCTTTGTTTTTCGCAGCGGTGTCGGAACGCAGATGATAATTACATCGCATTCGGCAAGTCGCGAAAAATTGGTCGTCGCCGTCAGGTTCCCTTTGTCTACGCAGGTTTTTACGTTTTCATCGGTAACGTCCACGATGTACGAGCGACCAGCGGCTATCTCTGCCGCTTTTTTGACGTCGACCTCAAAACCGATGGTGTTAAATCCCTTCAGAGCAAATTCTACAATTAGCGGCAAGCCGACATAGCCCAGCCCGATGACACCGATCGAGGCGCGTCGCTCCGAGATCAGTTTTTCTAACTCGTCTTTGATCATTAGATGTTGGTTCAAAATGTGATTTTTGAATTGGAGATTACGAAGACACGGAACGATCACGGTCATCCCGAAGCTTTAAACTATGTTAAGCAGAGGGGTTAGTCAAGAATTTTCGGTTTGTGTGTTAAGATAATTTTTCTTTTCGCAAGTAATTCCTCCCTGTTCTTTCATTCTCGTAATGTAGAAATCTCCGAATTCGTATGAGTGCCGAGATATCCTCGAAAAATCCTGTAGTTCGGGCAATTGTTGAGGGAACGGCTCCGCGCCCCGCTCAATTGGCGGCTTCGCGTGGCCTTTTGCCGCTGCCACAGACCGATCTGCTCGAGATACTGGTCGGCTTTTTCGAGGGCTCCGATCCCGAATTAATAGAAAATGCGCGTCAAACGTTGGGAACTCAGAGTTCAGCCTCGCTCGACGGCACTTTAGGTTCCAACGATGCAGCGCCGAGCGTTCTCGCACATTTTGCTGTCCAACCGAATTTGCCATCGGCCGTCTACGAAGCGATCATCGGCAACACGAACACCCCGGGCACCGCCGTCGCAAAATTTGCCCGGACCACGACCAGCGGTGAACTGCTTGAGCTGATCTCGTTCAATCAGCAACTGCTGATCAGGACGCCTGAGATAATCGACGCGATCATGGGCAACCCGCACCGGACATCCGAGGCGGACAGGCGTGCGTCAGAGACCAAACGCGAGTTCTTCGAAAAAGAACGCGGTGCCCAGCAGATCGCTAACGAGCTCCGTGCACAGGGCAAAGATGCGGCCGCCGAATTTATCGAGCAGTCCGAATTCGGTGAGGACATGGACGCAGCGGGAATGTCCGCCGAGGACGCTCTTTTCCTCGCTGAGCACATCGAGGTGCTCGACCGTGAGACCGACGATTCGTGGCTCGGACTCGAGTACATCGAGGAGATCTATGAAGAGTCGGAAGCTCAGCGCAAGGCCATTTTCGACAAGATCCTCGGCGAGATGCAGAACGAGGAAGAGGAAGTCCCGGGCGAACGCATCTCGATGCTCAACCGCGTAATGAAGATGGGCGTCAAGGACCGCGTCAAATTGGGAATGAAAGGTGACCGCGAAGCCCGCAACATACTCATCCGCGATCCGAACCGTCTAGTTTCTACGGCTGTCGTCAACAATCCGAGGATAAGCGAGCAGGAGGTCGAAACGATCGCTGCCATGCGTTCGATCTCCGAGGATATCCTGCGGCAGATCGCCTCGAACCGGCAGTGGGCTCGAAGCTACACCATTATGCACAGCTTGGCGCGAAACCCGCGTACGCCGATCGGCAATGCGATCACGATAATGTCGCGGCTGCAGCTGCGTGACCTGACCGCGTTGTCAAAGAACCGTAATGTGTCCGACGCCGTCCGTCGGCAGGCGGCCCGTTTGCTGGCGGCAAGGACGGGCGGCGGACGCGGCTAGAGAAATTTGGCAAGGCGGCCCGTTTTAATAAATGAGCCGGCCATGTCGGTAAACGTGTGGCCCGCCGCACCCAACCACAAACCAAGAAATACAAGCAGGAGAAAATCGGGCCCAAAATGCGAGCGTGTAAATTCACCGACCCGCTGCCACGTCCTCGCCAGATCGAACAACTCAGGACCGCGTCCGCCGGTCACCGCGGTGACGACTATTACCGCAACAAACGCGATCAACGTAACAACCCCGAGAAAGTAGATAACCCTTATCAACGCCCCAAAGATCAACCCATGCGAAAATCGCGACCGGTGCTTAAAGAACATCCGGTACGGTGCCCAGATAGATCGAAACACCGACCACCGCGAATGCTGCACCGAAACCGTGTCGAGGTCCGGCCCGAACATCAGCCCGCCAAATAGATAAGCGGCAGTGACGATACCCGCCGCCGAAAAGCTGCGCGTCACGACATATCCGCCGACAAATGCCGGCACCGCCGTCAGAAATGTGATCGCGTCGTGTGTTCTTCCGCTCGGCATAGCTTACCGTGAGCCCCATTCCCAGATGCCGTAGAGCACCTTTTTATCAAGCTGATGGCCAGATTGTTTGAGGGCAATGATGGCCTGCGAGCGATGATGGGCCTCGTGCGATGTCAGATATCCGACAAACGCCGTTAGATGAGGCTTAAAACCCTTCACCTTTCCGCCGTTTTCCGCCGCGTCTTCAAGCAGCCGCCCGACGCTTTCACCCGACTCCGTGAGCGCCGAAATAAGCATCGTCTTATCGATCGGCTGTTCGGTGTCGATCTTCGTCGATCGCTCAAGTTCGACGGGCAGGGCCGACTTTAACCACATCAGCCGGACATTGTGGATATGGGCAAATTGCTTGCCGACCTCGCGGCCCTTTGACGCGAGAACATCACCAAGATGTTCCGCGGGGATCGCACCCAGCAAATACAGGTTGATGCGGTTATTTATCGCCCAGGAATCAAATATTTGTTGGTCGTCCATATCTTTCCCGAAGGATCATAACACGTTACTATCTTACGAAAAGAGCCGGTTCTCGTTAGCGTCCGGTTACAAGGTCTAATATCCACTAATGGAAATCCTGCCGACTTTGCTAAACTCTCAACTTGGCCGGAATGAGGACATTTTTTCAAAAACTCAAAACGACGCTCGGGATGATCAAGTTCGAGCATACTCTGTTCGCTTTGCCGTTCGCTTTTTTAGGTGCGATCCTGGCGGCGAACGGTTTGCCGACATGGCGGCAATGCCTTTGGATCACGGTCGCGATGGTCGGAGCGCGCTCCGCGGCGATGACGTTTAACCGGATCGTCGATCGAGATATCGACGCAAAAAATCCGCGAACCGCGGCCCGCGAACTTCCCGCCGGCAAACTCTCCGTCGGATTTGCGTGGGCGTTTCTCTACGCGTCGATCGCTGTGTTTCTGATTGCATCATGGTCGCTCAACTGGCTCACGTTCGCGTTGTCGCCTGTTGCCCTCATCTGCGTTCTCGGCTATTCCTACGCCAAACGGTTTACGGCACTCGCACACCTCGTTCTCGGCTTGGCTCTCGCGATCTCGCCATCCGCCGCATGGATCGCGGTTCGCGGCAGCCTGGATGACGGTATACCGATCTTTCTCTCGCTGCTCGTCCTGATGTGGACCGCTGGTTTTGATGTTATGTACGCGTGCCAGGATTTCGAATTCGACCGCCGCTCGGGCCTCCATTCGATCCCCGCTCGCTACGGCATAAAAAACTCGCTCTGGATCGCCCGCTTTTTTCACTTCCAGGCCTTTATCGTCCTCGTCATTCTTTATCTCGCCACCGGCCTCGGCTGGCCCGCCCTCGCCGGCGTCATCGCCGTCGGAGCCCTCCTCACCTACCAACACACTCTCGTCCGCCCAACCGACCTGACCCGCATGAACGCCGCATTCTTCACCACCAACGCCTTCGTCAGCGTGATCCTCCTCCTATCGTTCGGCACCGCCGTCTTTCTACAGCCGCAATAAACGAACGGCGTATCAAGACCGATCCTTCGTTCATCATTCGATATTCTGCATTCATCATTATGCGGTTTCATCATTCATCATTCTGAATTCATCATTTATGCCGTTTCATCATTCGATATTCTGCATTCATCATTTACTCATCCGTTCCGTGAACGTTCACGCCCATCCGCGAACGCTGTAACTCGTGTGACTATTATAGTTACCGCCATATTTTGACCGCGTTTCCGGAGGTTTGGACAAAAAAAAATACACGTGTGTCACAGATTCTGTAAGTGCTGTAAATACAAAGGTTAACGGGGTTGCCCCCTTCGCCGAACACCAAACTTCGCTCGAACACCATAGATAAAAAGTTCAAAGTTCAAAGTTCAAAGTCCAAAGACCAAGCCCTAAGATCAAATTGCCATATTTTCAAAGATCCAAACTACATTCTAATTTTATCATGCGTGTCAAGAGCAACTGTCGGTTGCAGCAACGCAACGACCGGCGTGAGAGGGCTTTTCCCCCGAAGATTGGTTCGAAAGCTCTTTCACCTTGATGTAATTAATACCGCCGAGTTCTGACTCGAAGCCACTGTAACATAGCTTTTGGCGATCGACCTCGCTCTTCTACCGTTTGCCACGTCAATAGATCTTAAACGTCTTTGGGAAGAATGACCGTGATCATCGGAAATCGTTTGAAGTCTTTTTGGTTAAAGGAAATAAGGGTCGGAATGCGGTGAACGATCATCGACGCGACCAGTTTTGCATCGTGAACCTGGACGCCCTTGATCTTGTGATCCGAAACGAGCTTTCGCCACTCGTTAAATGTATCGATGTTATCGGGAAGCAGACGAAAATACTTGGCTATTATGTCCGCTTTTCGTGAGGTTTGCTCGACCGAGAAACCAAAGCCGCCGCGTGCTGCCGGCGGCCGTGTGCAGACATTCCAAAATTCAGACAGGACTTGCGGTGTATAACAGAGGATCTCGCCGCGGGAGCGAAGTTTGCGTATCGCCGCGAGAACCGTTGTGTGCTGGGGGGCCGTCTTGTCCGCAAGGCGCAAAAACACATTTGAATCGATCAGATGATCCATCGGGGCTAATCGTGGTCAAAATAAATATCTTCGCGTGAGTAAGTGCCCTTGTAGCCGTTTGAATGATCGGTTTCGTCGGTAAATGTCGCCATATCCGACTCAAACTCGTCATCGGCGGCATCGGCCCGTAGCGACAGATCCATCTCATCAAGCGGCAAGAGGCTGAGCAAATAATCATCTACCGAAAGCCCGCCGCGCCTAGCCAACGACTCAAGACGCTCTAGCGTTGTGGCCTTTACTTGTTCAAGTGTCGTACTCATAACAGCGTAAATATTATCACTAAATTACTTCGGCATTCAATTTTTCCAATAGAACGTGCCTGCAGGGACAAAACGAACGACGTGAGAGGGCTTTGCCCACCGATGTGCGGAAACGGCTACGCCTTTCCGGCCAGATCCATCCCAAAATATCGGAGCCCGCGATAGCGGGCGACTGATCTGCGGCAAAGAATTAGGAGACCCATATTTGATATAATTTACCGATCGAATACATCCGCGACAAACGATCTCCGACGCCGAAGAACGAAACCGTCTCGCGCGTCATGAGCCGCAATCGGGCCAAAAACTCCAAGCCCGAAGTCACCCTCCGAAAAGCCCTCTGGCACGCCGGCCTCCGAGGCTATCGCCTCCACTACAAAAAAGTTCCCGGCCGCCCCGACATCTCCTTCGTCTCAAAGAAGCTCGCCATCTTCGTGCACGACTGCTTCTGGCAATAGTCGAATTTGGACTATTTCCTTCCGATCGATAAGTTCGCTCTGAGGGAAATAATCCAAATATGAAAAGTCCCGAATACTCAGACGTTGTTAAGGCAATACTTGCGCGACCTATGAACGGAACCGGCGGCGGCATCCCACTGACACGCGGCGAAGTCGCCATGCTTTTTCTCGACGGCTACGCAGGCGACTACCCCGATTTGCTCGATATCAGGTCGCAAGGTTATGGCGAAGATGATGATTGGGATGGCCTTACAACTGAAGACGTTCTCGAAGATACCGCCACAGCCTTCGTCTGGGAGAAATGGGCACCGCTAGAACTTTGGCCGTAGGTGACAATTAATTCCCACACCGTTTCGACAAAACGCCTCAAGAAATTGCTTCAAGTTCTACTGCGACTTCAGAATTAAGCTCGAAAGAGATCTCAAGCAATGCATTTCCAAGGGCTTGGCCCAGACGGGCCAAATAGACGCCCTGATTCCCATCTCCATTAAGTTGCATGGGAGAATATTTCGCAGGTAAAAGATGGCTGAGAACGTCCATATAGTTTTTTGGACGAAATGGATATTTGAATACAAACCAGTTCATCCTTACATACCAGCCGTTAATATCCCATTGGTCATCGAACTCACGCGGACGGTCAGATGTAACGGCCGTTGCGGTGACAATCCCAATAGCTTTGACATGCGAAGAGGCATATGAAAAGACAGCGTCGCCAATCGCGACCTTCGTCATATTATCGTAAAATTCATTCCTGTCACCGTTTCGCTTCCGCTTTGGTGACCACATGTAACCTTTTATTTCGCTGTCATATGTTTGATTCTGGTTTACCCACCAAAATTCTTTAAACTTAATCGTTTTTCTTCTCCTTCAATATCTCGATGATTGGCCTGTCTGCTGGAAGTAGTGCAAGTTCGCTCAGTTGTTGAGGTAGCAACCAAGCGATTTCATCATGCACCTTCAACGAGAATTCTATCGATTCTACCGTTGCTTCAATAGCGACAATTCGGAACGAGCCATGTTCATAATGGAACTCGCTTTCGCAGAGAGTTTGTCCGGCGGTAGCACGCACCCCAAGTTCTTCATAAATCTCACGGACTAAACATTCTTCGAGCGTTTCACCGTCCTCAACTTTGCCCCCGGGGAACTCCCAGAATCCGGAAAGCTTTTGTAATGGATCACGTCTTGCTACCAAGACTAGGGGTCCCTTACGGATTATGGCGGCGGTAACAAGACGCATATTTACAAATCAACTCTCAAAGTTCTTCAATCCCTGAACTTCGAAGATATGCAAATGTCCCGTCGTAAAATTCAGGCAATCGAGTTGCGTCCCTCGAGTCACCGAACGGAATAAAAATAACCATTCCTTGCCGAGCACGGGTTAACAGGACTCGGTATGCATTGGTCAAATATCGTCTGGCAAAAGAGTCTTTAATATTTTGCCATTTCGTGCCCTTAAATTTTCTGCGCTTCCAAGCGTCCTTATCGAAATACAAGTCACCATCCCAGCAAACACATGTCCAATCAAGCTCAAGTCCCTGTATATCAAATTCGGTTGCGACTTCCTCAAGAAAGTAAGATGAACGCACATCGTCCTTATCATTCAGAAACCAAATTGGCGCATCGATATTATGTTTTACGGAAAGACCGAGCGGACGAAGCCGATAGGCACCGGACGAGGCAACTAGTCCCGTTCTTTCGGAACCTCTAGCCTTCTGTCGCAACCAAGCTTTTGCGTTCTCTAAATCTCGAGTAACGAACACCGGATAATTATCATTTTGCAAAGTTCTATAAAGAGATTTAGCTGTGTCCTCATCAATACTCAATAGAGCCTCGACGAAAGCAGATGCTTTCTCGGATCGAAACGACCGGACTGATACCGCTAAATGTAAATCCGTTTCTTGATTTCCGTTTGCAATCAGCCACTTTCGGAGTTCGTCATTGTTGAGGTAATTTGTGTCTTCGATGATGAGTTTTGAAAAATTAATTTTCCAATCCGGAAAATGAGAACGCAAAGCGTCAAGCCATTCTTCAAGTCCCGCCTCACCTCGATTAATTTCTTGTCCGCCTCCTATTAGACAAACAACCGTACACGATTCGTGTCGATTCATTACGTCAATCAAAAACTGTGGTTCCGATTGGTCAAAATCTAATCTGTTCTTTTTTCTCCTCATGAAACTAGAGAGTTGGTCTCGCGTCCACGCTCTTTGAGCTTCGTCAAACACCACCGCTTTGTCGGTAGGTACTTCGTCGTTCCCAACATACTGGTCTCGGAAATGATGAATATTTTGAATAAACGCATTCGCACTTCGAGCAGCAACGGCTTTTGTTACCTTAATTCCTTCTTCAGCATTTGTTTTGACAATATTTCGAGTCAAGGCTTCTCGTAGAACATCGACCAACGGACCATTCCCGGAAAGAAATACGGAATGGTCATCGCCAAATTTCATGTTTTGCGTTGCAATATTTAAACCGGCCAGAGTCTTTCCTGCACCCGGGACTCCAGTAACAAAACAAATTGCCTTTGTATTCTCCGCTTCGGCCGTCTTAATAATTCGATTTATACAGTCCGATGTAAGGGTAAGATTTATTGCGCCCGAATCGGAACGTGAAATCGCTTCGACACTATGGTTGTTATAAAGAGCTTGGGCCGCTTCGACGATCGTCGGTGTAGGTTTGTATCGTGAATTTGCCCAGTCGCTAGCGTCAAGACGATTTGAAGGAATACTTGTTACGACGAGTTCAATTACTTCTTCGAGATTGTGCCTATTCGCATAGATGGTTTCAATAAAATTGTCCGAAGAGACAATCAAATTATTTGTCCGTGATGGAGCGTTTGTTGCCACTAAGAAAGGAATTAGTTTTTGATCATGACTCCCTTCGTGAAAGTTTTTGAGGTCAAGAGCATAGTCCACAACCTGTTCAATCGCATATGAAGCATAATGGTCGTCACCAACTTTGAACTCGATTACAAAAATCAATCCTTCGATTATAAGAACGCAATCAGCCCGTTTTCCCATTCTTGGGATTGAAAATTCAAAAAAGAGATGTCCATTTCGAAACTTAGTTAGATTGTGTTTGAGAATTCGAATCTGTTCTCGCCAGGCATTAGTTTGAAGTATTGCTAGATTTTGGAGCGGATAGTTCTTCGTGAGTTCGCCAAGAATCCGGGTTTCGTCGTCTACCAGAAATGACGCGACATTGTTTGAGTAAAAGTATCTCGACATTACTTTTTCGGCATGGCCGCCTCCGCTGTGCCGAAATCCGTTAGCTCAGACATGGACATGCCGAATATCTTGGCAAACACACCAATATTCGACAGCGAGATGTTTCGTTCGCCGCGTTCGACCATGCCGATGTATGTGCGATGGAAGCCGGTTTGGAATGAGAGTTCCTCTTGCGAAAGGCTGCGTTCGGTTCGAAGCTGTCTGATCCGTCGCCCAAATTCCTTGATCAGAACTTGATCTGTCATTAAGACAAGAAACTATACGTATTGTATGCAGCGATCAACATACAATTAGTAGCATTTGTCTGTGGTCATCGGTCGGTGGACGGTGGTCAGCGGTCTGAAACAGGCAATCGGCCTTCCGATTCGCGGCGGCGGTAGGTTTCGGACTCGGGGCAGCGGTTAATTATGTTATCCATGTGCCAGTAGGTGAGGCCGTTGTGGTCAAAATATATCTGCTTTGTGGTGTAAAAGTTGGATTCGTAACCATGGGTGTCGATATGGCCGGCCAGCGATAGAAACAGATCGTTATCGACGCGTTCCTGCACGATGTATTCGTGCGGCCACGTCTCGGCATACGTCTTTGCGAACGTCCAATTCGTGTTTTCGATGAATTGCTTAAGGTTTTCAGGGAATTCTGCCATTGCTCTGCTCAATAGGTTAGGTTACTACCCCATTTTTTGTATAAGAATACGTTCGATCTGTTGTTGATATTAGATCAGCTGATCAGGCGGTCGTATTCGGCGTGGGAGCCGATCCAAAACCAATAGATCCCGTCCGGTTTTTCGGTTCCCAAGGCACGATAGCCCATGCCGACGCGAACGGACCACAGACGTTTATGGGAGCCTAATTTCTTGAAATGAAGTGATGGATGACTCGCATCGGTTTTCAATAACGCGTAATTTTTGTCGGCGAGATCTCGGATGTTCGGCGGGAGTTGGCGGTAGCATTTCCAAAATCTCGGAAGTGCGAAATGTGTCATAGCGGCTTCGCAAGACCGGCCTCGATCTCGACGTCAATTTCAGCTAGTACGGAATCCAAGCGCCCCGCGTCGAGATCATCTGCGATCCTTTTGTCCCAGATCTCGGCATGATAATTTCCCAGCCAGTCGACCAGTTCATCGACCTTTTCGACGGGAAGTTTTTTTATTTCGGTTTCGATCTCGACTATGCTCATTGACACTATTATTGCATAAGATCTCATTTAAAATCTCAACGTCGTCGAACGATTCTGCTTCTCCATCTTCGAAAATGATCGTTATTGGAAACGGAATCGCAGTGTCCACTCTCATTTGCCCTTATCTTCATAACGCCCTTACTTCGTGCGGGCTTGCGGCAAAATGCGTCTATGGATTGATCAGGACCAGAAGGCGGTCGGCCCAGTCGGATCTGGCGTTTTTTAGGATCTCATACTGCATTTGGGCGGACTCACGGTTGCCTAATTTTAGGTAGGCACGGCCGAGGTTGTAGTGGGCTTTTTCGAAGTCCGGATTGTAGCCGAGTGCGGCAGTGAGCGATTCAACGGCTTCGTTTGGTTTGTTGGATTCGAGGTAGCTCTCCGCGAGGTAATTGTAAGTGCGGGCGTCGGGCTTGTAATTCTTGAGTTGGTCAAAAGCAGTCGTCGCCTCGGCATAACGCTTTTGATTGAAGAGGGCGAGGCCCAGCTTCTCCATCGCACCGGTGTGATCGGGTTTGATCGCGACCGCACGTCGATAGGCGAGTATCTCTTCGTCGGGGCGGTTCAGTTTGTTAAAGGACATGCCGAGCGAATATTGGGTCTCCGGATTGCTCTCGTCGAGGCGGTTTGCCTGACGGTAAGCATCGACGGCGTCCTTGTATTGTCCCAAAGCGAAGCTCGACGCACCGATGTTGACGTACGTTTCGGCCCAATCGGGCCGGAGTTTTGCCGCCTGCCGCGATGCTTTTAACGCATCCTGATGACGGCCGAGGATGCCGTAACAGTATCCGGCCTGATACCACGCTTCGGCGTAGGTCGCGTCGGCCTCGGTCGCTTTTTCAAAGTAAGGCAATGCCCGACCGTAGTCGTCGCGTGAAAGCTGGGCGAGACCCTGTGAATAGAGCCGTTCCGCGGCGGACCGTTTATTCTTCTGCGTTTCGGCTTGCAAGGACGCAAAGGTCTGGACCTCGCCGATCTTTAGCTGCGTGATGCGGTCCGATGGAACGGCAAAATTGAGGCTCTGGCCTTCGGCACCCTGGAGGGTTGCGACCCCGATAACCTGGCCCGCCATATTGACGACCGGCGAACCGCTCGAGCCGGGCGATATCGGCGCGGTTATTTGAATGATCTTGCCATAGCCGGCGATCACGCGGATGGCGGACACGATGCCATTGCTGACGCTGCCCTCAAGGCCGTAAGGGTTGCCGATGACAACGACAGATTCGCCCTCCTGCGGCACGGCCCGGCCGATCTGCAGCGGGACCGCCGCCCCACGCGGCACCTCGACCTGGAGCAGAGCGAGATCGCCCTCGCCGTCAACCGCAAGCACACCGCGGACCGTGAATTTGCGTCCGTCGAGCAGATGGATCTCGACGCGGCTTGAGCGTTCGATGACGTGGCGGTTGGTGATCACACGGTCGACTGCGACAAAAAAACCGCTTCCGCGCGCCAAGGTGTTTTCCTTCGCGTCAAAAGTCTCGATGGCGACCGCCGATGGCTTGATCCGCTTGACCAGCTCAGGCAAAAAATCCTGCGCGGAAGATTTGCCCGCGAAACACACGAAATGCGCGAAAAAGAGAAATATGAATATTGCCGCGATCTTCGTCATTGGGCACACGCTGCTACAACAATCACGATTATATGTTCTTTCACACGGCGAACCAAACAATTCACATAGAAGACATTGACTGCCTGAAAAGTAACCGCGCGATGGGGCACAATTGATGTCGATTACAGCGGGAAAGAAATCTCAGCGGGCTCTGCGTAACCTTCTGCGTCCCCTGTGTTAACGAAATTTTAACGCAGAGACCGCAGAGTCGGACGCGGAGAGAGTTTCGCTACGAATTTGCCGTTTCGGGTGAAAGGGATAAAATTGAGGACATGAAAATAGCTATTGGAGCCGACCACGCCGGTTTTGAAGAAAAGGAAAAGGTAAAAGCGACGCTCGACCAACTCGGGGT
>JBBRSH010000095.1:0-17791 GCA_038245555.1 Pyrinomonadales bacterium | reverse complement strand
TTCAGCCTGGCGATCGGGTCCGTATCTACTGGAAAGCGACGCCCTATAACGAGAAATGGGTGATCTGCCGGCAGGGCACCGAATCGCAGCCGATCACGGTCGAGGGCATTCTCGGCCCAAACGGCGAAAGGCCGGCGATCGACGGGAACGGGGCAACGACGCCGACGAACTTGAATTATTGGAACGAAAATCGTGGCACGATCAAGATCGGCGGCGCCAACACACCAGCCGATACGATGCCGAAATACATATATTTGGCAAATCTTGAAGTCCGCGGTGCGTATCAGGGCTATCAATTCACGAGGTTCAACGGCCAAACGCAGAGCTATGCTCAAAACGCCGCACCGATCTATGTGGAAAAGGGTGAGAATATCGTCATCCACAACTGCGTCATTACCGACGGCGGAAACGGTCTATTTATCGGGTCTTCCGACACCGAACCGTCGCGAAATATTACCGTCCAAAACAGCTATATTTACGGGAACGGAAATGCAGGGAGCGCATTTGAGCATAATAATTATACCGCCGCGATCGGCATCACGTTTCAGTACAACCGATTCGGGCCGCTGCGTGCGGGGGCAAACGGTAACAACCTGAAAGACCGATCGGCGGGCCTTGTGGTCCGATATAATTGGATCGAAGGCGGCAATCGCAACCTCGACATGGTCGACGGCGAGGACAGCGTCCTGATTCGCAACGACGCGGCGTATCACAAAACATTTGTCTACGGCAACGTCCTGATCAAGCCCGATGGCGGCAACAATCAAACGACGCACTACGGCGGCGACAGCGGCAGCACGGCGGACTATCGCAAGGGGATGCTGTATTTTTACAACAACACGATCGTCTCGACGCGAACCGGGAACACGGTGGTATTCAGGCTTTCGACCATCGACGAGAACTGCGACGCGAGGAACAACATTTTTTATACGAATACCGCCGGTTCATCCCTCGCTATGCTTGCCGAGACCGGTACGCTGAACCTGACTAACAACTGGGTGAAAAGCGGTTGGAAAAACTCGTTCGAGAGTCCGTTTGGCGGAACAGTTTCGGGCGGCAGCAGCTTTATCGTCGGCACCTCGCCCGGCTTTGTCGATCTCGCGGGACAGGATTTCAAATTGACAGCCGCGTCCGCAGCGGTTGACGCCGGCGTTTCTCTGCACCCGGACGCATTCGGCATAAACAGCCTGTTTTGGCAGTACAAAAAGCATCAATTTAACGAAATCAGGCGCCAGGACCAAGCCCTTGATATCGGAGCGTTTGAATACTCGGCGACCTCACCACTACAGTTCATAACCGGAAATCTGCCAAATCCGGTGCGGTTTCGATATTATGATCAGACGCTGCAGGCCGCGGGTGGGTCAGGTACGTATCTTTGGGAGGCAGTGTCGGGTTTACCGGCGGGCCTTAAACTCGATTCCGCAACGGGAAGACTGTCGGGCTGGTCGAGATTAAGGGGTAGCCGAACATTCTCGATCAGCCTAAAGGATGCTCAGGACGGTTCCTTTGCGATCGGCCGACTTTATACGTTCAAGACCTCGCTTTACTAGTGCAGCGGCTATTCGAACTGCTTGCGGAATTCGTCAAATGTTTGCTGCAGCCGCTCGACCTCGGACCGCAGGAAGGCGACGTCTTCCTCAAGTTTTTCCATTCTTTCAGGGTCCCCGCCGCCGCGAGTTGCTCTCGTTGCCTGGGCCACCGCAAGGGCCTCGACGTCGACTTCGCCGGAGATCAAATGGGCAAAGCGAGCTTCCTTTTGTCCTGGCTGCACCGGCAACCTGACGACCAGCGGGTCATCCCGACGCATTAGGCCGTCGAGTGTTTCCTGAACGTCGCCGATGCCGGAGAATTCATACAGCCGGTCAGTCCGACCGCGCAATTCGCCTGGTGTCTGCGGCCCGCGAAGCATCATTACGCACATCACGGCGACTTCCGCCGGTTCGAGTTCGTAGATGCTCGGCAGCATGTGCTTGTATTTTGGCACCCGGCTAGTGCTGCCATAAAAGACGTAAACGATGTTGCGGTCGCGAAGGCGTTCGAGAGCTTCGGTAACCGTTCGCTCGTCATATGCAACGACAGGTTCGCGGTTGCTCTTTTGGTTACAGGCATTAACCAGAGCGTTCAATGTCAAAGGGTAGTATTCGGGCGTTGTGAGCTGTTTTTCGACCAGCGCACCAACGATTCGGGCTTCGGTTTCAGATAGTATTTCAGGCATGTTCTGGCTTTGTTCGTATCGAGGTTTCTCGACGGTCACTAGTAATTTACAATTTAGAGAGTGGATATTCTAGTCGCACGCACCGAGGCCGAGATCGAGGCCGCTTATGAAAGACTGTCGCCGGCTGCCCGGCTCGGCTGCGATACGGAAACGTCGGGCTTTAATTCGCGTCACGGACGCCTCTTTTCAGTCCAGTTTTCCGACGGATCATTCAATGTTTTGGTGCCCATCAGTGAAGGCATTTCGCTCGGCCGACTCGCCGGGATACTCAGCAATGCCTCGATAGTCAAGATCTTTCACAATGCCAAATTCGACCTCGATTTTCTCAGTGAGAACGGTTACGCTGTCGAGAATGTCTTTGACACAATGATCGCTGAAAAAGTTCTGACACGCGGTGCCGGCCAGTCCGCCTCGCTTGCCGAAACTCTTTATCGATACTTTGCGGTCGACCTGGATAAGTCGCAGCGGGCTAAGTTCAGCCGGCATTGGGATGGTATCTGGAGCGAAAATCTAGTCGATTACGCATTGTCCGACGTTATCCATCTGCCCCGTCTGATGGACGAACAGAACGCGTGGCTGGGAAAGTTGGGCCTGGAGGAGAGCTACGGCGAGCAACTCGATAAGATCTTTGCCCGCGAATAACGCGAATAATACGAATAAGAAAAATATCTTATTAGCGTTAATTCGCGTTATTCGCGGGCAAAATTCTTTCTTTTGTATTTAGCTGGCAAATCTTCCTACCATCGGTGATAGGCGGGATGGCCCTCTTTAACCGCGACAAACGTTCCGCGACAGGTCGCACAGACCTTATCATTTGCGATCAGCTCGGCCTCAACGGTTGCCCGGTCTTCGCGGGACTCGACAACCTTTGCCTTTAGGTGGATGAGGGCATCGCTAGGAGTTGGACGAAGGAGTTTGACATGAAAATCGGCCGTGACCGTGCAATCCGGCTCGCTTTTGCCGTCGCGCTTCATTAGGAAATAAGCGGCTGTCCAGTTCGAATGGCAGTCGAGCAAGGCTCCGATTATGCCGCCGTTGACCATCCCCGGAAATGCCTGATGATGAGGCTCGGCATTCCACTCGGCGACGACCTCGTCACCACTTGGAAAGCTGTTAATGTGCAGGCCTTTTTCATTTGCGGGCCCACAGCCGAAGCAGATGCTGGCTGGAGAATATTGTTGTTGAAGTGATTTTTCAGAGGTCATTTTGTACAGTGAACTTACATATAATATTCTATCCGAAAAGTTAAGTTAGTAAACCCGGGTGCCTTCGCCTGACCAATATGGACCAAGTCGACATTCCAGCGAGACGTTTGTTTCTCGATATGAACGGCTACCAGTGGACGGTGCTCTTTGCAGCGTGGCTCGGCTGGGGTTTCGACATTTTTGACGGACTGTTATTCAACTATGTCGCCCCGAACTGCGTGCCGACCCTGCTGGGCTTAGCGATAGGTTCGGCGGAGGCAAAGGCGGCAACGCTGCAATGGACCGGTATCCTGACCTCGATCCTTCTGCTCGGCTGGGCCGCGGGCGGTATCATCTTCGGCAAGGTTGCGGACCGTATCGGCCGTTCGCGAACGCTGCTGCTGACGATCATTCTCTATTCGATCGGCACCACCGCGTGTGCATTTGCACCAAATATCTGGGTACTCATACTTTGCCGCGTTGTGTCTTCCTTAGGCATTGGGGGCGAATGGGCGGCGGGAGCCGCAATGGTCGCCGAGGTGGTGCCCGAAAAACGCCGCGTCGAGGCTGGCGCGTTGCTTTACACTTCGGCACCGATGGGTTTGTTTTTAGCGACATTTGTCGTGTATCAGGTAACCGGCGTTTATTTTAACGATCCGGCTATGTCGTGGCGCTATGTGTTCTTATTCGGCCTGATACCGGCGGCCGGAGCATTCTTTGTTCGGCTGTTCATCAAGGAGCCGGAGCGGTGGAAGAGTGTGGCGGCTGAGGGCCATGCAAAGATCGCCGAACTTTTCGGCCCAAAATACTTACGTTATACGATCAGCGGATTTTGCATGTCGATCACGGCGTTGATCATGTGGTGGAGCAGCAACGCGTTTATTCCCGTCATTGCGAAGGGGCTCGCGGCCCGTGAGGCACAGCTATTGGCACTTGACCCATCCGCCGTAGAGGCAATGGGTCAACAATGGGTGAAAACGGCGACGAACAGCTTTAATCTGGGCGGCCTCATCGGTACGTTGATGACCATTCCGATCGCCAAGTATTTCGGCCGCAAGAAGATGTTCTTTATCTATTATCTGGCGGCCGCAGCGTCGATAATGTGTGCGTTCGGTCTCGACCTCGCACCGCATACGCGGCTGTATATGTATTTTCCGATCGGGCTGACGGTGTTCGGTGTGTTCGGCAGCTTTACCTACTATTTGCCTGAGCTTTTTCCGACACGTCTGCGGGCAACGGGAGCCGGGTTTACCTACAACATCGGCCGCGTAGTTGCCGCGGGCGGGCCATTTCTGGTCGGGAGCATTGCCGCAAGTGGAGCAAATGCTCTTGACAGCGCGACGAGTGTGCTCTTTTGGGTCGGGATAGTTCCGGTGATCGGGATCTTTCTGTTGCCGTTCGTTATCGAGACAAAAGGCAGGATACTTCAGGACTAGTTCTTTGTAAGCGGTACGTGGTCGAGCGTTCGCGTTGTATGATCAGTCACGCTTGCGGGTTGCTGATTTGGCTCGTTTAGCTGTGCGGTGTTGACGCCTCGAAAAGATCTCGGCGGAGCATATTCTTCGTCATTTCGGCCGCCCTTAACCCTGATATCGCCGGAGTGTTTCCAGATGTGACCAATGAGTACGGCAAACATCAGAAACACCGTGAGAAGATAGCCGGCGAGAACCATCAGGATCGCCGCCTGATCCAGGGGACTACGGATCAGTGTCTGCAAGAGCGGTATGAAAGCGAATATGCCGCCACCGCCAATAACCGCCGCTGCGACCGCGAATGGCCTAGACGACGAATTGTTGACAACAAGCGCACTTCGTTCTACTCGCGTTCCGCAGCTATTGCAGTAGTTGAGATTACCGTTTAGCGATTGACCGCAATTAGAGCAGTACATACAAGTTCGAAACCGTTAACTTTTCGGACTGATCTTTTCTTCGAGCCAGTTGGTAAGAGCTTCGATCGACTGGATATGGATCGGCTTGCCTTGCCACGACTTGATCGCAAAAACGAGAAGCATTATCGACGTTACTAATATGAAAATATTGTGAGCAGATCCGCCGATTCCAGCAGCCCCGCCCATCACAGTCAATATACCGGCAATTATCCAGATCGCAACGTGTGCCGACAAACCCTGTGCCGCATGAAAACGCACCTTGGCCTCGGATCTAGGCACGACGAATAGCATCACCGCGGCTGCGATCAAACCCGGGTACCATGGAATATACGGCACCGCGGTCATGATATTCTGCGGAAGACCGATCTTGGCGACCTTTCGCGAAGAGGAGGTTTCGACGTTGCCAAAGCTAACGCTTTGATAATTTGCGGGCATATATTGCCCGTTGGACGGCGCAGTATATGGAGCGGAATACGCCGAAACTTCAGGCTCCGAAAACCGACGCGTTTGCTGCTCCGCAGCCGGAGCAACATACGGAAACGCCTGAGTTTCCGCGCCGTTGTACGGCAGAGTGTTGGTCTGCTGTCCTTCGGCGGCTGCCTTTGCTTTTTCCGGAAATTCAGGATCCAGCGGATTTGTATCGTACTTTGTCGGCATCTCTTCAGTGATTTTACGACATTATTGCCGTTTTAGTTCATAGAAAATTTCAAGCGTCCTGCTGCAACTGTCGCAGCACCTTCATCGCTTCCTCGGCCATGTCAACCGGTACGAAAATATGATCGTGAAACGCAGCAGCAATAACATTGCAGCTTATCCCAGCATTGGCTAACGCCGACGAGAAAGCGGCGGTTAGCCCAACGGTCATTAGATCGGACCTGACGGAGAGCGTTATCCACGCCGCACGAAACAAGATTTCAAATCCCGTCTTTCGAGCCTCGTTCTCATCAACAATAACGGTTACGCCTTCGGTCTCCCGAAATGTTCCGACAGCAGGCAAACATGTATGATCAAAGTCGCTGGGCACCGACAAATATGCATAAACGCCTTCGTTTAAAACTGGCCTTATCGAACGAATGATTTCTCCGAGATCGGAGACGGCCGCATTTTTATCAGGGTTCAACGAATCAGTCACAGCTACTTTTATTCTTCGTTCCTTCAGCTCTGCTATTCGAGGATCGTCGGGAATTCGTCACTTCGACTCCGCGATTCATTCCTTGTAAAAATCAAAGCGGCTGCGACTGATAGTCCTGCCCCGAGGCCAAAAATAATCTGCGCGTACGTCACAGCCATTGTCATCTTGCAACAGTTATTAGGAATTCCGTCACACATAAACGGGCCGTCCGGATTTCCAAAGAGATTGCAGTTTTCAGGCAAAATAGATAAAGCGACCAAAGAGCCAATTAACACTGGGAGAATAACGACGACAATCCGCAATACGATCTTCCTTCTTTCGATACCAGTCATCACTAGCTACGAGAACTCGGTTTTCGATTAAAACTATTCGGCAACCTTGATTCCTAATTCCATCAACTGTGAGGTATCCACCTCACCCGGCGAGTCCATCATCAGGTCCTGGGCAGACGCTGTTTTCGGAAATGCCATGACGTCGCGGATGTTCTCGGTGCCGCAGAGGATCATGCACGTGCGTTCGATGCCGGCGGCGAAGCCTCCGTGTGGTGGAGTGCCGTATTCGAGTGCGTCGAGGAAAAATCCGAAACGTGTTCGGGCACTTTCCGGCGTCATCCCGAGGGCCTTGAAATTCAGGTCCTGGATCTCTTTTTGATGGATACGGATCGACCCGCCGGCGCATTCGTACCCGTTGATGACCGCGTCATACGCTTTTGCCCGGACCTCACCGAGCAAATGATGCTGTGAATCGTCGCCGACCGCTGTCTTAAACTTCTCGAGATCCTCATCCATTGGCGAAGTGAACGGATGATGTGCGGCCGTATAGCGGTCGGTCGCCTCATCGTGCTCGAACATCGGAAACTCCGTGACGATCAACGGTTTGTAAGCGCTGCGGTCGATCAGATTCTCGTTTCGAGCGACCTCGTTCCGCAACGCACCCAGCGCCGCGGCAACGACCGATCTCTTGCCTGCAACGATCAGTACTGCGTCGCCTTTTGCCGCTCCGGCGGTTGCTGCTAGTAGCCCGATCTTTTCCTCTCCCAGGACTTTGAGGAGCGAAGACGTAGTCTCATCGCCAAGCTTGATCCAAGCCAACGCTCCCGCGCCGTAGCGTTTTACAAAATCCTGCAGTTCGTCGAGCTGTTTACGGGAATAGTCGGCCTTTCCTTTGACGACGATACACTTGATTTCGCCATTCGCTTCCAAAACCGACGCAAACGGAGTAAAATCAGTGCCTTGCAGGTTACCGCTTAGGTCGATCAACTCCATCTCGAATCGCAGATCCGGCTTGTCCGAGCCGTATCGCCGCATCGCTTCGGCATACGTCATTCGCTGCCATTGAGCCGGCAGCTCAACGCCGATCAACTCGAAAACGCGGCCGAACATACCCTCGATCTCGCGATATGCCATTTCCAGATTTGCGAACGACATTTCCATGTCGAGCTGCGTAAACTCAGGCTGTCGGTCCGCCCGGAGATCCTCGTCGCGAAAACATCGTGCGATCTGGTAGTACTTGTCAAAACCGGAGATCATCGTCAATTGTTTCAGGATCTGCGGCGACTGCGGGAGCGCAAAGAATTTGCCCGTATGGATGCGCGAAGGAACGATAAAGTCGCGCGCTCCTTCAGGCGTGGATTTGAGCAATATCGGCGTCTCGATCTCAACAAAATCACGAGTATCGAAATACTCGCGGATGGCAGCCACGGCCTTTGCTCGCATCCTGATGTTGTGCTGCAACTGCGGGCGTCGCAGATCGAGATAACGGTACTTGAGTCGTGTATCCTCGGCGGCAAGGTTCTCCGACCCGGCAACCTCAAGCTGAAACGGCGGCACCTTTGCGTCATTGAGTACAAGGATCTCATTGACCTTGATCTCGATGTCACCGGTCGCAAGTTTTGCGTTGTGCGTACCTTCTGAACGTGAAACTACCTCGCCCTTGACCGCGATCACAAACTCACCGCGAAGGTTCTTTGCCTTGGCATGTGCCTCGGGAGCGTCCTCTTCGCTCACAACGACCTGTGTCAGGCCCTTGTTGTCGCGAAGGTCGATAAACGTGAAAACGCCAAAATCGCGCTTTTTCGCAACCCATCCCATCAACACGACCTGCCGGCCCACCTCGCTCTCACGAAGATCCCCACAAGTATGTGTCCTCTCCAAATTTCCTAACGTATCTAACATAAGATTCTTTTGCCCGCGAATAACGCGAATAATACGAATAATTGATTTATTTATGTATCTAGCTTGTTTCCGATAACTTCGTAAACGGTGGCTGCTGGATTGCGTTTGTTGTATGCAAGCCTTTCATAACTTAGTTTTGGAAACTGGCCGAAATTGATCAGCAACCCAAGGTCGAATTCAGTTGCGTGAAGATAATTTATAGTCTGCGCTCGATGCGCGTCAGTCAACGCGGTGACGGCCTTTATTTCGTCGACAATCTTCCCGTAGCAAATGAAATCCGGTCTGAATGCTTGGGCCAGACGAATGCTTTTATAGGTCATCGGTAATTCGGGTTGAGCCGTGTACGGAATGCCTTGCATAGTGAATTCATGTTGTAAACATTCTTGATAAACGGGCTCCGTAAACCCAAACCCCTTGTGGTTGTAAACTTCGAAACAGGCTCCGATTATCTTAAAGCTCTCATCCTTGTAAATGATCTCCGCCATTTCTTATCTTCTATTCGCGTTCATTAGCGTTATTCGCAGGCAAAGTTCCTAAAAATAAAAACGCCTTCCGTTTTGAGACAATCGGAAGGCGGAGCGTCAAAATTCACCCTCGCCTCACGTATTATTGTCGTCAACTCGTAACATGGCGTCTTTCATAACCTAAATCCAAAAGAGATAATACAAGAACGGCTTCAGAAAATCCAACTAATTATTTTAGCTGGCTGAACGAGTTAAAACTTCTCGTTCTTCAACTCCCAAAATAAAACCTCGCGAAGTAATACAATATCGGCGCTCCGAAAAGCAAACTATCAAGCCTATCGAGCAGGCCTCCGTGGCCGGGAAGGATCGACGCAGCATCTTTTGCACCTGCACCGCGTTTCATCGCGCTCTCGCAAAGGTCGCCAAGCACTCCCACCGCTGCGAGTACGATGGCGAGAGGTATCGACCATTTGTAGGGTAATTCGGGAAAGAACCAAAAGGTTGAAAGGACAGCGAACGCCGCGGCGGCCAGGAGGCCTCCGATCAGGCCTTCGACCGTCTTGCCGGGAGATATGGCGGGTGCGAGTTTATGTTTGCCAAACGCTCGTCCCGCAAAATACGCTCCCGAGTCCGAGCCGAAAATAACCAGGAAAAAGAACCCGAGCAAATGGGTCGACAGATTCGCCGGCGTCTCAAATCCGGTCCGTGTCGCCACCAGAAAACCGCCGAGAAATGCGACATACAGCACTCCTAAAACGGTAACGCCGATGCCCGTCAGCATTTTCGAAAAGTCCTGCCGAAAACGAAACGCTTGCGAGATCATAACAGCGATCAAAAAAAGACAGATCGTAGCGATAAGCATGTCGGGAGCCTTGGCCGGCGAGTCGACTACAAACCAGAAGAAGATCACGGCCGACCCCAGATATCCAACCGCGGCATCGGCCTTTAACTCGAGCTTTTTAGTCAGTGAGTAGAATTCGAAAAGTCCCGCAGCGAGGGCAAAGGCCGCGATGACTACGAACAGCCATGTTGTTGCCGGAAAATACGCAGGCAGCACGATCGAAGCAATTATTATCGGCAATGCGATCGCAGCTGTCAGAAGTCTGGTTTTCATTTTACCCCGCCAAAACGTCTGTCGCGTTTCTGATAATCAAGGATCGCCTCAAAGATCTGTGGCCGCCGAAAATCCGGGAATAGCGTCGGCGTAACATAGATCTCACTGTATGCGAGCTGCCAGAGAAGGAAGTTGGAGATGCGAAATTCGCCGCTTGTCCGGATCATGAGATCTACTTCAGGCAGTCCAAATGTGTACAAGTTGCGTTCAATATCCTCTTCACCGATATCCTCAGCTTTACCACCACCCGACAACTTATTTTCCGCGGCTTTGCGGCAGGCCTCAACGATTTCTGCTCGTCCTCCGTAATTGAGGGCGACGTTCATGACCATGCCCGTATTGTTCCGCGTTTTTTCTGTAGCCATCGCCAATTCGCCCTGTACGTCCGGAGCCAGGCCGTGAAGGTGTCCGATCGCCTGAAATCGAATGTTGTTGTTGTGAACCTCGTTCAACTCCCGGCGAAGCACCTTCTTCAGCATCGACATCAGGGCACTGACCTCAGCTTTCGGCCGTTTCCAGTTTTCGGTTGAGAACGCATAAAGCGTCACCGCCTTTACGCCAAGCCGTGCAAACGTATCAATGATCGCCTTGACCGACTCAGAGCCAGCACGATGCCCAAAAATTCGAGGTTTCCCTCGCTGTTTCGCCCAACGTCCGTTGCCGTCCATGATTACAGCGATATGTGCCGGCATGCGGTCGGGATCGATCGCCGCGAGAAGCTTTGCCTCGGCCGTGTTCGATTTGACTAGTCCCGCAAAATTCTCTCGCATGATTTCTTTTGCCCGCGAATTACGCTAATAAACGCGAATAAAACATAGAAAATAATTTGTCTTCATTCGTGAAGATCTGCGTTATTCGCGGGCAAATGTTCTTTTATGCTAACAACTGCATTCCGATTGATCGGCCCATAAATATGCGGGTAGATCTCGCCACCTGTCGACCGTTCGTTGACGAGTTTTGAAGTTAAGCGTTCGCTGTCGATCTCGAGTACGATCAAACGCTCGGCACCGCTGTAATATCGTTCGATCACACCGTTCAACTGTTCAGCAAAACTACAATGAATAAAACCTTCGGCCGCAAGGCTCGGATGTTCATAAAGGTCACCCTCGGACGCCGCCCACGCCTCCGGCAAGACCAGGTGATAAATGAGCATAAAATATTCTTTTGCCCGCGAATAACGCGAATGAACGCGAATATGAAAAAAATGCTTTTGGCTCTTTTTCGCGACGATTCGCGTTATTCGCGGGCAATTTTTCTTGTCTTAACTCTAATCGTAATCGACTCGCAGCAGCGTTAAACCCTGTGCCGACGCGGTTTTCCCCGACAAACTTCGATCCCCTGTAACAATAGCAGTCTGAATTGTATCAGAATCTTTTTCACCACGCCCGACCTCGAGCATCGTGCCTACGATCGAACGGACCATGTACCGCAGGAAGCCGTTGGCGGTGATCCTAAACTCGATCATCGTCGCACCGGCACGGGCGTCCCAGCTTGAATCGACCGAAAAATCCGACACGGTTCGAACTCGATTGTCGCCGTCTGCCTGTGCCGACGAAAATGCGGTCCAGTCATGCTGGCCCTGGAAAAATCTGGCCGCGTCATTCATACGATTGACGTCGAGCGGCCGCGCTTCATGGTGCGCGAACCGTCGCCAAAATGGCGACATCACCGGGGCGTTGACCACACGATAAACATAGGTTTTTCGCTTCGCCGAAAATCGCGCATGAAATTCATCCGGAGCTTTTTCCACCTTCATTATGCGTATATCGCGCCACATATTGCCATTAATAGCGTGCTTTAGTTTATCCGGTGTAAAACTGCGGCTCATCCGAACATTTGCGACCTGGCCTTCCGCATGAACGCCCGCGTCGGTCCGGCCCGACCCGACGACATTAACGTCGTCGTCGTCGAGCATGCCGATCACACGCTCCATCTCACCCTGGATCGTTCGCGAGTTTTCCTGCACCTGCCAGCCGTGAAAATCGGTGCCGTCGTATTGGATCAATAGTCGAAAATTCATTGGGTATGGCTCATCATTCGGTCAAAGGCGGTGGCGAATCGTTGCGGAGCCCCATCGTCCATTCTCAGGTAAAGAGCCGGCTCGATCAGTTCGAGTTCCATCAATGCAAAATTGTCGTCTTCGACACGAACAAAATCAACCCGGGCGTATAGTGGTGTCGGGTCGATCGTATCGATCGCCTCCCGGCCGGCATTTAGAAGGGCAGGTGTTGGCTCCACCGCGGCTATGTTGCCGCCGTGCTCTTCCTGAACCCGGAAATCGGACGGCTTCGGAGATTTTAAAATGGCATGACTATACTCGCCGCAAAAATAAAAGAGCGAAAACTCGCCCTCAGCGACGATGTTCGGCATGAACGGTTGGACCATGAACGGCCTGGTCGCAAAGATCGCGACTAGCTCCGGGTCAAACTCGCTTAACCGATAGGTGTATTCTGCCGTTGCGCTGATGGTCGGCTTAATAATGATCTCATCGGACCCAAAGTCGCTAAGCCATTTGCCAAATGATCCTTCCTCGTACCGACTATCCCATATCGTTGGAACAGTCCTAACGCCGTCGTCATCGAGGCCTCTCAGATAAGTCTTATTGAGGTTGCCGCGAACGATATCCAGCGAGTTTTCGAGACGAGCTCCCGATGACTCGATGGTCTTCAGAACATCCAAGAACTTGTCCGGGTCTCGCTGATAGTCCCACGTCGTCCTGATAACGACCGCTTCGAATCTGTTCCAGTCGACTGAGGTGTTTCGCCATGAGACGGTCTCAACCTTCCAACCCAATTCGGCCAACGGTCCGATGGCTAGGTCATCATCGGCAACATACCCATCAAGAGTGTCCATCGACAGAAAGCAGCAGCGTCGCATACTATTTAGCAGCCGACGTCCGGCTGCCCGGCTTCACTGCCGCCGTGCCATCGGCACATAACGGACACGCGTCGGCCGGATAGCTCGGCACGTCAAGGCTTGCGAGTGATGTTCGCTGCACGCCAACGTCCGCTGACCCGTTCGAGCGGTCGACGATCGATGCCGCTGCGATAACTTTCGCGCCGCTGCTCGACAAAGCCTTAATACACTCACGCGTCGATCCACCAGTCGTGATCACATCCTCGACGACTAAAATACGTTCTCCGTCGCGAACCGAAAATCCCCGCCTTATTGTCATCACACCATCCAGTCGTTCAGTCCATATAAACCGGACATTTAGAGCGGCGGCGACCGCGTATCCGATGATGAGGCCGCCTATCGCCGGCGAAGCAACCGTTTCGACGCCTGCGTCCACATATTTCGCGGCGATCGCCCGGCCAAAGGCCGCTGCATCCGGAGGAAACTGCAGGGCCAAGGCACACTGCAGGTATTGAGGACTATGCAGCCCGCTAGACAGGACAAACTGCCCCTTAAGTAAAGCGTTTGTCTCCCTGAATTTCCCTAAAACGTCCATCCTGCTCACCTTCGTCTCAAAGACATAACAGACTCAATAATCTCAGCAAATTCTGCTAAACTCATAGCTGATGACACCGTATCCTAACCTAATCTCAGAGTCATTGCTAATTAACGACACGATCGCATTGCTGCGATCGTTCGGTGGCAAGGCGTCGGCGGTAAGCGTCGTAGATTTTGTTCTGAGAATAAGAAAACCTCAACCGTCGTTGGCAAGACTTATCGTCGCCGATCTCATTGAACGCGATCCGCGACTTACGTTAAATGGCGATATGGTTGAGCTTGGCGTCGATGCTTTTCATGACTGCGAGCTTGAAGGGGCGGAATTTGTTGTCTTTGACCTCGAAACAACCGGTGCAAAAGCGCCGCCATGCCGAATCACTGAGATCGGTGCTTATCGTGTGCGGAACGGTCAAGTTGTGGACGAATATCAAACTCTCGTGAATCCTGAAACACCGATTCCGCCGTTTATCAGGTCGCTTACAGGCATAAGCGACGAAATGGTTAGCGATGCCCCTCTGTTTGGCGACGTCGTTCATGACTTTTTGCGATTTATCGGAAATTCGGTTCTGGTGGCCCATAATTCCGGATTCGATATGCGGTTTCTCAATCACGAGATCGGCCGGATCTTCGGGGAATACAGGCTCGCCAACCCATGTCTCTGCACGGTCCAACTTTCGCGTAGGCTGTTGCCGGACATCGTCAATCACAAGTTAAAGACGGTTGCCGCACATTACTCGATCGATCTGGTCAACCATCACCGTGCAAGTGCGGACGCTTTTGCAACGGCACACATTTTTATTAATCTGCTGACGCGAATGCAGACGGATGGCATCCGCGACCTAGCGACGATAAAGAAATTCAGCTCCAGGAAAAATACTTATGTCAGATAGCTCCGCGGCGATGGGAATAAACTTGCAGGGCCTGGATATTCGCCCAACACCCCGCGACGAGATGGGCCTGTTCCCACTCGATAGCTTTGCCTACGAATTTCCGGGCAGCGAGATCTGGGTGGAATTTGAAATGCCCGAGTTTACGGCGATCTGCCCATTCTCGGACTTTCCGGATTTCGGCGTTATTCGCTTAAAATATGTCCCCAACAAACTCTGCGTCGAGCTAAAGAGTCTGAAGCTCTACATAAACTCGTTCAGAGCCGTCAAGGTCTTTCACGAACATGTCGTAAATATCATTCTCGAGGATTTTGTCGCGGCATGTGATCCCCTAAAGGTCGAGATCGAAGGTGATTATCATGTCCGGGGAAACATCAAGACGGTTGTCCGTGCAAATTACAACAGGAGATAACTCGACGTCGAACTCAGTGGACCGCTGCGGCCATTACGGTAGGCTGTGTGAAGAGGTGTTTGGAGCATGCGGATTCTACGAGAGCAATGATCTGGCTTTCGAGAGGGCTCTTGTGTTTAGGGTCGGCGTTTGAGATCTCGGAAATTATCAGAAACTTCGATTTTTCAAGCAGAGTCTGTTCTCTGAACGACAGCTTCTTTTCGTGGCTGAGGAATGTCAGCATTTTCAACACCTCGGCAGCTTGGAAAACGTCACCAGTCCTTAGCTTTTCCGTGAATCTTCGCGATCGCGTCTTCCAATCCCCTGAAACCGGTTCAAAATCCTCCGATAGCATGCTTATCAACTGGTGACATTCGGACGGACTGATGAGCGGACGGATCCCGACGCTGTCGGCATTTGAGGTGGGAACAAAGATCGTGGAATTGTCGTTCAGAACACGCAGCAAATACGCGCTTATCGTATGATCTCCGATCTCTCGCTTTTCTATCGACTCAACAAGGCAAACGCCCTGTCCGGGATAAGCTACTTTCTGACCAATTTCGAGTTCCATGTCCGCCTTCTCGAGAAGTTTGAAGAGAATGGGAAGGAAAAAGTCGGCCTGAGCAAGAGCCGCGCTCCGACAAAAACGGCTAACATATAAAACCATCATAGCACGTGTTTCGTTGCCAAGGAAGCTGATTTTGACCTGCCCAAGGTGCGGCCGCTCATTTGTCTTCGGCCAATAGCAACAGTATTGTTTGGCTAAAGATCGTGCTCACCTTCGATTAACTAAGAAGTTGATGTATTGTCGGAAAATTCTTCTCTTGGCCGGATAACATTTTCCAGGCTGCCGAGACCCTTCGAAATTTCTGACCACCGAACGGTATCCAGGAAGATGACGGCCAGAGCGGCGGTTGGCATCGGTTGGATATCGCCGGTGAGAAACCGGATAAATCCTTCGATACCCGGATTATGGCCGATGAACATTGCCGAACTATATCTATCATCCGTTTCGGAGAGGATCTCGAGAAGCCGTTGAGGGCTCGCCTCGTATATGCGTTCATCAGAAAGTATTTCGCCGTCAAATTTTGCCGCCTCGGCCAGCAGCGTTGCTGTTTCACTTGCACGCTTCGCGGGAGAGCTAACGATGACTTCCGGTATAAGGCCTCGTTCGCGAATAAGTTCGCCCATTAGCCGAGCGGTTCGCCGCCCGCGATCGTTGAGCGGCCGCTCAAAATCCGAAAGCCGGTTATCGTCCCAGCTGGATTTTGCATGGCGAAGCAAATACAGTGTCTTCATCGTTTGCCAAATATTACCGCCCATTGTCCATTAACTTCAATCTATTGAGTTAGAATTGTGGATTACGCTACCGGGTTTTAGCATCAAAAATGTTGATGAATTCGCTAAATGCCGCATTGCTCATCAACCTGATCGGTTTTACGGTCGGGATGGCTCTCTATGGAATGATCGCGGCGATGGTGGTGCGGCACCGTCCAAGTGCCCGGCTTGAAAATGTCGACCGGCTGTTGCTGACGACGGCCCTGCTTGGCCTTTTGTGGAACGTAGGGCAGCTTTACGAACATATCCGGCAGGATTTTGCTCCCGGCGGGATATCGCCATGGATAGTCGCTGTCGCCTTCTCGTCGCTGGGTTTTTTGCCTTCGGTGGTCGTTCATTCGGCACAGGCCGACGAAGAAGGGACGCACTGGTTGACGTACGGGGCTTACGTTTTGAGCAGCCTTGCGGCCGTGCTTCATTTCTATGCAGCGACGACTGGTAGTAGCGTTCCTTCGGATCTCGCCCTTCGGACGCAGACGATCGGTGCACTGGCCATAGCGGCTTGCTTGCTACTCTTTAATTTTCGTCAAACGCTTGAAAAAAAGTCGATCTGGGCGAGCGCACTACTAGTTTTTGCCGTTTCTGCGCTCCATCTCTCGGGCGAACAACGCGAAGGCAGATCGTGGCTGATCGAACTCGCCGCCCATCAGGCGTCGCTCCCGATCGCCCTGACGATCCTCTATCAAAACTACCGATTCGCGTTTGCTGACGTATTTCTGAAACGAGCCATATCATTGATCCTGCTGGCGTTGACGGCCTTCGGGCTTTACACGTTCATCGCCGCTCCACTGCTCAGATATCACGAAGGACACGAGCGCGACGATCCTCAGGCGATCGGGATCGTTCTTGCGTTATGGATCATTACGGCTCTGGTTTATCCGTGGATCTACCGGCTCGCCGTCTGGCTGGTCGACAAGGTTCTGCTGCACCGGTCCGATTATGCGGCGCTGCAACGCGATCTTGCCCGCGAGGTCGAAAAACTCGATTCGATCGACGGAGTCCTTGACACGATCCGTACACGACTGGCCACCGTTCTGACTGCCCGCAAATCTAGCTGGTCGGCGCTTGAAGACAAACCGTCGACCACTGATCTCGTTACCGTTAGCTTTGCTCCCGACAATGCACACGTCATGGTTCCAACGGCCGAAGCTCCGTATTTTGAGATCAAGCTCGGAGATTTTTATGGTGGCCGCCGCCTGTTGTCGGACGAGATCGCCATACTCGAAGCGATCGCCTTTTCGGCCGCGAGGCGAATTGACGTTATCCGCGTTTCGAATGAGCGGTACGAGCAGAAATTTCGCGAACAGGAATTTGCTAAGCTTGCCACCGAGGCGCAGCTTAGCGCCCTCAGATCGCAGATCAATCCACATTTCCTCTTTAACGCTCTGACGACTCTCGGTTATCTTATTAGATCGTCCCCCGATAAGGCCTATGACACACTGCTGCGCCTGACGCAGCTTCTTCGCGGGGTTCTCAGGGCGACGGGTGAATTCTCTACTCTTGGGCAGGAGATAGAGTTGGTCGAGGCCTATCTCGATATCGAACGGGCAC
>JBBRSH010000094.1:0-17916 GCA_038245555.1 Pyrinomonadales bacterium | reverse complement strand
TCGATCGTTCCCCTTTTTGCCATCCGAGCCCCCCCTCAAAAAGGCTTATCTTAGGCGTTTTCATCAGAGGACATTTCTAAAGAGTTCTACTGAGGACATTCTCACGGAGTTCTAACATTTGATCGAAATCTCATTGACTTATTGGTTCTTTTTCCATAAGATTTAGGTTTTCACTTTCGGGTGAAGATAATGGAGAGTAAAAATGCCGAAGAGAACATATCAACCGAACAACCGCCGCCGCGCGAAGAAGCACGGCTTCAGGGCGAGAATGGCAACGAAGAACGGCCGGGCCGTGATCAAACGCCGTCGAGCCAAAGGCCGCAAGCGATTAACGGTTCACCATTATTAGGTTTTAGTTTGCCGAAAGAGACTCGGTTGCGTAAACGCGCCGAGTTTCTTCGTGTTTACGATCAAGGTGTGCGTTTTGAAGGCCGTTTTATGACGGTTTTCATTTTGCCCGGAAAACAGGAAATTCACCGCGTCGGCATTACCGCGACGAAAAAGGCGATCGGTAATGCGGTGCAGCGAAACAGGGCAAAACGGCTATTGCGAGAGAGTTTTCGTCTTAGCCGACATGAACTGCAAGCGGTTGAAACCAAGTACGACTGGGTGCTGAACGCCCGAAGGAATATACTGCTCGCGAAACTTGAAAAACCGTTGATGGAGTTTCGGCAGATTATCGCTAAAGTTGTAAAAGCTCGGTTGCCACAGAGTTTAAAGTCCGATCAAGAGGAAAGATAGTTAGGGCTATTCCTCTTTTTTCGACTCCTCTGTGGCAAAATGTTTTTAAGTGATGAAATTTTTGGTTTTAGATCTGCTGGGTGTTTATAAGGCAATGGTTTCGCCTTTTCTGCCGCCCGCATGCAGGTTTGAGCCGACATGTTCGGAATATGTTCGCGAAGCCATCGAACGATACGGTGCGAATCGCGGAACGTGGATGGGAATAAAGCGTATATTACGCTGTCAACCGTTTTGTAAGGGCGGTCATGACCCGGTGAAGTAATGGAAAATAACGGTAGCAGCAATCAATCTCGTTTTATTATCGCAGGCGCGCTTTCGGCGGTTGTTCTGTTTGGATGGTCATATTTCTTTGCTCCAAAGAGACCACCTATCGACAACACAAACGCAAATGTTGCCGCAAGTGCCAATTCAGCTCCGACGACTCCGGCCCAGCCCACTCCGACTGCACAGCCGCAGCCTCAAACAGCAGCCGCGACGACACCCGACACGACACCCAATAAGGAGATCAAGATAACAACTCCGCTTTATGAGGTAACGCTCGACTCAAAAGGTGCGGTTGCCACGAGCTGGGTGCTACTTCAGAACAGATCGCCAAAAGAGGAGCGTCCGCTTTATGCCGACGGTTCCAACGAAACCGAGAAAAAGCCACTTCAGTTGATCTCTCCGGACGCACTGTCCCGAAATCCGCGTGAAGTACCGTTCCGACTGTCGACGGACGACCAGGCGATCAATAGCGTTGTGAATGAGCGCAATTACGCGATCGCCGGAGCCGACGGAGATGTTACATTGGCGGCCGGACAGGAAAAGAAGATCGACTTTACGCTAACCGACGGGAGCGGTGTCGAGGTTACGAAAACGTTTGTTTTCCGCGCTGATGATTACCTTTCTGATCTTCAGGTCAAACTCACCAAGGGCGGCTTAGCTGTTCCGAACACCAAACTCCTGATCGGTTCCAGCCTGGGTGACCAGGCGATCCAGCATCACAGTTTCTACCATATCGAATCTGAGGCCATGGGCTACGTCGATGACAACGTGTACCGACATCCGGGCATGTCGTTTACGTTCGACGCCAATAATCAGAGCTCGGTAGCGGTCCCTGGAAACGTGGATTGGGCCGGTGTCGGCGATGCGTACTTTGCGATGGTTGCGGTGCCAGCACAGCAGATGCAGGGCCTCGAATATCGTGCGTCAAAGTTCGAATTTCCGCAGGCTCCGTATTATGACGGGATCATTAGTTGGGTGACGCGAAGCCAGAAAACGACAGAAACCCGCCATTTGATCACGGCATATTTGCCGATCGCGGCAGATGGTTCGGTGACGAAGATCTACACCGGAACGAAAGACTATTTTACGTTGAGCGAATACAGCTCGACCCTTTCGGCGGGCGGGCGGGCGATTAACATCGTTCCGATGATCAATTTCAGCAATTACAGCTGGATACGCCCCGTAACCTCGCGGATCGCTATTCCGATCATTTATTCGCTACATTTTTTTAACGGCCTAACGCACAATTACGGGATCGCGATCATCGTCTTCACGTTCCTGTTTTATATGCTGCTGTTCCCGCTGCGTTGGTCGCAGTCGAAATCCTTTAAGAAAGCTTCGGGCAACGCGCCGAAAATGAAGGATATCCAGGACAAGATCAAGGAGCTTACGAAAAAGGGTGTTCCCGCGGACGATCCACGGATGCGTCAGCTGCAGATGGATCAGCTCAAGATGACCAAGGATGCTCTGCCTATCGGCGGATGTCTTCCGATGCTGCTGCAGTTTCCGTTGCTGATCGCCTTTTACACAGCCGTTACAGTATCGCTTGACCTGCGGCAGGCAACGTTCATGTGGCTGCCTGATCTTTCGGCAGCGGATCCGTTTCACTTCCTCGAATTTGCGTTTGCGATCTCGATGATCCTGTCGATGAAGTTTACGCCGACCGCGGCGACCGTCACGCCCGAACAACAAACTCAGCAGAAGATGATGACGTACTTTATGCCCGTTATGATGCTGTGGGTCATGTGGTCGGCCCCGTCGGGACTTCTGCTATACTGGTTTTTCGGAAATATCGTCAGTTTTGGGCAGCAGATGGTCATTAATCGTCTGAACAAACCAAAGGACGGAAGTGGAACTGAAGTTGTAACATCGGTACCGAAAAATGCAAAGAAGGTAACCCCAAAATTGGGAACTGCTTGAGCTTATGAGCCAGACATGTGAAAACGCCGCAGAGTTTCTCGGAGGACTCGTCAACGATCTCGGTTTTGACTTAAAGGTCACATCCGAGATGAACGATGAGGGCTGTCTTGTGAGCCTTAATGGTGAGGATGCCCACTATGCACTCGCCGAAAACGGTGAACTGCTCGATGCTTTCGAAGTAGTTCTGTTTCAAGCGTTTGGCCGCGAGCTTGACCGCGAACACCGTTTCGTCGTTGATGCCGACGGCTTTCGCCAAACGCGTAAGGCTGAGCTTCAGGCGATGGCACGCTTTGCCGCCGATCAGGTCCGCAAGAATGGCCGTCCGTTTACGTTTGGCGTTCTCAATTCGACGGAACGACGCATTATCCACTTATCGCTACAAAAAGAAGAAGATCTCTTTACGGAATCTGTTGGAGACGGCCGGGACCGCCGTTTGCAGGTCCGACTTCAATAGCTTCTATTGGTCACTGATAGACGCTCCCGTTGTGCTTTAACCAGCCCTGAGGATGTCTGCCTGCGGGATCGTGATGTGTCCAGTGAACAAGCCCACCTTGTTGATTCCAAATATACTCTCCCGAAAAGCTCACACTATCGCCGATCTTTAGATCCTTAATGGCTGGAGCTACATCTGTGTTGTGCTCGATCAGCACGGTTTGGCCCAAGGCGACACGAACTATAAAACGCTGATGCGGCGAGCCTTCGGTATCGTCAGCAAGTACCCGCGTGACAACACCTTCATCCTCTACCTGTACTTTCGAAGCATTTGTCTCAAAGGCCTTGGCGACCGACTGGTCTCGCGACTGCATCGTCCCGCAGCCGATCGCGATCAAGCCGCCGACGAGCGCGGCGATCAGCCTAAAATGAAAAGCTCGCTCTTTCATAAACTCACTAAAGGAAAGCCGACACCACGTATCTGGCAGATCCACACACGGGCGGTCGCAATGAATTTAGCTTTCGACGAGATTTTACGTTAATGCACGGAATTGCGATAGGCGAGACGGAGCTTTATTGTTAAGCAATGATCAGTTCGATAGTTGCATTGGCAACCCCAACAGGAAGGAGCGGAATCGGCGTTGTTCGGTTGAGCGGTCCTGAGTCCCTCGCAATAGTTCGCAGACTTGTCGGAAGTGACAGTTTTCAACCTGAACCAAGACGGGCCGTCCTGACGCAGCTTCGTGACTTGGTCACGTCGGAGGTTATTGACGAAGCGATAATCACTTATTTCAAAGCTCCACATTCATTTACGGGTGAGGATGTGATCGAGATCAGCTGTCACGGTTCGCCTGTTCTGCTACGACAGGTCGTCGATATTTGTTTGGCCGAGAATGCTCGAATGGCGGACGCCGGTGAGTTTACGCTGCGGGCTCTCGCGAATGGACGGATGGATCTGGCGGAAGCCGAGGCGATTCGTGATCTGATCGACGCTCGGAGCACCGCGTCCGCTCGACAGGCGGTCAGACAGCTTCGCGGTGAATTCTCAACGCAGCTTCAGCCGCTGAAAGATGAGCTGCTCGACGTTATCGTACTGCTCGAATCGGCACTTGAGTTTGTCGAGGACGATCTTCCGCAGACCCAGGTCGAATCAGTGCGGATTCGGTTGATGGCCATCGGAAGTAAGATCGAACGGATGGCCGCGACGTTCACAGCGGGCCGTCTGCTTCGAGAGGGTTTGCGTGTTGCGATCGTCGGGCGTCCAAATGTCGGAAAGTCGAGCCTTTTCAATGCGTTGCTTGGGATCGAACGGGCGATCGTGACCGACATTGCGGGGACGACACGTGATCAGTTGCGGGAAAGTTTTACGATTGACGGCATTCCCATCTCGCTGATCGATACGGCAGGTCTGCGGGAGACATCCGATACCGTAGAAAAGATCGGTGTCGAACGATCAAGGGCGACAATGGCCGATGCCGACATTGTAGTCCTGATGCTCGATGCATCAGAGCACGTTATCGAAGAAGACGCCGAAATACTAAAGAGCATCGCTGACGTCGGCCACATCGTTGCGGTAAATAAGATAGACAAGGTGGCTGAATCGGAAGTATCCGAAACCGTAGCTCGCATTAAGGATGAGCTGGACGATCTCAGGTTGCGAATAGTGCCGTTGTCAGCAAAGACCGGCCAAGGCCTTGAAACATTCAAAAGGGCAATTGTCGAGCCCTACTCTTCGCAGGACGTTATGAGTTCTGGCTTTTTGGTGACAGATGCGCGCCATCGTGATCTGCTGGCCAGGTCCGCCAGCGAGATCGCGTCCTCACTGGGACAATGGGACAACAAAATGAGCGAAGAGATCGTTCTGATCGGTCTTCACAATGCACTTCGATACCTTGGTGAAATAACTGGAGAAACCACGACGGAGGACATGCTCACACGTATTTTTTCGACCTTCTGCATCGGCAAATAAGCATCCAACCGGCGAAAGTATATTATCTTGGCTTTATCTTCGCGATCTCGTCTTTGAGTTTGGGGATCGCCGGGTTTTTGGGATCGACGGTCTCCAGTTTTGCGATTGTTGAAGATGCCTTCGCTGCATCGTCCTTTTTGATGTAGGCGAAAGTAAGGTTTTGGAGCGTTTGAACGTGATTCGGATCCGTTTCGAGCGATCGATTCAGCTCCTTGATCGCACGATCGTAATTGGGCGGATCTCGAAATGCAAACGTCAGCCCGAGGTCGGTCCGGACGTTTACATCGTCCGACTTTTTGGCAAGGGCCTGCAGATACCATTTTTCGGCTTCGTCATAGTGACCGCCGTCAAAGTTGACGTTGCCGAGCTGTACAACGATCTCACGGTCGGCAGGCCTTAGCTGATTCGCCCGTTTGTAGAGCGCGATAGCGTCATCGAAACGTTCGATCTGATAATACATTTCGGCAGCCTTTATCTGGGCATCGAAATCGTCGGGAGACTGCTTGGCCTTTGTAACGGCCGCCTGCACCTCGGGCTGTACCCCGCCGGCGGAGCCGCTCGGACTGCCGCCCCCGATCTCAGGATGACCGGGCGGTATGTTCGAATTAAGCTTGGCGTCGGCCGAGGCTGGCGGAGTCGTGAGCGCACCTCTATTGAGCGAATTCGTCACCAGAAAACCGATGATGAGGCCCGCTAGTAAGCCGGTGACGCCAAAAAGTACATTTTCCTTGCTCATTCCGTTTACGCGTAAGAGTGAAGCCCTGGCAGCAGATAACTGACGCCAAGATAGGTAAATATTACGAAAAGAAAGGCGACCACGGCAAAAAATGCCGACCGGCGTCCACGCCAGCCGTAAGCGATCCGCGAGTGCAGGAACCCGGCGTATGTCAGCCACGCTACCAATGCTCCGACCTCTTTCGCATCCCAGCCCCAATATCGACCCCATGATTCGTTTGCCCATACCGCCCCCGTGATCAACAGCAATGCGAGGCCTGCAAACGTCACGCCGGCAAGTTTGTACATCAGGCCGTCCAGACGATCGGCTGAGGGCAGAAAGGCCCGTATCTTTTCAGTATTGAAGCCGAACAAGACAACGAAAAACGTTCCCGTAAACGCCGTTATCAGTGCTGCCAGCTCGACGGGATTTGCATTGAGACTTAGGTGAAGCTGGGACCCATTCTCAGCGACCCATTTGCTCGCCATACTTACCAGTTGTGCTTCGCCGAGAGCATTGATCTGCTGCTGCGGCATCTCCTGCTGCTGGAGCATCCAGGCACCGAACTTTGCATACTGCGTTGTACTGATCTGTGAGACGACGGTGCCGATGGTTTTGATCTGGTACACGAGCATGGCAATGCCGGCTGCCTGCAGTGCAAGTGCCCCGTACAGGAAGCGACTGCCCCATTTCCGCGCGTTAGCGTCATCCTTTGAAATAAAGAGGCCATAGCCGATCGATGCGGCGATAAGCAGGGCTGCCGAAAGAAATATGAGCCAGCCAACGAAAGGTATATCGGCGCGAAGCGGGAGTGACATCCGCGAAGTCCCAAGAAATGTAGACGCCGTGTAGGTGCCAAACGTCAGCGGCGAGAACACACTGAATTTGCTGACCGTGCAGAATACGGCGAGCGAAAACGCACTCGTCCAGATCGCCATTTTTTCGACCTGCAGGCCATCCTTTAGAAGGTAGAGGACGGCAACGGCAAAACAAACCAAGGCGATACCGTAGCTCATGCTCGCGATACCGACGTGGATCGGACGCCAATATGAGTCAAGTACCGGTGGCAGATCGATCAATTCGCTGCCAATGAATCGCGCGAGCACAAGGATGATGGAAGCAAGAGGAAGCGACAGTGCCGCTACAGCCCGAAAATGCTGGCGACGCATGACGAGCAGCGTGGTTATTCCCGCACCAAAGGCGAACGCAAGGCTCAGGTCGTATAAATTGGCAAATGGAACATAGCGAAACACCCATGGCATGTCAGCTGCACTCGTTCCCTGGCTGTTAAAAATTGCTAACTCGCGGTCGTATGCGGCGACCCAGCGAAGCAGCCAGCTCGAGAGGTTGAAAAAGACGCCTAGGGTCGCTGCCCACATGCCTAATTTTTCGGCCAAGCGAAACGGAGCATATAGATTCGTCAAATGAAAGACTGCCGCGATCAAATATGCTGCCAGAGCGAGCATCATCAACGCCCCGTCTGAAATAAATCGGGCACCACCAACGTTTAATCGTATAAAAAGCAGGGCAAAGGATCCGCCGATCGCGAGGATAGCCGGGATGTATGTCATCCACGACGGCACCGTTTTGAGGTTGTTCCCGCTTTCAGCCGAGATAATTACAGGGGTTTCTAATACTTGACTCATAAATCTACCTCTTTTCGAAAAGCTTGACGGCTAACCCGATCTTGGGCCTGTAGCCGAAAAAATATCTATCCTTGAGGGTTAAGCGGGAGCGATGATGGCCTTGCGTCCAGCCCACCGACAAATTTCTTAAATGTTTCGTCAAATGCATTCACACTTCGGTTGGTATTGCCGCCCAAAACTACATTAACGCGACCCTCTTGCGCCGGGTCGACCGCTGCCCATACACGCTGGTGCGAAAAAAAGAAAACTGCAACCAGGGCGAGAAACAGTAAAACGAATCCAACGTAGACAACGGTCGTTCCGGGATCGCGTTGAACCGAAAGGATGTGCTGATCAGCAACTTTTTCATAATCAGCCAACTGGAAGGTGTAACCACCGACCGGTTTTTTGGCTATTGGAATATCAGCCAATTTAGGGCCGAAAGCATATGCCGTCTGTCCCGGAGAACCAGGCTGGACGACCTCGAGGACGGCAGCCGGATTGGGGTACTCGGACGTGTTCTCGTTCGGATCTTCCTTGCCAATACTAAAATTCCCGCGAAACTCGCTGAGCTTTACCGTTGTCCCATCCTTCATGACGGCCGATCCGTCCCGGGCTATCGTAAGCTGTTGAACGTCCCCGCCGCCGGCCGGTGTTGCATTTATGGTGACGTTTCGCGCACGTCCCGTTGGTATAAAGCTCGCCTGGAAAAAACGATAGCCGCGATAGTCGAACGGATGATTCATTTGAACATGAGCTTCATGCGTTCCGGTCTCGTCCGTGATCGTAAATCGCGTGATCCAATCGATTGTATTCATCGCGGTTATCGACCCTTCTTTTTTTATCAGCTTCTGCTGCATGTCAGTGCATGCAACTTCGAACGGGAGACGTTTTGTTATCTGTTCAGCCTTGTCGAGGTTCACCTCCGTCTCGAACATCAGGTTCGTCGATTGGCCGGGAGCCAGGGGCATCTGACCGGTCGAACCGAATTGGGCGGTTAAAAAGCCGCCGGTGAAAATTGTGAGGAGGCCAACGTGAACGGCATAAGCTCCTAGTCGATTCCAAACGCCCTTCTGGCCTAGAATAAACGTTCGTCCGGCCTTTTCCGTTGTTTTGACGCTTCGCCACCCTTGGCCTTTCATGGCGGCCGAAAGGCTTTCGACCGTGCCTTTCGTTGTACCGCTGAACTCCAATTCGGCTGTTTGCTTTTGCTCCCGAAGCCATCGGATCGGAACCGAAACGTTGGGCTTCGAAACGAACAGCCAGGTTTTTGGAAAGCGGTCGATCGATGCCAGAACAATATTCATCGACAGAACCGCCAGGAGGATGTTGAAGTACCATACGTGGTAAATATCAAAGAATCCCAACTTGCCGTAAACGATCTGCTGAGCGGGAGTCAATTCCGCAAAATAGCGAGCAAAACCATCAACATTCTGCTGCATGATCAACATGCCAGTTAGGCATGCCAGACCCAGAAGCACCAAAAGCGTGACACCAAGGCGGACCGAACACAGCAATTTTAATAATCGGTTAAGGATCGACTCACCTTGCTTTGCCTTTGTGGAAGGATCGCTGGCTCCTTTTGTGACAAACTCTTCGACTGTCGACATATTAACTTCTCTATAAGCAATCGGCGGTTTTCGCTCGGCTGCGATAAGGTCTCTAGTACAGCATTGTCGCCAAAGTAGTTGATGAGCGGCAGTAACGCGGGGTTATGTTATCGACTAACAGCGCGACTGCGGAATAACTACTACTATACTAGAATTATTTCACAAATCGCCCTGTTTGGTCATTTGAAAGACGACGTGCAAGCCCGAGAGTTTGCGAAAATTGCAGAATAATAGCAATGAAAAGGGATCAAAAAGAAGCTGAGTGTAAAAGATAAGAGTTCTTTGGGTGGGGGTTAAGTGTATTGAATACAATAGGTTAAAGAGAACCAAAAAGAATTGTTAGTTTCGGGTCACAGTATTCTCGTGAGACCTGACGGCTAATAATTCTTGCAAATGGTTTTGATTGGACTAAAATAATAGTTTTCGCTTTATTGCAGTATACCGCTATGTTGTTTGATGAGAATTTTGATGTGATCGTGATCGGGGCCGGGCACGCAGGCTGTGAAGCCGCCTCGGCCTCCGCGCGTCTGGGAGCGCGGACCGGACTCGTTACGATCAACCTCGATCTCATCGGGCAGATGTCCTGCAATCCGGCGGTTGGTGGCATTGCCAAAGGCCATGTTGTTCGGGAGATCGATGCTCTGGGCGGGATCATGGGGCGCGTCATCGACCGCACCGGCATTCAGTTTCGACTTTTGAACCGATCTCGCGGACCCGCAGTCCAGTCACCCAGAGCCCAGGCGGATCGGGCGTTGTACCGGACGGAGATGCGCCGGGTACTCGAAGCGACCCCAGATCTGCATCTGCGTCAAGGGGTTGTAACTAGTTTAATTATTGAGAACAATAGAGTTAGCGGTGTAGAGATGCAGGATTCACGTCGATTCGGGGCAAAATCCGTTGTGATTGCGACGGGGACGTTTTTGAACGGTATGATCCATGCGGGCCGCCAAACATTTTCGGCCGGCCGGGCCGGCGAACCAGCATCGATCGAGCTGGCCGAAAGTCTGAAACGTCTTGGGTTTCCAGTTGGACGACTCAAGACGGGTACGCCGCCCCGCCTCGATGGCCGAACCATCGATTGGGACGCTTTCGATCCACAGCCGCCGGATGAAAAGCCCGTTGCTTTTTCATTTTCGACCGAAAAGATCGAACAGCCGCAGATCCAATGTTTTATTGGATACACCACAGAGCGAGTGCACGACACGATCCGTGAAAATTTGCACCAGTCACCTCTGTATTCCGGGAAAATAAAAGGGGTTGGTCCTCGGTACTGCCCTTCGATCGAAGACAAGGTCGTCAAATTTGCCGATAAAGATCGACATCAATTGTTCCTCGAGCCGGAGGGCCACAATACTAACGAGGTCTACCTTAACGGTTTTTCAACCTCGCTGCCCTCTGAATTGCAGCTTAACCTCCTTCGAATGATCGATGGTTTTGAAAACGTTCAGATCATTCGGCCTGGATACGCGATCGAATATGATTTCGTGGATCCGCGAGAGTTGCGGCCGACGATGGAATCGACACGGACGGCGGGACTGTTTCTAGCGGGTCAGATCAATGGGACAACCGGATATGAGGAGGCGGCTTGCCAAGGTCTGTTGGCCGGGATCAACGCGGCGTTCTCGGTGACCGGACGGACACCGTTCGTCTTGCAGCGTGACGAGGCGTATATCGGTGTTTTGGCCGATGACCTGATCAGACATGGGGTTGACGAGCCGTATCGACTATTTACCTCACGTGCAGAAGCTCGGTTGACGCTTCGCCACGATAATGCCGATCGACGACTTTCACCCAAGGGTCGAGATGCGGGACTGATCGGCGACAGCGACTGGGAAAAGTTCAATCAGCGGCGCGACAGGTTGGCGATGCTTCGAAATGCGCTTGATAATACCCGGTTTAAGCGATCTTCAGTGGAATACGCGGGAATTTCCCAAGTGGTGGGTTCCGATCTTGGTGATTCGTTCACGCTTTCTCAGCTTGCGATGCGGCAGGGTGTCCAAACCTCGTTGATCATGCAGTTACTTCCGCCGAGTATGCGAGCCGAGGTGCGGGAAGCCGAGCTCGAGAGTGCTCTGGCTGACTCGCTGTACAGCGGCTATATCGAAAAGCAGAAGCTTGCGACTGACCGGGTGAATCATCATGACGGTCTTAAGGTGCCTGAAAGCTTTAGATTTAGCCATATTGGTGGGCTTTCGAATGAAATGATCGAACGTTTGGAACGAGCCCAACCCCGTAATTTTGGACAAGTTCGCAATATTAGCGGTCTTACACCGACCGCAATCTCAACTGTATTGGTTCATTTGACTGCCCATAAGCCTCAACAAACCGCCGCGAATTGATCTTACGATTAACCGATTGTGGTACGTACCACAAGTATGGAGCCAAAAGTGGTACGTACCACAATGCCGTCTTAAGAATCGCTGTCCTTTGTGTTACCTTACAAATTCGACTTAATTTAGGGCTCCCGTTGTTAGTCGAATAAATATGGGGAAAATAATTGCCATAGCAAATCAGAAAGGCGGTGTGGGCAAAACCACGACGGCTGTAAATCTGTCGGCCGCTTTAGCCTGTGAGGACAAGAAAGTTCTTCTTGTCGATGCCGATCCGCAAGCCAATGCAACGTCCGGTGCCGGAATTCCGCGAGTCGGAACTCGTAAATCGCTCTACAACGCCCTGGTTTCCGGTGAATCGGTGAGAGATTTGGTTTTGCCGACTGAAATACCGACGTTTTGGGTGCTTCCATCGGATAAGAACCTGGCAGGCTCTGAGATCGAATTGGTCGACACGGCGGATCGCAACTTTGCCCTAAAGAAGATCCTCGCCGACGTCAAAGATTATTTCCACTACATAATTATCGATTGCCCTCCATCGTTGGGTATTCTGACGATAAACGGTTTGACCGCCGCAGACTCGCTGCTTGTGCCGATCCAGTGTGAATATTACGCGCTCGAGGGTGTTACGGAATTGTTTGATACGCTTGCGCGTCTTCGCAGGGAACTGAATCCCACGCTTGCGATCGAAGGCCTGCTTCTCACAATGTTTGACGAGCGGACAAATCTCTCGTCTGCAGTAGCCAAGGACCTTCGAGACTTTTACGGCTCGCAGGTATTGAAAACTGTTATCCCGCGAAATGTTCGACTCGCCGAAGCTCCGAGTTTTGGCAAACCAATAATGCTTTATGATAACCGGTCGCGTGGTGCGGAAAGTTACATGCAGCTTGCAAAGGAGATCATAGATCATGGCTAGACAAACACTAGGGAGAGGCCTCAGCGCGTTACTTGGCGACGAAAAGCCGCAGACGTTGACGGAAACAATGGCGTCCGGAGTTAATGAGATCGACATCGACCTCATCGATCCAAATCCGGAGCAGCCACGCACCCGATTTTCTGACGATAAATTAGAGGAGTTGGCAGCGTCCATACGTCATAACGGCATCGTCCAGCCAATAGTTCTGCGGCCAGTAGGGAAGCGCTATCAGATAGTGGCCGGCGAGCGGCGTTGGCGGGCGGCCCAAAGAGCGGCGTTACGAAAGGTTCCCGCCGTGGTCCGGGAAATACCTGATGAAAAACTTCTTGAGATAGCACTCGTCGAAAACATACAACGTCACGAACTGAACCCGATCGAAGAGGCAAACGCTTACCGCAAATTGATCGACACGGTCGGACTGACACAGGAAATGCTCGCGGAGCGCGTGGGCAAGGAACGGACATTAATAACGACGACTATGCGACTCCTGAAATTGCCGGACGACGTTCAGCGACACATCGTCGATGGAAAGCTCTCGCTAAGCCATGGCCGGGCTTTGCTGATGACCGACGATCAATCGATACAGCGAGCCGTCGCGACAAATGTGATCGAGCGTGGGCTTTCGGTTCGCGACACCGAGAAGTCGGTCAAGCAGATGGCAAAGGATGTGTTGCTTATTAACCCTTCAAAAGCATCCTCGCCTGCGGTCGATGCCAATATCAAGGCCGCGGAGACAAAATTGATGCGGCGGTTGAGCACAAGCGTGAAGATCGTTCCTGGAAAAAAAGGGACCAGTGGCAGGATCGAGATCGAGTATTACGGGACAAATGATCTCGACCGGATCTACCAGATGTTGATCGGTAACTAATTGTTAACCGTTAAAACCTATAAAGTGTTGATACTAAAGGAGATAAGACTACGCAAATGAAAAAGCGTTTGACTGAAATGGTCTCTTCTGCGGGTTGAGTGGCCAAACTCGCGCCGAGCGACCTTGCTCAAGTTTTGAGCATGCTGCCCAAACAGAAAAGCGAAAATGTGATCGTCGGATTCGAAAACTCGGACGATGCGGGAGTTTTTCGCCTTTCGGACGAGCTCGCCCTAGTTCAAACGGTTGATTTCTTTACACCGATTGCGGATGACCCATTTACCTACGGCCAGATCGCCGCGATCAACTCTCTGAACGATGTTTATGCGATGGGCGGTACACCATTATCCGCACTGTCCATCGTTTGCTACCCGCAAAAAGGCGATTGGGAGATTTTGGCAGAGATCCTTGCGGGCGGACAGGCGGCGATGAATGCCGAGAATGTTGTGGTGATCGGCGGCCATTCGGTCGATGACCAGGAAATGAAGTTTGGATATGCAGTGACTGGGACGATCCATCCGGACGAGGTGATCACAAATGGAGGCGCACGACCTGGTGAGGTGCTTGTACTTACGAAGCCGATCGGGACGGGAGCAATTAACACAGCTGTCAAACAAGGCAAGGCCCGTGAAGCGACGATCGAGGCGGCGTTGAAAGCGATGACCACATCGGCCGCCGCTGCGTCTAAAGCTATGCGCGAGATGCACGCAACGGCGTGTACCGATGTTACCGGTTTCGGACTTCTCGGACACGCATATGAAATGGCTAAGGCTAGTAAAGTGACGCTAACTATTGATTCTAAAGCAGTTCCGCTATTGCCGGACGTCCTGGAACTGATTTCTAGCGGTATGTTAACGCGCGGTGACAAGAACAATCGCGTGTATGTCGGGGAAACTGTTAAGATAGCCGAGGATGTCTCAAGTGAGATGCAAAGTGCTCTTTTTGATCCCCAGACGGCCGGCGGTTTGTTGATAAGTTTGGATGAGGCTGGTGCGGCCGACTTTTTGCGTGTTATTCCGGATGCCCGGATCATTGGCAGGGTCCACGCGATGGGCGATCGTCTTATAGAGGTGAATTAGTGTTTTTGTTCATTTTGGAATCGGTCGGAACGTCGGAACTCATCCTTATCGGGATTGTTGCTCTCATATTCCTGGGACCGCGAAAAATGCCGGAATATGCCAAAAAGATCGGCAAGTTGATGGCGGATTTTCGCAGTACGACAAGTGAATTCAAGGAGACTTGGCAGCGCGAGGTAAATTTTGAGGAAGAAGTAAAGGCGTTTCGGATAGACGACGAGGACGCTACCCCTTCCGTACCGATCGGATCTATCACTGCGGCACCCGAACGAAACGAGGTTGCGACACCCGAAATAAAAGAGATCGATCCTGCCGACTTTCCGAACTCGACGGAGATAAAAGAAGCGGTTAAAGACGAAATTGAAACCGTCGCCGTAAACATCCCCTGGGAATTTGATCCCAACGACAAAAGGAACTGGCTATAACGCGAGATGGACGAGATCGAATCCCCGGAACCAGAACGTGGCGGTCACATGTCTTTTTTGGAGCATCTCGACGAGTTGCGAAAGAGGCTTGTAAGCTCTTTTGTTATCATAGTTGTCTCGTTTGCTCTATGCTGGTTCGTTTCCGGCTCGATCTATAATTTTCTTTCCATACCTATTCGAAAGGCCCTTTCCGAAGCGGCTAGACGAGATTTGCCGATCCAGGGCTTGACCGGTGAGGAGAAGGTAACCCCGCTTGAATATATCAAAGAGGGTGATAGCGGCCGGTATATTTTTGACAGGTCCACCAAACTCGGCATTTCACTCGTTTCAGCCGGTTCCTCTGTTCTTGCAAAGGTCCAGCGGGATTCCGATGGGAAGCTCGGGCTGTTTACGACCGAGCCGCTGATAACAAACAGCGCCATTGTTCCGGCTGGTGTACGCTTGCCGATCGATTTTGACGAATCGGCAAAAAGCCAACCGAGCGCCGACGAGAGAATGACCGTAACGACTGCGGGCGAGCAGTTTACGCTCTACATGACCGTTTCGTTCTACGCGGCCCTCGCAATATCTGTTCCGTTGCTGCTGTGGCAGATATGGCTGTTTATTTCGCCTGCGCTCTACAAGCATGAGAAGGCATACGTAACTCCATTTATTGGACTTTCGAGCATTTCGTTCGTAATGGGCGCGGCATTCGCTTACTACGTATTATTTCCGCCGGCCGCTAGGTATCTGTTAAATATTGGCGGCGGCGACTTTCAATTGCTCCTCAAGGCGAGCGACTATCTCGACTTCATCACGATCATGATGCTCGCGATGGGCGCGATCTTTCAGATGCCTGCGATCACTTATGTCTTGGCGCGGATCGGCTTGGTTTCGGCGGGATTGCTGATAAGGTCATGGAAACTTTCGTTTGTCATTATCCTCATCGTAGCCGCCGTCGCGTCGCCCACTGCGGATATTCCAAACATGCTACTGTTTGCGGCACCTATGATCGCGTTATATGTCGTTTCGATCTTTATCGCATGGCTGTTTGGTAAAAAACGCCAAACCGACAGCGAAGCCGCTCGTGCAACCTAACAACAGGGTTTTTGCATCTTGAACAAATAAGGATAAGTGTCTAAAATCATCCTTGCGATGATTTGTGCCCGTTCCGGGGTAGAGGTGTGAGTAGATCAGGAGTTTTACGAGTATGTCATTACCAAGATTTCAAGGCTTAAGATTTTTTTCCGTGGCGATATTGGTCGCCGTATTTGCGGTGGCCGCAGTTATGGCTCAGAAGCCGACTAAAACGGTACAGCCATCCGGCAACCCTGAAGATAACGCCCGGAATGTAAAAGTCGAAATGAAAGAGGCCTACAAAAAGTGGGTCAATAACGACGTTGCATACATCATTACAAAGGAAGAACTCCGAGCCTTTAAAGCCCTGACTACCGATGAAGAGCGCGAGAACTTCATTGAAAACTTCTGGCGTCGACGTGACCCGAATCCAGATACAGAGGAAAACGAATATCGCGAAGAGTATTACGAACGGATCGCCTATGCGAACGAGCACTATGCGTCGGGAATTCCGGGCTGGAAAACCGATCGCGGCAGGATCTACATCTCGTGGGGTAAACCGGACGGGGTCGAATCGCACCCGAGTGGTGGTGCATACGACCGACCGAGCTACGAGGGTGGTGGTTCCACGACGACGTATCCGTTTGAAACCTGGTTCTATCGCCATCTCGATAATGTCGGCGACGGGATCGAGATAGAATTCGTCGATCCAACCGGAACGGGAGAATATCGTATTGCCCGAAACGCCGATGAGAAGGACGCCCTAATGAACGTCCCTGGTGCCGGTTTGACGACCGCTGAGCAGTTAGGTGCCAACAAGGCCGACCGTATTTCCGGAATTAATACCGGTAACGGCAGCACCAACTACATGAGGGAGCAGGATTCGCCGTTCAGGCGTTTGGAGATAATTAATAACCTGTCGCACCCGCCTGCGGTAAAGTTTAGCGACCTTCAAAGCTCCCTGACAGATTCGCCCGTCATTGATAACAATCCGTTGGCATTTGAGGTGCGGGTGGACTTTTTCCGACAATCCGAAGATAGGGTGATCACTACCTTTACGGTACAGACCAACAATAAGGAACTTCAGTTCAAGGATGAAGGCGGTCTACAGACGGCTCGAATGAATATTTTTGGCAGGGTAACAGCTGTCTCTGGTAAACGATCGGGTATTTTTGAAGACTCGGTTGTAACTAATGCATCCGCCGAGGAGTTGTCTGACGCCAAGGATCGGAAGTCTGTATATCAGAAAGCTATTGCCTTAACACCGGGAACCTACAAGGTCGACGTTGTGGTCCGAGATGTGGGAACCGGCAACAAGGGCATCGTAAGTCTGGGATTTCCTGTACCCCGATATGATGAAAAGAAACTCTCGACCTCGTCACTCGTTCTGACTTCGAAGTTGCGTCCTACGAATGAGCGTGATATCGGTCAGATGTTCGTCATTGGAAATGCAAAGGTCATTCCTAATCTCGGCGGCGTATATCGGCAGGGTGAGGAAGTGGGTCTTTATTTACAGGTTTACAATTCCGGCATCGACCAGACAACTCTTCGGCCTGCAGTCGACGTGACCTACATTCTGTCAAAGGGCGGAAAGGAAGTGTTTAGACAGCCAGAGGATTGGAACGGACTCAGCGACTCCGGGCAGCGACTGACACTTGCTCGATTGCTGCCGACAACGACTATGCCGGTCGGAGATTATGAACTCAAAGTTGAGATCAAAGATCGCGTTGGCGGGCAGATCATCGAAAACAAAGGCAAGTTTACGATCATTAAATAGTCAGAGACTAAATCGAAAAGGTTGGGCGCGCCATTAATATGTGGGGCGTCCAACCTTTTTTTGCGGGCGCACATCAAGTAGACAGTAGACCTTTATCAAAACACGCAATCAGGAAGGCCTTAAGGACGATTTTGAGGCCTTCAATTAAGGAGATGGATTCTTATGCCCGTTCCAGTACGACGTCTATTGTTGTCG
>JBBRSH010000093.1:0-18054 GCA_038245555.1 Pyrinomonadales bacterium | reverse complement strand
TTTGTCATACTTAATGTTTACCCTTACACGACGGGCCATCTGATGGTCATCCCTTTCGCCCATCTCGCCGATCTGGCCGCGGCCGACAACCAAGCAACCAATGAGATGATGGCCCTTACAAAACGGGCCCAATCTGCTCTGACAGACATCTACAAACCCGAAGGCTTGAATATCGGCATGAACCTCGGTCGGGCAGCAGGTGCGGGTGTCGCCGGACATTATCATATGCACGTTCTCCCGCGATGGATCGGTGATGCGAACTTCATGACAGCCGTCGGCCAGACTCGAACACTGCCGGAGACACTGGCAGATACGTACACCAAACTTCAGGGAAAGTTCTGATATCCCGCGAACTATTTTACGGATGTCGCCCGCGATTTGTCAGGAGGATGCGAGCGGTCGATTGCTTCGTCTTCGATCTCGCCGCCAGGGCTGATCGGGATGTCGGCGGGATTTGCGTACTTAAGGGCCTGATCGTGAGTGTCGACATCGTCCTGGGTGATCTTGAACTGTCCTGAAGCAGGCGGAACGTAGCCGGGATAATCGACTCGGGAATGATAGATGGCGATTAACGATTTGATCATTGATTCGCGGATCTGGGTTAGCTCGCGAAGCGTCAGGTCGCATTCGTCGAGCTGATCGTCCTGCAGTATCGCGTCGATGATCTTTGTGACAATAAACCTGATATTTTCAGGGTTCGGTTCGGCGAGCGACCTCGCGGCCGCTTCGCAGGAATCGGCGATCATCATTATCGCCGCTTCTTTGAAATGCGGTTTAGGCCCTGGATACCGAAAATCGTTTTCCGAGATATCCGTTTCATTTATCGCTTCGGATTGGGCACGCTTTAGAAAATAGTGCAGCGTCCGCGTTCCGTGATGCTGCGGGATAAAATCGATTATGCGCTGCGGTAGGCCCATTTCCTTCGCAAGCTTCACGCCGTATGTCACGTGGCTGATAATTATTTTTGCGCTTTGCGTAGGTTTGAGCTTGTCGTGCGGATTCTTGCCCATTTGGTTCTCAACGTAGTGCTCGGGCGCCGCGGTCTTGCCGATGTCGTGATAAAGAGCTCCGATCCTTGCCAACAATCCGTTACCACCGACCACACGACAGGCCTCTTCCGCCAACTGGCCAACAGCGTGAGAATGCTGATTCGTTCCGGGCGCTCGAAGTGCTAATTGGCCAAGGATCGGCAGATCGGCGTTCGAAAGTTCAAGCAGTTTGACGTCCGTGAGGATACCGAAAATATTCTCGCAAACCGGCATCAGCACCGCCGTAACCGCCGCGGTCATGATACCGCCGATCAGTCCGCACATTATTGCAAGAAGGATAGTGTTAAGGACAAACGGCTGCTGCGTGTACGAGATCACGGCGATCGACAGCCCTGCCGCCGCTGCACCGACCAGGCCACCTGCGATCGTTACCGTCTGACGGCTGCGATAGCGTCCAATTCCGTATACGGCAACCGACGAGACGAGTGCGGAAAATAGAGCGAATTCGAAACCGCGTGGAGCAAGAAATCCCGAGATGAACGCCCCGAATATTCCGGTAAACAATGCCGTCGGGCGGTCGGCGAGGAGTGTCATGAGAAGGCTGGCGGTTGCGAACGGGACGGCGAACGACCACAACATCGGGTCGCTCAATGGTGCCTTGATATTCTGAGCCGCCGTAAACTCGGCAAGCCTGAAAAACACGGCCATCAACCCGGTCTGAACGACTATCACAAACCCTAACAGGGCAAAGGTCTTTTTGGGAGACAAAGCCAGCCGCGGCAGGATGCCTCGCTGCTCGATAAACTTCCACCCAAGCCAAAATAGTCCGGTGATGAGTGCCAATATACCGGCAAAGCGGTTAAGCTGTCGCGATGAAGAACTGTAACTCCGCAGCGCATTTATTTTCGAGAGCATTGGCGGCGTTACGATGTCGCCTTCGTTGGCGATCTTTTGTCCGCGTTTTAGCGAAATAACGATCGGCTCGATCCGGTCAGCGGCTGCGTGGCGTGCGTTCTCGGTGGCGACACTGTCATATGACACACTTGGTTCGACCAGGACTTCGGCCGCCGTGTAAAATGCGTCGACCTCCTTCGGGACCAGGCTTCTGACCGCAGCGAGCCGCGTATTGAGCTTTTCGCGGGCTACGGACAGCGGTACCCAGTTACTTTCGGGCATAGAGACAGTCGTCTGTACATTCGGTCTTGAGCGGTCGAAAAGGAATACTTCGTTTTGAAAATACTGCCGGTCGGAATCGTCAAAAATATACCCTTCGGCGCTTTCCTTTAATGCACTTTGCACTGCGTCAGTCTCGTTCCGGCTAAACTTTCGGGCAGCCAGCGTCTTGCCGACCTCAACTCCTCCAGCACCCGTCCAATGCGACTCACTCTTTACGTCGGAATTGGCCTGCTTGGAATTGGACGGCTCGCCCCCGTGGCGCTGCAGTTTTTCCCATGACGACAGAAAACGCTGCACGGCTTGATCAGCCTTGTTCGACTCAAATCTAAAGACAGCCTTTACCGCTCTCTTTGCATCGCCCCTCAGTTTGTCGGCCTCGTCCGTGTCGGTAAACGAAACGTCCGCGGGCACGATGATGCTTTCGCGGGCGATATCGCCCTCCTTATAAGCCTGTTCTCCGCTGGGATGCCAGAGCGGGTTTTGGATCAGCAGCGTCGTAAAAAGACAGAGAAATCCAAAGCCGAACCAAAATTGAAATGAAGGTGACAACTTTCGAAAAGGAGATGCGAGGGCCCCTGTCACCTTTTCTCGACGGCGTGTGCCGGTCGATTTCATATCTTGTATTCGCTTACTCATATGTACCAGGAGAGATCGGCTAAACGACGGCGGCTTCGTCCGTTTCGTTGACGGCAAATGTACCCATTCTCTCAGCGATCGCAATAACCATCGGCCTCAAAGTGTCGCGCCGAATAGCTGAAATTGACACGCATTGCGATCCGGTGTCAAGCGTGATCTGTCTCTCGAGATGCTCGACGGAGGCTGCCGGCAACAGGTCTGTCTTATTGAGGACGATCAATTGAGGTATTTCGTTGAAATGCAGGTCGGCGATGATCTTGCCGACGGAGGCGATCTGCTGATGGACGCGCGGGTTTGAGGCGTCGACAACATGTACCAACAGGTCGCTATCAGCGATCTCTTCGAGCGTTGCCCGAAACGCTGAAAGCAGAGCATCCGGCAAGTCGCGGATAAAACCGACCGTATCATTAATAATGACTTCCTGGTCGTATGGCAATCTCAGCCGCCTTGACGTTGGGTCCAAGGTCGCGAACATTTTCTTCTCGGCATATACGTCGCTTTGGGTAAGGGAATTCAGAAGCGTCGATTTTCCCGCATTCGTATAGCCGACGAGCGAGAGGATCGGAAGATGCTTTTGGACACGCGTTTTTCGCCGCTCCTGACGCTGACGGCCGAGGTTGTCGACTTGTTTTTCGAGATTCGCGATCCGGTCGCGAACGCGGCGGCGATCGGTTTCGAGCTTGGTTTCGCCCGGCCCGCGTCCGCCGATCCCGCCGGCCAGCCTCGAAAACGCGGAATTCTGCCCGATCACGAGCCTTGGCAGCAGATATTTCAACTGGGCGAGTTCAACCTGCAGCTTACCTTCGCGGCTCTGTGCCCGTTGGGCAAAAATGTCCAGAATGAGCTGGGGCCGATCGATGACCTTGAGCTCGGTCGCATCCGATAGAGACCTGACCTGCGCCGGGCTTAGTTCCGTATCGAATACCAAAATATCGGCCCCGAGACGCATCGAGCGGATCAGGAGCTCGTCAAGCTTGCCTTTTCCCAGAACGGTTTTTGGATCGATCTGTGGACGTCGCTGAATGACTGTATCCAGGATCACAACATCAGCCGATGCGGCTAGTTCATTCAACTCCGCCAGGGATTCCGCCGCTTCGTCCGAGTCACCTGTGGTCACGCCGACGAGAATAGCTCGCTCGCGTCCGGTTTGACGCGAACGCGTCGTCAGTCGAATACGGGCCATTTCGTCTTCGAGCGAGTTGATCAGCGAGAGAAAGTCGGTATCCAATTGCGAAGCGACGTCCGGTTCGAGAAACTCGTAAGGTAGCGACTGAGCCTCTGCCTCAAGGCTCTCGGCCGCGGTCGGCACGAGGTGAGCAGAATACACCAATCCCGGAAGGCCGGCCTTGCGGTCGACCTGAATGACCGACATCAGATCGAGTCTCAAGAGGGCGAGATCCGTAAGATCGTCCTGCGTAAGTTTTTCGCCCGCCAAGTGGGTGTGAACGCATCGCAGGCCTCGAAAACGGTCCTCCGACACGCGGGAACGGCCAAAGTCGGGTAGCTCGATGCCCTTTGCCGTGCCAACCATTACATATTCGATCTGGCCCTTGCGATTGATGAGGACGCCGATCTGCCGGCCGGTCTCGTGCGAGATCTCCGACATTTGACGCGCAAGTTCAGGTGAAATGATCGTGTCCGCCGCGACCCGCCTGGTTCCCAATTTCTCGATCCGGCGAAGTTGATTATGTTTCAACCCGCGGGTAAATCCGTGAACAATATTGATAGAGTTCAGTGCCTCCGCTAAAGCTCAATTATAGCAAATCCATGCCGGCACGATCACTTATTAGGCGACCATGCCACCAGGCTCCTGATCACTCAACACTAGCCTGTTTGAGTACTCTATGTACTTTTCATGATTTTTTCTTTGCGTCTTTGCGCGAAAACGGCCCTTTTCACACAAAGACGCAAAAGAACGCAGAGGCTTTAGCGATAAGCAGGCGTCGGCAGAGCGATTTCAAAACGATTTTGGGTTACAATTTCGGAAATGCACGCTCAGACGCGGCGGCAGCGTGAGGTTCTTGAACTCATCGTCCGTCATATAGATTCGAATGGCTATCGTCCATCCTATGCGGTGATCGCTCGTAAACTCGGGCTTAGGTCGCGGGCAGGCATCGCTCGAATTGTTCGCGATCTGGAAACACAGGGCTTGCTTACCCGTCGCCGTGAAAACGGACATTTTTATATCGACACCGGGGCCCGGTCCGGTGATCTGGACGGCGGAAGCAACGTGACCATCGAATGGCTCGATATTCCCAAAGAGCACGATTTTCGCGAGCCTTGGCAGGACCGCCCGCTCATATTGCCCGAATTCATGCTCGGCTTTCAGACGCCGGAACGAATCCGAGCCTTTCGCGTGCCCGATGATGAAATGTCGGCTGACGGTATTTGCGTTGATGACGTCGCTTTGGTCGAGCTGCGACAGTTTGTGCGCGACGGGGATCGGGTCGTCGCCGTCCTCGACCAGTCCCGGACCGTTCTTCGTAAATACTATCGAGCCGGTGCGCAGATCGAACTCCGCTCGGGCGAAGTCCGGAAAACCGATCGAGACGGCAAACTGATACGCCTCGAGGCTGACAGTGTCGAAATAAAAGGCCTGTTTCGCGGCTTACTTCGACCCGTCGCATAGACAGGCAGAGCTGGCGTCGGCATTTCCCTGATCTGGTTTCCAGCTCGAAACAGATCAAAAAACTAACAGCCTAATTGCGCCGACCTTACCGGAAACTCCCGGTTTGCGTGCATTCCCAATATTCGTCATACTTCAGAATTGCCCAGTACCTTGGGTATGCGTTTATTATTTGATCGCACGTTGACAGAACATGGCCAATAAACCAACACCAAATGCTAGTTACAGCCTTACGCTTCGAGTCCGGATCCATAATCAACCGGGCAAACTCGGTGAAATAACCACCGCGATCGGCAAGGCAGGCGGCGATATCGAAGGGATCGACATTGTCAGTGTCGGCAAAGACTTTCTTATCCGTGACATCACGGTCAATGCGGCGAGCGAAACGCACGACAAAGAGATCATCGACTCGGTCCACGATATTGATGGCGTCGAGGTAATAAACGTTTCGGACCGGACTTTTCTCATGCATCTGGGCGGCAAGATCGAGATCGCCTCTAAAATGCAGCTCAAGACGCGCTCGGATCTCTCAATGGCCTACACGCCGGGTGTTGCGCGAGTGTGCGAAGCGATCGCCCAGGACCCGGAAAAGGTCTACAACCTGACGATCAAGAAAAACATGGTGGCGGTGGTTACGGACGGGACGGCGGTACTCGGACTCGGCGACATAGGGCCGGCGGCTGCAATGCCCGTGATGGAAGGCAAATGCCAGCTTTTCAAGGAGTTTGGCGGCGTCGATGCGTTTCCGATCTGCCTGGATACAAAAGACCCTCACGAAATAGTCCAGACTATCAAGCATATCTCAACCGTATTCGGTGGGATCAATCTGGAAGACATTTCAGCGCCGCGTTGTTTTGAGATCGAGGACCGCCTGAAGGAAGAGCTTGATATTCCCGTCTTTCACGATGACCAGCATGGTACCGCCGTCGTTGTTCTGGCAGCACTCATTAACGCGTTAAAGATCGTCGGAAAAGAGATGGAGGACATAAAACTGGTCGTTAACGGCATCGGAGCCGCCGGCGTAGCGTGTTCCAAGATAGTCATGGCGGCTGGCGTCAAGAATATTGTTGGCTGCGACACGACCGGAGCGATCTACGAAGGTCGTAAAGAAAACATGAACTGGGTCAAAGATTGGTATGCCCGCAACACCAATCCGGACAATGAAAAAGGCTCGGTCCACGAATGCCTAAAAGGGGCCGATGTTTTCTTCGGACTTTCAGCTCCCGGAACGATCGACGTGACGGACCTCAAGAATATGGCGAAGGATCCGATCGTCTTTGCGATGGCCAATCCGACCCCTGAGATCATGCCGGAGGACGCCGAAGGCCACGTTGCGGTTATGGCAACCGGCCGCTCCGACTATCCAAACCAGATAAATAATGTCCTCTGTTTCCCTGGCATTTTTCGCGGTTCTTTGAATTGCCGTGCTTCGCGCATTAATGAGGAAATGAAGCTCGCCGCCGCCAACGCCATCGCCGACATCATCGGCCCCGACGAACTGCATCCCGATTACATCATCCCGTCCGTTTTCGATCGCCGAGTAGGCGAAGCCGTCGCCGCCCGAGTCGAAGCAGCCGCCTACGAATCCGGTGTCGCCCGCCGCTCAAGGTCAACGAGCGAAACTGAGTTCTAGACTTCCCGAAATATAAAGTCCTGAAAGGGACAAATGGTGTGGAACGCCCTGGTATGAGGGTACAAATCGATCCCGACCCTGTTGTAATTCCTGTCGTCGTAATTCTCCCGACGCTATTGCATTTGTCCCTTCCAGGGACTTTTACGCCATAAAATCCACGCGGGTCTCCATCATCTCCTTTGTGAGCACCTCGTGGCAGCGTTCGTTTTTATAGAAATGACGTTTCAGCAAAATGAACGTCCACCGAAATTCCTTGCCCTCCAAAGGCGTATTTGACTAAGATGGTTGCGAGAACCGTGATGATAAAAAAGACTACTGTTTTCTTGATGCTGCTCACGGCGTTTTCATTTGCCTGCGGCAAATTTGGCGATATTCCCGTAATCGAGTTTCCGACACCCGAGTTGCCGCCCAGGGCCGAGCCGCTCGCTAAACTTGAACTAAATCGCGACGCGGACCTCGAAAAGCAGATCGCCAAGATCGCCGAAGCCCAAAAAGGACGAGTTGGAGTCGCCGCCGTGGTGTTAGAGACAGGCGATGCCGCAACGCTGAATGCCGACGGTCATTTCCCGATGCAGAGCGTCTACAAGCTGCCGATCGCGATGGCGGTCATGGAGCAATTCCGGGTCGAAGACCGCAGCCTCGACGAATTGGTCGGCGTCACCCGCGAAGACATGGTCCGCGAAGGCCAGCGTTCACCGCTCCGCGACGCTCACCCGGACGGCGGCGAATTTACCATCCGCGAACTGATCCGCCTCGCCCTCGTCGAAAGCGACGGCTCCGCAAGCGATGTCCTGATCCGGGTCCTGGGCGGTGCCGACAAGGTGCAAGCCTATCTAACTCAGATAGGCGTCAATGAAATGAAAGTTGTGAATACTGAAAAAGAGATCGGCCGCGATTGGCAGACGCAGTATGAGGATTGGGCACAGCCCATTGCAGCGGTTGAGGTGCTGAGGCAACTTTGTTCTGAGAGAGTGCGAGTCGGGAACGAAGGATGTTCCGACGGACCACCCTTCGAGGCTCCTTCGACGTTTCCTGAAGAAATTTCGGCATTAATTTTTACGATGGCCAACTCGACTACCGGTCCACAGCGCCTAAAGGGTCTTCTGCCGAAGGGCACTCTTGTACCTCATAAAACCGGAACATCCGGCACGCAAAACGGTATAACCGCCGCGACCAACGACATCGGTATCATCAATCTTCCCAACGGCAAGCACATCGCTATCGCTGTCTTCCTCTCGGATTCGCCCGCCGACGAGAAAACACGCGAAACCGTCATCGCGAAGATCGCGAAAGCGGTTTGGGATAGGTGGGGCAAGTGAAACCCTAACCCTGAATTTCTCCTCAATTTATTATGGTAGGGTTGATAGTCATAATCTGGTTCTTGTTGGTCGTAGCAATCCCGCTTGGGCTTATTGTTACTGCGTACGTCGCTTTCGTCAGGGACCGAAATCTATTGTTCGTGGTGCCGACCTTTGTAGGGGCACTGTTTGTATATGTTCTGGTCACGGTATGGATGTTAGAGCCAATGTTTATAATTGTTTACGCCGGCGCACATTCGGACCCTAATGGCCAAGGCATGGATATCTGGGCGATTTTATTGTTACTTACTTTGGACTTTGGTTTTGCGATATTTGGTTGGTTAGCGTTCTCAGCGGTAAATGGCGGTTTTATCAAACTGTGGAAACCTTTCCTAAGGCCGACAATCAAAAATGGGAACGATTAACTTCGAAACAGTCCGCGAGATAATCCTTGCTTTTCGACAATGTCTGTTTTAATATGGCTACATAGCTAATCATTGGCTATATGGGTGAAATATGAGCACAACGCATTCTGTAAAAGACGCAAAAGACAATTTGAGTGAGATCATTCGACTTGCAGAGAGTGGAAAACCGCAGATAATTAAGCGGCACGATACTGAGGTTGCGATTGTTGTCTCGATCAATGACTGGAAACGCGCGAGGGGCAAAAGAGCAACGCTTGTCGAGGTGTTGCGCAGCAGTCCGCTCGTGGGGCTTGATCTTGATTTTTCCCGCCAGGACGACCGGCCGCGCGAGATCGATCTCGGGGAATAGCGTATGGCTTATTTGATCGACACCTGTGCGATCTCGGAGATGGTCGCGGTAAAACCTGATCAAAATGTCCTCGACTGGTTTGAACACCAACCTGAAACGACGATGTTTTTGAGTATCGTCACATGTGGCGAACTCCAGCGGGGCATTTATCAATTGCCGACGGGCAAGCGGCGGCTGCAATTAGAGACGTGGCTTCTTGACGATCTGCTCCCCGCTTTTCAAGGGCGAATTCTCGACATCGACGAAAAATTGATCACAACGTGGGCAAAAATGCTTGCCGGATTTAAGCCGAAGGGAATTGTGCGGCCGTCGTTTGATTCACTTATCGAGGCAACGGCGCTTCACCACAATCTGATATTAGTTACCCGAAACGAAAGGAATTTTCGTGATTCGGCGGTTAGTATTTTCAATCCCTGGGACCAATGACAAACATTGACTACGAAACCGTCCGAGCGATCGCTCTCACCTTGCCGAACGTCGAAGACGGCCTTTCATACGGCGTTCCGGCGTTGAAGGTTGGCGGCAAGAATATGTTCGTCCGCTGGCGCGAGGATTTGGACGCGATCGTTCTCAAGACAACATTCGAGGAACGCGAAGAGTTGATGGCCGCCGATGCCGACGTTTATTTCATCACTGACCACTATCTCAATTATGAATATGTGCTTGTAAACCTCAAAAAAGTCTCCGATATGATCCGCCGCTCTTATGATCTTGCCGCCGCTGGAAAAAACAAAAAAGCATAAATTACGTTTCTGTTCACAAGCGTATTTTGCGAATGTGATGCAGGTCACTCACGAATAATTCATTCTGTCGTAAGCTGCAGTCTTCGGATCCGAAACTAGGAGGGCAGAAATGAAAAAGAACTTATTAGCAGGTTTGACGACTGGGCTTTTGGCGATCGGATTGTTCCTTATGACCGGGGACCGGCTGGGTTTGTACACCAGCGCTCAGACACAGGCTCCTCCCCAGACACAGGATGTTCCGAAGATGCCCGAGGTCCTGTTTCTCGGAAAGGACGCAAAGCTCGGGCAGGTTACCTTTAATCACGTAAAGCACAATGGCGGAACGTACAGCATCGACAAAGGCAGTCCTATAGCATGTACTACATGCCACCACACAGCCCGGCCGGCCGCTGAGATCGCGAAACTTCCACCGTTACAAACCTCGTGGCCAGCGGATCGAACGACCACCCTGACCGCGGACCTATTTTCAAAAGATCCAAAGGGCGCAGGTGTCGCCGCGTGTCGCGACTGCCACGCCCGGACTGATGAAAAGCCAAAACTGCTGGACGCGATCCCGCAGATCAAACACGAGGGTAGCCCGGCCCCGATGGCGATGACAAATATGCAGGCATTTCACCGAACATGCATCGGATGTCACACGGAAGTGAAGAAAACGGTGCCGCTATCCAAAGCTCCGACACAAATGCAGTGCACGATGTGTCATAAAAAGACGCCCGGACTCGCGTCAGTGTGAATGGTAATTTTAGAACCTCAAGGCATCAGCCAAGGATGTCGTTGACAGCGAGAAAGATGGTCGGGATAGTCGGTTCTTGAAGTGCCAAAATCGTCGTGTCCTCTGAATAAAATTTCAAGAGTAAAAAAGAAAATAAAAAGGACGAGCATGTGGCCCGCCCTTTTTCTTTGAAGTTTGATAGCCGCGGCCTACGGCTTTGCAGCCTTTGCGTCAGCGATCCGTTTTTCCAGGGGAGCGATATCCGTTGGCTTGACGGTCGAGTCCGCTTTGCCGATGGCGACGGCCTTTTCACCGGCGGCGATAGCGTCCTGCGTTCGTCCTGCTTGAAACAAGATATTTGCTTTTCGGGCGTTGTTCGCGAAGTTGGGCTTTGCCGCGATGTTCATATCGATCGCCTTTAGGGCCTGGTCGATCCATTTGTTAGCATCGTCGTTAGCTTTATTGTTTCTAGCAAAACCTGCCGCTGAAAGCGGGGTTGCAAAATCATCCGGTTTTGCCGCCGCGACAGTTGTGCGAAGGTGAGCCAGGGCTTTTGCGTTGACGTCCATCACTTTGACTGTGAAAGGTACCGCGATCTTTTCCCAGCGAAGCGTAACGGTCGCAGTGTCTTCGCCTGCTGCGTCAATAAAATAAGTGAGCAGTTCCTGGCTGTCCGTCACCCACTGCGGTTTTGTTTTTACCCGCAAGACGTCCTTGGCGGTGTCGTAAGTGAATGCACCCCACTGATCCGCGTCCTTATTAAATACCATCGTCCAATCGCCATCTTTTGTCGGGACTGCCGCAAGCAGGTACCGTCCAGCCGCGAGCGATTGACCATTGATCTGAACATCGTCTGTGACCTCAAAAACAGTTGCTTCGTTCGCTCCAGCACGCCATACATGGCCCCATGGGACAAGCGGTGCGTCTTTTGGCCGTGCGTTTTGGTTATCGAGAGTCGCTTCGCCCTTGACCTCGGTCGGCCAATCTCCGTATACCTTGCGCCCTTTTACCGCAGGCCGGCTATAGGTAACGCTGACCTCTGACAGGCCGATCCTCTGCATCACGCTTGCCTTTTGGCTTACCTGCGGGACCTGCAGTCGCTGGGCCGTCAAAACCGCGGCGAAGGCTAAAAGAACAACGGACAAAATCAATACACGCTTAAACGTAATCATGGTGAGTCTCTCCCTGTTAATGGTTATTTTCTTTCGATTTAATAAAAATTATGCATCGGTGAAGCCCATTTGGCTATCCTGCATCATTAATTATTGTGATACGCAGTTAAGCGATGGATGGTTTAAGTCGACGATACCAAGATGACTTAGAAACGCATTCCTGCATACCAAATCGTGTAGGAGATAGTCCGTTCTCCACCTAAAAGCCCTTTTTTACTAAGGTTTTTTGCCTTGGCACGTCTTTCGCCATTGTATGAGACGGAGGTATTGCAGCAATGAATACAATAAATATCAAAAAATCGATCAAGGGTTTGAGTTTGGCCTCGGCCATGGTGTTGGGACTTATCATGTTCGCGGATTCTGACGCTAACGCACAGTATCGCGACCGCGATCGCAATAATGACAATTATGGTAATCAGGGTCGTAACGACGACTACAATAACCGCAACAATCGCGTCAACGGCCGGGAAATAAAGGCGGCGTACAAGCACGGCTACGAGCATGGCCTGGAGCAGGGAATGCGGGAATCACGAAACCGACGCGGCAACAACGGCGTTTACGGCAACAACGGCGGTTACGGCAACAACGGTGATTACGGGAAGAATGGCGGCTACGGCAACAATGGTGGTTATGGCAACAACGGCGGGTATGGCAACAACTATCAGATCCAGCAGGCGTTTCAGCAGGGGTTCCAACGAGGCTACCGCGAAGGCCTTGAACGAGGGCGAAACAATAGACGCGTTAGCATTTGGCCGTTCTAACCTTTAACCAAATCGAAGATAATAAGGACTCGGAGCTCAAGGTTCCGGGCCCTTTTTTTACGGTCTATACCCCAGTTAACCTATCGCGTCCAACTATATGTATTCCGCTCGAAGTAGGCGTCGGAGCCCTCAAACTTTACCTCTTTCCGGATCGAAAACGACGATTTGGTGATCAGGTATGTGTGGCGAATAGTCGCGTCGCGGTTGTCGTCCTTTGCCGGGTTTTGTCGTGATCACCTTGAGAACGCCGCTTGGTAGCTTTTTGCGTTCGACGACGTTTTCACCATCGAAAATAAGGCCGTCGGGGCTTAGAACTAAATCTTCGGTGCGGTTCGCTTTTGGTTCAAGTGGATACTGCATCGTGAATATCCACTTTAATTTGTCCGTCGAGTCTCTAGTTATAATGACGTTCGTTTTGATCGAAGTTAGTTCTTTCGACTGGTAATCGAGGTATGTTAGATCGCCGACCCACTGGTTACCTTCGAGAGGTTTGAGGTCTTTGGCAGAAACCTTTGCGGACTGTGCAGCGACGTTGCCGGCAAGAATAATCGACATAAGCAAGAATGCAAGAAGTTGTTTCATGACTAGATATTCGCTGCTCCTGAGTTACAGTTTCAATTTCTCGATTGACACCCAAAAAAAGTGGGAAGGACCCGAACACATCCCTCCCAATTCCTGCACAAACTCGATTGTCTAATTACTCATCATCCTCGTGAGCTCGGACACGTCCGGCCGCGACGGCTTCGTCGATGACCTTTTGGGCAAGATTGCCCGGCAGCGGATCGTAATGTGAAAACTGCATATGATACGAACCGCGGGCCTGTGTCACGGAGTTGAGCTTCGACTGGTAGTCGAGCATCTCCGAGAGCGGGACCTTGGCCTTGATGACCTGTTGACGGCCACGCATTTCCATGCCGCCGACGCGTCCACGGCGCGAGTTGAGGTCACCCATGATGTCTCCCGAGACTTCGTTCGGCGTGAAAACCTCGACATCCATTATCGGTTCGAGAAGCGTGGGTTTTGCCTTTTCGATCGCGTTGCGAAACGCCTTTCGCCCGGCGGCACGGAACGAGTGCTCATCCGAGTCGACCGCGTGATAGCTGCCGTCGATCAAGGTGACCTTAAAATCAACTAGCGGATAGCCAGCAACGGCGCCGCCGGCAGCGGCTTCGATGATGCCTTTTTCGATGGCCGGGCGAAAATTCTGCGGTACCGACCCGCCAAAGATCTTATCGACCCATTCAAATCCCGCCCCTCGATCAAGCGGTTCAAAGATGACTTTGCAATCGCCAAACTGACCTCGTCCGCCCGATTGTTTCTTGTGCCTGCCCTGGACCTCGACCTGCTGGGTGATGGTTTCCTTGTACGGCACCTTGGGCGGGTGAAGCGTGACCTCGACGTGATACCGATGTTCGAGTTTCTTCACGACCGTCTCGATATGGAGTTGGCCGGAACCCGAAAGGATAAATTCCTTGGTCTGAGTGTCACGGTCAAAATGCAGCGACGGATCTTCCTCAAGTATTTTGTGAAGTGCCGAAGAGATCTTGTCTTCGTCAGCTCTGGATTTCGGCTCGATCGCGAATGCGATCGCAGCTTCCGGGTATTCGACCTTTGGAAAAACGATCGGTTTTGCTTTGTCGCAGAGTGTGTCGCCCGTTTGGGTGTCTTTCAGCTTTACAACCGCGATGATGTCACCGGTAGCCGCCTCATTTACCTTGTCGAGCGTTTTACCCGAGATGACATGAAGGGCTCCGAGGCGTTCGGGAGTGTCGCGGGTCGAATTAAAAACCGTTGCGTCATTCGCTACCTTTCCGCTCACGACCTTCATCACATTGATCCGGCCGGCAAACGGATCGGCGATCGTGCGGAAAACATATGCCGAGAAAGGCTCGTCGTTCGAATATTTTCGGTTGATCCGCTCGCCTTCCATGTCGTTGTCTGAAAAACCGTATTCGGCTTCGTGCGTCGCGGGATTTGGGGCGAATTCGATAATGTGGTTGAGCAGTATCTGCATGCCAACGAGAGTGGTCGCCGATACAGCATAGACCGGACATAGTTTGCTCTTGGCGATCGCTTTGGCGAGGTTTGGATAAATATCTTCTTCAGGAAGCGTTCCGTCCTCAAAATACTTCTCCATCAGAGCATCGTCCGATTCGGCGACGATCTCGATCAGTCGTTCGCGGGTCCGTTCAAAAACGTCGCGGCCGGTTTCCGGCATTGGTATCTCTTTAGCCTTGCCCTCGGCGTCAAATTCATACGCTTTCTGATGGACAACGTCAACAACCCCTTTGAAATTTTCTTCGTTGCCAATGGGAAGTGTAAAGGGCACGATCGAGCGGGCAAACGCGTGGGTCGCGGTCTCGAGCGCGTGTCCGAAATCCGAATGCTCCTTATCTAACTTATTTACGACCATGAAACGCGGCAGTATGAATTCGTTCGCGTAGTTCCATGTCTTTTCCGTCTGTACCTCTATACCGTGCACTCCGTCGACGACGACGAGAGCGCAGTCGGCGACACGCAATGCAGGGCGTGCGTGCGAAACAAACGCAGCGTAACCGGGCGTGTCGATCAGATTTACTTTTGTATCCTGGTATTCGAGGTGGGCGAAATTGTTATTTAACGATACTTTTCGTTCTATGGAATCCTCATCATAGTCGGTGATCGTCGTTCCCTCATCGACTTTTCCCCATCGGCCCGGTGTGCCGGCGACATGGAGTAAGGACGACACAAGCTGGGTTTTACCTGCGTCGCCGTGACCAATGACAGCCAGATTCCTGATGTTCTCAGTTGCAAATGCTTTCATTTTCGGCAATATCTCCTTGAGTTAGATAGGACTTTCGTTTCCGGCTAAAACTAACGATCCGGACCAAAGGGCCGAATCAATATTTCAATAGCGGAACGCTCGCAACTTTATCGGTTGGTAATTGATAAATTTATCTTACAAACCGCAAAAGGGCAAGAATAAGCGCGTTCAGCGGCCGGAGCATTAGAAAGTCCCAAAACACGCATCGATTGGTGTAACATAAGAAGTGCCACATATGCGGCGATTCTCCGCCCGCCGCGGCAAAATATCTAAAGGCAAACGTCTCATAATGGGAATTCATCCCAGAGGATTGGAAAACCCGGTCGGGCCCGCCGACATGTTGAGGATGTCAATGAAAATAAAAGCAAGTTTTGCAAAGTCACTTTTCGCCGCATTTTTGATCGGCACGGTATTGTTCAGCACCATTTCGTCATCGGCCCAGGACTTGGTTCCCGTTAGCGACATTTCGGGCGGCTCGAGCGTATTTGTATTTCGCAAGGCGACAGCTCGAAAATTCTCGACGACTGCCCGTGCGACCCGTACGAAAGCTCAGCGTATAGAAACAACCCAAAAGATCAAGAAGCAGTACGACACGATCGCGAAGGTCACTCCTCATCGCGTCAGCAGCGCCGTCGTGACGCCTGACAAGGTCCCGCCAACTATCCAAAAGCTGCCTAAAGATCAGGCATCGAAGATTTTCGCGGGTGTCGGCGAGTATTATTTCAATCAAAACGAAGTTGATAGATCGATCGAGTTTTTTCGTGAATCCGTTAGCCTGGATGCAAAAAACCAGAAGGCAATGGACGGGCTGAGCGAGGTTCTTGCGACAAAGGGCCACAACCTTCTTGTCGGCGACGATCCATCGGCCGCCAGGCCGCTGTTTGTCGAAGCCCTGAAGAACAACTCGAAGAACGCAGCCGCATACTTTGGCCTCGGCGACCTATATGCCGATGCAGATCAGGCCAACGAAGCGATCGCGAGCTACGAGAAAGCCCTCGCAAATGATCCTGGCTTGACTGAGATCTACACACCGCTGGGTATCCTCTATTACGGAAAGGGCGAGATAGCTAAGGCCGACGATCTGCTAACCCAGGCGCTGGCAAAATCGACGCAGACGGCAGAGATTCAAGTATTTGTCGGAGTGATCCGCTCGTCCCAAAACCGCAACGATGAAGCTCTCGCTGCATTTGCCAAGGCAAAGGCATTAGATCCCGGCAATGCGGATGCCTATGTCCACAGCGGGGACGTGCTAATGAGAGTCGGCAAGGCCAAGGATGCTTTGAGCGACTATCAAAAGGCAAGCAGCCTTCGAAGCAACTATTTTGAAGCATGGCGTGGGGCCGGAGCGGCGAATACGGACTTGGGCAATTACACCGAGGCTATCAATGCGTTCAAACAGGCGATCAAGTTTAAGAATGACAGCGGCGACGTTTTCGCAGCCCTCGGTGACGCATATCGTCTCGGCGGCAAAAGCACCGAAGCAGAGTCGAGCTATGCGACAGCCAGGGATCTCCTTGTGCGGAACCCGAACTTCAGCCGCGACGATATGGCTGAATTAAACAGCAAGATCGGGTATGTGATCGGGAGCCAGTGCGAACGGAATATGAGACAGGCGATGCCCTGCAGATGGCCGTCCGCGATCAAGGCACTTGAAAAGGCAGTTGAATTCGGCAGCGGAAATGCGGTCGACTTCTCGAATCTGGGCTGGGCATATTACAACGCTGCGAGGATCGACTTTATCAACAAGCAGGATGCCGACGGAAAGGCCAAACTCCAGCTTGCCAAGGTCAATCTTCAAAAGGCAGTTGCCTCAAATCCGCCCTGGGCCCAGGGTCCGCAACTCAATCTCGGCATGACGCTGACCGACCTCGGCGACTATGCGGGAGCCGCTGAAGTGCTTAAAAAGGTTGTAAGCAGGGAATCGTGGCCCTTCGCTTTGAATGAACTGGGGATCGCTTATCGAAAGCAGGACAATTTCAAAGAAGCGGCCATCCAGTTCAAAAAGGCGACTGACAAGGACGATTCGTTCGCAGCGGCCCACTACAATCTGGGTGAATCCGAGTTTCGCAACGGAAACCTCGGAAATGCGAAGAAAGCGTATCAGAAGCTCAAGAAACTCGGCCGGGAAGACCTCGCCGGCCAGCTAATGATCATCTCAAATGGTGCCGTAGGAAAATAAACCGATTTGCCAAAAGCACTTGAGATCCAGGAATACGTCAGCCTCGCGCCCTACACCACGCTAAAGATCGGTGGCAGGGCGCGATTTTTCGTACGAGTCGTCGAGATAGATCATGTGCCGGCCGCCGTCAAGTTTGCTTCGAATAAGGGTCTGCCGCTTTTTGTTCTCGGCGGCGGCAGCAACATACTTGTTTCGGACCTCGAGTACCCCGGGTTGGTCCTGCATGTCTCTCTTCGCGGTAAAATGATGCGGCCGGTACCTGATGGATCTCCCGACGACGTCGTGATCATGAACGCTGCTGCGGGCGAGGACTGGGATGATTTTGTTAAATACTGTGTCGGATGGAACCTCGCCGGGCTCGAGTGTTTAAGCGGCATTCCCGGTTTTGTTGGCGGAACGCCGATCCAGAACGTCGGGGCATATGGCCAGGAGGTTGCCGAGACAATTGTCGATGTCTCCGTTTATGACCGTCAAACAGATGACGTCCGGTCGCTTTCGTCTAATGAGTGCGGCTTCGGTTATCGCTCCAGCATTTTTAATTCGACCGAGCAG
>JBBRSH010000092.1:0-18203 GCA_038245555.1 Pyrinomonadales bacterium | reverse complement strand
TGCCGTAAACGTCCTCCATATCGTATTCGCCGTCAAAGTCGTAATCGCCTCGCCGGTCCGATACGTAGAAGACCCATCCATTGTTTTGGGGAATATCGGCTGCACGCAGCACGTGACCCGTCGCCGTGTAATATGGAGTCCCTGTCGGCATCTTTGCGTCCCACGTGCCGTCGAGGAATTTTTTGAGGTTGGCGACGTCGATGTCCACCATGCTCATCACACCCGCCCACGGAACATTTGCACCATAACCGGGAGCTGTTAACGATGTTGGGTTAAAGACTGTTGTTGTGTCGTTGTACAACCCTTCCCGCGTGTCGAACATATTGATCGGAAACGGCACGACGCAAGGGGTCTTTCCGGTGATTCCAACAATGGTCGCGTTGCGCATATTTACCCGGCTGTCGCCCGTGAAATTGGCAGGAAAGTAATTGGGCGACCCCGTGATGGTTCCGATGTCGGCTCCGGTCGTGGTCAAAGTGTCCGACGAATTGCTGCAGCTCTTGCCGGTCGCGACCGTTCCTCGGTTCACAATGTTGTATGCGGACAAGCCGGCTCCTACGGATGAGATATAGTTTGTGTCGGAAATATTTGGACCCAGAATGGCGTATCTCTGGAGGTTAATTATCGAGCGGGTGTCGATCCCATTAGCGTTATAGTTCGCGTCCGCGATCGAGAACGTGATGTCATTCGGCGGTGCATCCGTCAGGCCCAGTGCAAGAAAATCCTGCGTGATGTCCTGAGTGTCGTAGGTGATAGTCGCTGCATTGTAAACGACGTTCTCCACTTTGATCCAGACTTCCGTGCCGCCGCCAGTGTAAAAACGCTCGCCATTTAATGATGTTGCCGTATACGCTGGTGAACCTGTCATTGCACGGGGTTGATAACCGATATGATTGGTGCCACCCGCCGTCAGACCCGCCGCATCGCCGTCAAGCCGAACGCCGCATGCTGTCGTGACCGCTGATCCCGTTGACGTTGCGCAGCCCGGTAATTTGGCTTTGCTGTCAGTAAGGGAAACGCGAATGCCTGTTTTGTTGTAGAAACGCTCGGCGGCCGTTATCTTATCATCCGCGGTTGCCGCCGTTACGGCCACAGCCGCGGGCGAGGCAACGGTTCCGGTGCCGTCGTTCCATATGTCGCCGATATTCTTTCCACGCTTTACGATTTCAACCATATCGAGGTTGGTTTGTTCGATATCGCTATTTATCTTGATCGGCAGCTGCAGTGGATTGGTGCGAGCGAGCAAGTTTCCTTGAAACGAATTCTTATAGGTTGTCCAGTTCGCGTCTGCATAAGCTGTCGGTAATGGGTTTGTTGTAACGGCCGCTCCGTTTGAGGGGCTCGCGAGAACGCTGCCCATATTGTGTAGAAGTTGGACGTAGGTACCGGACGCATTTTTGATAAAAACAGTTTCGCCCCAGTTCGACCATGGTGATCCGTTCTTTGATACGTCGGTAAATACCTCATTTGCCGCGGTTACTTTCGATGAAAAATAAACGCCGGTCCCGGCCTGCAGGAATAACGAACCGTTGGTGTGAACCCGACCGCCAAAGTCGAATCGCGGCCCCGGGTGAAACTCGAGATCGTCATCATAGAAAATACCGAACTGGAAAACAGGGATACGGTTATTGAAAAACTTTCGCCTGAGCGCGACTTCAACACCGGTCATCTTATCTCTCGCGACCGAGTCAAGCTGCCACTCATCGCGCCGAGCGTTAAGTCCCTGAAACATTTGCCCCGTCATAACAACGTCCTGGGTAGCCTGTGTCTGAGTGACGGTTTGGGTGAAGAAATAGTCGTTGTCGAAAACCGGCGGCACCTGGCCTTCGATTCGGGTGATGTCGCTCGGAGCAATGGTCAGCTTGGTCTCGAAGACTTTATTAAAATTTCGAGTCAGGATCTCAAGGCTCGCATTAGCCGCCTCGTATGCCTTTGTTTCCGACTCATCGTTTGAGGCCGCAATTGTTTCGCTGTTTGTCCGCGAGATGGCCAGTGCGACAAAACCCATCAGCAGGATCATAACCATCAGGGCGATCACGATCGCCGAACCGTCATGATTCTTTGCCTTTATTGAAAGTGGTTTTTTGGACCCAGCTTCTCTTGAAATAAGATTAATACGTTTCATCGTTCTTTCCCTTTTTCTATTTCTTATCCTGCGTCGTAGCCCAAGTTTCTCGTTGCAAATGTGGATTTCAAGGTTATCGATTCGGGGCGTTTTGTTTTTTCGTCGATCTCTGTCGATTGAACCGAGATCGTTATGATCACCTGACGGATGTCGTTAAAATTCTGCCAGTCGTCATCCGCCGTGCCAATGATACCGTCCGGTCCGTCCGCTGGGCTGTCCATCATCGTACCGTCATTGAGTACATATTTTATCTGGAAGTCCTGGACGTTGTAGGCGAGCGGAAGCTCCTGGATCTGGGCCGTGGACGCGGCCCCCCGGTTGTTGCCATAAAGTTTCCGGATCAGCGTTCCGTCCGGTTTTACCTGATAGCTGACGAGAAAGAATCGTTTTGCCGTCGCGAGGTAACTTGTACAGTTCTGATCCGCCGTAGATGTACATTGACGGAGCACACTGCCGGCCTGGCCTGCTCCGTTCAAGGCCTGATTTATTCCCATGGGATCGCCCGGGGCGGCATCGATCGTGTTTGAACCATTGACGGCCGTCGCCATGATCGCGATCTGGGAAGTGTCGGATTCAACTAAGAAAAGGTCGTACGGTTGTGCGGCGGCCGCACCTGTCGCCGTACTTGCTGTCAGTCGAGGAACAGCGGCGTTTCCAGATGCTGCAGCTACGCCCTGCAGAGTGATAACATTTCCGGCATTGAAATCAGCGTCCTTGTAGGCAAACGAGATCGTATCCGTGCGAACGGTCGTGTCGGAATTGAGATTATTCGTATTGCGATTGTTGCCGACAACGATTGACGTCAGCATGTCGCGATTGCCGTCTACATCGTTGGGAACGCCGAACAAGGTCGAATTGAAATTATCGGGAACGACAGCTCCGACACGGTGGTACCCCAGGCCGGCATTCAGAACGTCGCGACCCATCATGTAAACAGCGACCCGAGCGTTCTTAAGCACGTCTGAGCGGCGGCTGGCGCGATTTCGGTCGTACATTCCGAGTTGCAGGAGGCCGTAGATCGCCCCAGAAATGATCAAAAAGATCACCATCGCGATCAATAGTTCCAGGAGGCTGAAGCCTGCCTCACGTTTCCGGGAAACGGCATGCCGAGTGGTAGAACAAGGCCGAAAATATGATTTCATCTATGCAACCTCTAGTAGTTAGTAATGAGCGTCGAAGCAGTTTCCGAACGTGTGGCCTGATTTACGAAATATTTAATGTTTACATCGATGCGACGCCGGGTTATCGGGTTCGGCGGGTGTGGCCGCTCCGAGTCGGTAACATCCGTGATAACGATCTCCCTTTGAAATCCGTAAACGATCGCACTTGTATTGCTGGGCCGTCCGGCCACGGAGCAGGCTCCCGATCCCGAACAGGCGTCATCTGCCGTGCCGGCAACTCCATCCCAACCCTCGTCAAGGCGGACGGGATTGTATCCCGTCACAAATATTCCGTTGATCTCACCGGCGGGCACACTTGTCAGCACGTTTCGCAAGGAGTCCCAACCGTCAACAACGCCGGGCCGCTCGATGTCCTTTGCCGAAACAATTGATTCGATAGTGGAAAGGGCCAACTGCTTGGCGAGGACCCTTTTCTCCGATTCCATGGACCGGACCAGGTTTGCCGACAAGGCCCCGGCCATCGCAAGGACCCCGACCATCAATATGACGATCGCGATCATAACGTCGATATATGAAAATCCGTTTTGTGTCTTGGACTTTATACTCATATCTTAGATATTCCTGATTCTTCGAATTTGAACGAGGGCTACGGCACCGAGTTACCCGACGCTCCGTATGAACTGCTGCGGCGGGAGTCCTTCCATTTATTTGTAGCGGCGGACTGTTCGTTGAATTCCCACAGGCGGATCACGCCGGTCGGGCCGAGAACGGTCACTCCACGGATAATGTCGCCATTGGTGGGTGTAGTTTTATTTGGCGACCAGATATATATCGTGGCCCCGGTAGGTACGGCGCCGGTTCCGACCCCGTTATTTCCGGCATCGACCGCGGTTCCATTGGACAGGAACCTGATCGTGCACACGGACTGGGTTGCACTCGGGGGATATACACTTGGCTTGAACACCGCTGAAGGCACGGGCATGGATTCGGGCGGAGTGTATGTAGCCTCTGCGGGATTTGTGTTGATCTTGACGTTGGCACTGGGGAAGAGCTGAAGCCCCCTCAACAGCACGTCGTCGGTCGCGGTGGTTGCGTCGCGGTTTTCGTCGTACAATCGCACGATGTTGGTAGCGAGATTTATCTCAACCCGCATGGTTCGACGTTGAGTCAGAGCCCGCTGGCGGGCCTCTTGCAGAATATCGGCGAGCTGCAGAGCTTCCTCATCCGGCTGAAACGCCTTTTTGTGGGCTGTCGCATAAAAGATCGTGACTGCAGCCATGACAGCGATGATCGAAAGGACCACCAGAAGCTCGACTATAGAAAATCCTGCTTCCGACTTACGTAGTGTAAATAACTCCTTCTTCATACGTTTTTCGTTTCGCCAATTGGCTGGAAGTCGACCTGATATGCTTTCAAATAAATGGGGCGTTAATTATAGAAAGTGGAAATGCACAACATGTTCCACAAAGATTGTACATTGTTTAACGTTCAGAAATCAATAAAGTCGTTTGCTTTTATTTGCTGCCAATATCGGCTAAAATCATTCGCATCAAGGCCTCGAGTCGATCGCCGTTTCGTTTCACTAAATGACCCGAAAAGAAGCAGTTTCTAAGAAAAAGACCTCCGTTGACTGGTTTTTCCAGGGAGTTTTAACAAAGCTCGGGGATACCTTTGACCGATTCACTGGTCGACGTTGGACGCCGTCAAGCAGTCTTGCAGCCAGCGAACTGATCGAGCGGCTGAAAAAGCTGCTCGATGCGGAAGCAAAGTCAGTACCGGGAAAGGGACTAGTCGTTCCGCATAACATTAAGCTTCGAATGCAGTGGGATAAGTTTTCGGAAGACGCTGAAGCCGCCCTGAAGAAGCTGGAGATCGAACTGCTGACTGCCGCCGTCGACCATATAAATGATTCGCTTTACTACACGTTTGCCCCGGTTACGCTCGAGGTCAAGCCGGACTATTTTGTCGAAGGGGTAAAGCTTAACGCAAGTTTCGAGGATTTCTCCGAGGATGAACGCGATGTGGAGTTAAACGTAACTATTCCGGCGATGAACGTTTCATCGCTGATCCCGGAATTGCCTAAGTACAAACAAGAATACATCGCCCGTTTTGAAATTAACGGCAAGACTCACGAAAAACACCTTGAATTTCCTGCGGCGGGCAGTTTATCCGTGGGCAGAACGGGTTCTAACGCACTTGTGATCGACGACAAGAGTGTTTCGAAAATGCATGGCTCGCTATCGATAAATAGCGACAAGACACTGCTCGTAGCCGACACCGGATCGACCAACGGAACGTTTATTAATGACGTTCGTATAGCTTACGGAAAGGCGACAGCGATCGAAGGTTCCGATGTGGTTAAGTTTGGATTGGTCGATGTTAAATTTGAATACATTCCGCAACCGATCAGCCAGACTGAACCGGAACCGCTCGATGAACCGGATCACCAGACGACGGAGATCGATGGTTTTGAATTTAGAAGCGGGACCATATCGGGAACATTCACAGCACAAAATCCACCGGTCGCGGGCAGTTCGCCGGCTCCTCTGCCCGACCTACTGGATGATACTATCCGTGCAATACCAATTCCGGCGAAGGCTCCCAGCATTGAGCACATGAATGATCCGCTGGCCAAAACAGTACCCGACGTTGCCGTTCCCCAAACTGAGACCAGACCGGAAAACCAGGTCGATGACGAGCCCGAGACGAAATACTAATAGTAAGAGTTAAAAGGTAAAGATGCTCATTTTATTGTTGATAGACTGGCAAAAATTCCGTCCGGAAAATTGGTTCGGCGGTCAGATCCTTGAGCGGACGCCGGCTGGGTTGAGTCTGGTATATCTTTTTGGCATCGTTGTTGTGGTCGCCCTTCTGGTTCTATCATTCGTTCGCAATCGACGGACCAAATTCTCGTTCGAGCAAAGTCTGCCAAAAGAAGTGCGACGAAAACTGAATTCGACCGCAACCAACCGTAGCCTTCGGATCTGGCAGGGTGTATTCATTTTGCTGGCTTTCTTTGTTTACGGATTCCACGTTTACTGGGCGGTTCTAGCCGAACGGGATAATCAGCGCTTCCAGGAGTTGAGCAGCCGAGATCTCAGATACCGGCGGTCCACTTCCTCGCAGCTTCGGGGTTGGATGTTCGATCGATCGGGAAAGCTCGATAAAGCCCTTGCCTATTACAAAAAGGCTCCTGACGGGACTATTGACCGAGCATTTTCGCTTGACCGTGAAATGTCTCAGCTCCTTGGAACAGAGATCGGCTCGCCCGGGCTCGAACGAACCCTTTACAAACATGTCGCAGATCCGATGCCCGAAGCATGGGAAGTGCTGACGAAAATTAAGAAACCAGAGGATGAGCAGAAGGACGTTCGAATTACGATCGACCGCGACCTACAGGCCTTTGCAGGTGCAGAGATAAAAAAAGGTGGCTTCAAGCGTGGTGCTATCGTCGTCCTAAACCCGCAAACAGGTGATGTCCTCGCTCTATACTCCGAGCCGACGTTTTCGCTGAGCGAGGTAAACAACAACGACGATATGCATCGTCTGGAAATGAATAAGATGGACAAGCCACTCCTCAGCCGGGCGCTGCGTGAGTTCTATGTTCCGGGCTCGACGTTTAAGACGTTCACGACCATTTCTGCTTTCCGGGCCAACAAGCAGGATGCGATCCTGCCGGACCTCGCTTCCTGTTATGTTCCATTTCCAAATTCCCGTCCGATATGTGATGCCGGCGGCAGCTGCGAAATATGCAGCCCCTCGGTGCCTATCCGCGAGGCGTACAAGGTATCCAGTAACCAGTATTTTGCAGAACTCGCAAACCTGCTTGGCCGCGAGCGAATGAGCGAAACCGCCGGGCGTGTTGGTATCACAGCCGTTGAAACTCCGGGCGAAGCTCTTACGCAGGGCTACTTTCCGGACATATGGAACGTCAGTAATAAACGGATCGCCGGTGCTATTTCACCGATCCGCTCAACGATAGTCACGGGCAGCAAGCTCTCGCTTTATGATACTGGCCTTGAGGGCATGGGTCAGGGGCTTGCCGGCCAGATGACCCCGTTTCAAATGGCCTTGATCGCTTCGATACCCGCCAATCTTCAGGGAAATCTGATGAAGCCAAAGATCGAGTTCGATCAACCGCCGCAGATATATTCAAACGTTCTTACTCCTCAACAGGCGGCGGCCATCCGCGAGATCATGGCTACCGTTACCGAAGAATCTGGAGGAACCGGCGGTGTAGTGAGAAGCAAATTGGCCGGCACCGGGATCGGGACTGGTGGAAAAACCGGCACCGCGGAAAAGATGTCTCCAGTGTATAACGCGGACGGAACACTTAAGACCGTCACGAAAAAGCGAAAAGTGAATGGAGAATGGGTGGAGTACCAAACTCCTGTGATGATCAAGCGAACCGATGGCTGGTTCATCTGTATTGCACCAATTGATAATCCACAGATCGCCATAGCGGTCGTTGTTGAGGACATCGGGCGTCGATTTGGCGGTGGAACCGCCGCCCCGATCGCGGCAAATTTGATACTGAAAGCCCGCGAATTGGGCCTCCTGGGCGACAAGTATAAGCCCGCGACGGCGACTCCGACGGTTTCAAAAAAGAAAGGTCGCTAAGAGGCGTCGTCCTAAAATATTCGTTCTAGATGAAAAATCGAGCATCATCGCATCTTCTACTTCTGCTTCTGATCATAATATTCGCAGCTATTGCGCACTATGCCATCTATTACGGCGGCCTGATTCGAGGGTACGAGACCTCGACTCTGACGGCGGTTCGAAACCTTGGTCTTTTGGCGGTGTTGGCCGTTCTGCCGTTGTTCTTGACCCGATTTGGCAAATTTCAAGGAAACTGGACGCTTTATACCACGGCGGTCCTTATGTTCTCGATCGGGCTGACGGTCCAATACCGGCTCTTTAGCGATGATGAATACATCTCGAAAGAACATAAGCTGGAGGCCCGGCAGCAAAAGATCGCGACCCAACAGATGCATTACATCCAGGAAAATTATCCCGCGGATAAGAAGCAGATGATGGGTCTTCCGGCTACACCGCCGTCTCCGGTCGATCTGTCTAAAGAAAAGCCAAGGCCCTCGAAAGTGGGATTAACTGACATTTTGACGTCGGAATTCACCTTGATCCCACTTTTTGCGATCTTTTGCATGACGGCGACGATCTTCCTAATGAAACGCGAAGACGTTCTCAGATTCTTGCAGCGGAACGGGTTTTTCGTTGTTTTGTTGACGCTCGGCCCGCTTGTCCTGGCGGCGGTGACATCGCATCAAGGTAAGTCGATCGGCAACATGACGCCATGGGAACCTTCTAAGATCCCGTTTCTTGTTGGCTTTGCGGCCGTATTGTCGGGGCTGTATAAGAACCTTTCCCAGACCTACTGGGGTATACCGCGAGCAAAAGATATTTTACCGATGGTATTTATGGCCGCAATGCCGTTCATACCATTCTTTCTATTGAAGGATTTTGGCCAAATGATGGTGTTCAGCGGGGTTTACATCACGCTTTACCTCGTAGCAGTTCGAAGATTACCCCAACGCGTCGTTTTCGTGGGATCGGTTGCAACGATCGCTGTCACGCTAATGCTGGCCGCCATGCCGGCGAGCGTTCAGATCAAAGTGCCGCTGCTTTCATTGGTCGCTCAGCCGATCAAGACCTACCTTCTGCCGCGCCGCATCCCGCAGCGTTTTCATCTTTGGTTCGATGCACTCAATCCTCCGCCGCCCGACGCGGTCTGGTGGAAAGGCGATCTGGTCGACTTCTACTGGAAACAATATAAAGCCGATCTGATCGAGCGTAAGCCTGAGGCCAAACCGCTTTATGATGAGATGGCCAAGGTTCAAACCGAGTCCGCAAAGCTGCCGAAGGGTGACGTGCAGAAAAAACCGCTGGATAAGCGGGTTTCTGAACTCTCGACAGAGATCAAGAAGATCGCGGATCAGGACATTTCGGATATGTACGCCCTGACCAAGGGTGACTCCCTGCCGGCGGGTGACGAGACTCCAACTCAGGATGAGGACGTGATCAACGCAAGGCAGGAAGATGACAAAACTGTCAGGGAAACAAAAGAAAAACTTAAGGACCTCAACGAGGAAGCGTGGTTCGGTGACGACGCTCTTCAAGCTTCGAGGGCGACATTTGGAGTCTCATCCGGCGGCAAGACAGGCCGTGGATTAGGGCTCGGTTACGTTGAACTTATTCCTGTCGCGGACTCCGATTACGTTTACGCCGCGATCGGAGAAGAATTTGGACTTTTTGGCGGTTTATTGGTAATCTTGGCTCTAATTATTCTCGTTAGCGCTGGCATCCGAACGGCACTTGACGCCAGAAATATGTTCAGCAAACTTTGCGCGGTCGGTTTGACCGCTTTTATCGGTTTTCAGGCGCTGGTCAACATCGGAGGCATCACGAGGGCTCTTCCTATGACCGGCATCACTCTTCCTTTTGTAAGTCACGGTGGATTTAGTCTATTGACCAGTTTTGTAATGCTCGGCATGCTTATGGCCCTCTCACACCGAAATGCGATCGATCATCGAAACGATCAAGCTACCGTCACGGGGTAATGATCATTACTAATTATAAGTCGCCTTAGCGGTTAGTAACACACGGGTTGTTTTTGAAATTGAATGTTAGACAGCTTCCAAATTGAATCGGCGTCAGTAAGCGATCGCGGCCTTAGCAAGAAACGTCCTCAGAACGAAGATTCGTTTCTTGAGATCCCGAAAAGCGGCATATTTGCTGTGGCAGACGGAGTGGGCGGTGCCGAAGCCGGCGAAGTCGCTTCTCAAATGGCCGTTGAGATCCTGGCAGAAGCATTTGTGAATGAGGCCGAACTCAGCGATGCCGAGGAAGTGATGCGGCGGGCCCTGGAGCAGGCAAATGCAGCCATCCACCGGATGTCGAACGAGTTGCCCCAGCTTGCATCAATGGCGACCACTATCGTCGCCCTTCACGTCGCTGGAAACATCGCAACGATCGGGCATGCCGGGGATTCGCGACTTTACCGTCTCAGCCCCGACGGTCGGCTTCATCGCGAGACCGAAGATCATTCAATGGTGGCCGATGAGGTCCGCGCTGGTAGAATGACGCCCGAGCAAGCGGAAAATCACCCTGGCAAGAACATCATAAGCCGAGCCCTTGGAGCGGAGCCCACAGTTGAGGTGGACCTTAAAACAATAATGGTGGGTCCGGATACTACATTTCTAATATGTTCGGACGGTGTTACACGACATATTTCAGACTTGGAGATCTCGACCCTATTAAGGTCCGGGGCAACACCTGTCGTTATATGCGGAAGGATCAAAGATGTTTGTTTTGAGCGTGGAGCCGAAGACAATCTTACCGCTGTGATAGTCAGGCTGACCGAAGCCACTGCGGGGCGGGATTCGGATGCTGAAAAGCGAGCATTAGTAGATGAAGTAACTGTTGCCACTCCCCGTCCGGCGGTTGTCGTGAGAAGTGCGGGCCATGATCCCGATCAACTCCTGGAGTTGGAGACTGGCGAACTCAACCCACCCATGGCCGCACATGGATTTGACGTGGCTGCACCCAATTTTGAGGATACGCTTGAGGTAGAATGGCCCGATCCAACCCCGGCATCAACGGGTGAATCAGCCGAGAGGGAGCCACTTACGCCTGAACCTGCCGCCGATAAAGAATACGAGACCTTGGCGGCGATACCCATTGAAAAGCAAATATTGGAGTCTCCTCCTGGAAAGAACCCTGGAGCGGTAGCCGATGAAAATACTGTTTCGCACGAATATCGATCGCCGGAAAGCAGAGCCGGCATCATCGGTAAGATCATTGGATCGGCTTTACTTTTATTGATCGGTTCACTAATCGGCCTTGCTAGCTATCATTACCTTCTGGCTAATCGAACCCCAGAAACAGTCGCTCAACCGAACACCGAAATGCAGAGTTCCAACCAGCAGCTTACGGCATTCGAGGATAATCGGCGTTTGGTTGATAAAGATACCGAGGCGGTGCTGAAACAGCTGATCAACGAGCCGAAGGACGCTGAGAACTCGTTCCTTCTCGGACGGGCATATTTGTTAACCGGCCAGTTTCCAGAAGCTAGAGTATCTTTCACTGAAGCACTTAAACTTATCGCTGACGGCAAGGTCGACCCACACAACGCAAAGACTATCCAAAGGGATATTTCGATTGCGATGACGATCATTAATGACCCGCTAGCCCAAAAGAATTTCAAGAAAGAGCTTGGAGACCTAAAACAAATAGCCACTCCGGGGGCGAACAGTAACCGGTAGGCCGGCCGCTAGTTTACGGATTGCTGGCGTTTTGCTTCGAAGAGAACTATAGCAGCAGCTACCGCTAAGTTAAGGCTCTCGACACCGCCTTCCATCGGTATACACATTGATTCATTGATCCGATCCATCTCTTCCCTTCCGATGCCATGAGCTTCGGAACCAAAAATAAGCAGCCGCGGAATCCTAAGGTCCGCGTTTACGTATGAATTCTGCGAAGCTGTTCCGATTGCCGTAGACTGCAGCCCTAGCTGCTCTGCCCAGTCGACGGCCTGCTCGAAATCGACTTCCGGCCATATAGGAATGCGGAACACAGCTCCCATTGATGCCCTAATGGCTCTCGGCGAAAACACATCCGTTGATTGTTTCGTAATGATCACGCCCGCAACCCCGGCGGCTTCTGCGGTACGAAGAACCGCACCTAAATTGGAAGGGTTGTTAACCCGCAACATTAAGAGCACTGTCGGCAATTTGTCTTTCGAGCCCAGATTATTTTCGATCGCCTCAACAGAGTTCGCCGGTCTTTCCGCGATGACGATCACACCCTGCGAATTTTCCGTCGCCGCAACCGTTCGAAATACCCGATCAGGTAGTTCGAATATAGTCTGCGACGATCCCTCAAGGTCCATGAGAATTTCGCTATTTTCGGATCGAACCGCGAAACGCTCCGACACAAAACAGGTTGAAATACTCAGCCTGGTTCGCAGAGCTTCCAGCGTCAACCGCTTTCCTTCAACAAAGAGAGCTGTCGTCGTATGACCGTCACGAACTTTACGAGCTTGAACCAGACGTTGATTGTCGCGACTGGTGATCTGTGGTAGGTCGTCCATTTGACACCGTAAAAATCAAGGTAAAATCATCCTCTAAAACTCATCTCAACCGAACCTAGGGGGATTCGAACTGTCGGCGATTAATGATACCGCAATCAACGGACTTTTTGTGGATGGCTTAAGGAACTTTTCGATACTCGCAAAATAGGAACAGCTTTGAATTAGTGGCTAAAGTAGCTAAACTTAACGAATATGACGCCCGAGTCAAAGATCAAAAATAAAGTTGAGCAGTTAAAAGACCGATCACTTGCCGCTGAAGAAGGCGGAGGGCATGCTCGCATCGAAAAGCATAAGGCAGCGGGTAAGCTTACGGCACGCGAGCGGATCGAATTTCTCCTGGACGAAGGCAGTTTTGAAGAATTTGACAAGTTTGTCTTGCATCGGTCGCGGGACTTCGGAATCGAGGATCAACAATTCCCCGGTGATGGTGTCGTTACTGGCCATGGATTGGTCGACGGCCGCGAGGTTTTTGTTTTTGCACAGGATTTTACGGTTTTTGGTGGCTCGCTCTCAGAAACACATGCCCAGAAGATCTGCAAGGTTATGGATCTGGCGATGAAAACCGGGGTACCGGTCATTGGACTAAATGATTCTGGCGGAGCCAGGATCCAGGAGGGTGTCGTCAGCCTGGGCGGCTACGCCGATATTTTTTTAAGGAACACACTTGCAAGCGGCGTCATTCCCCAGATCAGCTGTATTATGGGTCCGTGTGCAGGCGGTGCGGTATATTCGCCAGCAATCACTGATTTCAACATAATGGTGAAGAATTCCTCATATATGTTCATCACTGGGCCGGACGTTATCAAAACCGTAACCCACGAAGATGTTACAAAGGACGATCTCGGCGGGGCCTTGACTCATAATACCAAATCAGGAGTAGCCCATTTTGCAGCCGATTCGGATGAGCACGCACTTAGATTAGCCCGTGAATTATTGTCGTTCATCCCATCGAATAATCTTGATTCTGCCCCATCGGTACCGACTTCGGACCCATCGAACAGAATGGACGAGGATTTAAACTCGATCGTTCCGGAATCGTCCAGTCAGCCATATGATATTCGGGAGATCATCCATCCAGTAGTCGACGACCGCTACTTTTTCGAGGTCCAGGAGCACTACGCTCCAAATATCGTTATTGGCTTTGCTCGTCTTGGAGGAAGTTCCGTCGGTATTGTCGCAAATCAGCCCGCTTTTCTAGCTGGTGTACTTGATATTGATGCCTCGGTCAAAGCGGCACGGTTTGTTCGTTTCTGCGACTGTTTTAATATCCCGCTGATCACATTTGAAGACGTTCCGGGATTCCTGCCGGGCGTCAACCAGGAACACCTCGGCATTATCCGGCACGGAGCAAAGCTGCTTTATGCATTCGCCGAAGCTACGGTTCCAAAGATCACGGTTATTACCCGAAAGGCGTATGGCGGAGCCTATTGCGTGATGGCCTCAAAACACATTCGGACCGATATCAATTTTGCATACCCAACTGCCGAGATCGCCGTCATGGGCGCCGAAGGTGCCGTTGGCGTCCTCTTTCGGAGAGAGATCGCCGAAAACGATGACAACTATCGAAAGGGCAAAGTCGATGAATTTCAGGAGAAGTTCGCCAATCCCTATGTTGCAGCGGAGCGAGGCTTTATCGATGAGGTTATTGAGCCCAAATATACTCGTCCAAAATTAATACGCGCTTTGTCGATGCTAAAAAACAAACGCGATACGAATCCTCCGAAAAAGCATGGAAACATTCCGCTCTGAACCATGACAAACTGTCAGTGGGTCCAACTCTCTGTTATTACGTTAATTACAAGCCCAACGTTCACGTAACACTTCAATAGAAAATGTCGACTCTTCAGTACCGCCCCACAACCTCGCATATCGATTTGAATAATTTGGCGTTTAATTTCAAATCGGTTCGGAGGTTTTTAGGGCGCAACATAAAACACCTCGCGGTCGTCAAGGCGAATGCGTACGGCCACGGTGCGACCGAATGCGCGCGGCGGCTTGAAAAAGAGGGCGTCGATTGGTTTGGCGTAGCCTTACTCGAAGAAGGGGTCGAGTTAAGAAACTCCGGAATTACCAAGCCGATCCTGATCCTTGGCGGGCTTTGGCCTGGGCAGGAACATCTTGTGATCAAACATCGACTCGTCCCTGTCATATTTGATGTCGAACAGGCCGCCCTGCTCGATGCCGAATGCTCAAAGGCTGGGTTCACAATTGACTATCACGTAAAGATCGACACCGGAATGGGCCGCCTCGGTGTTCGATATGACCAAGCCGGAGAAATGGCGGCGGCTCTAAAGGCATTTACCAAAATTCGGCTTGACGGTCTAATGACCCATTTCGCGGCCGCCGATGATTTGGATCAGCTGCATTTCTCCGAACAGCAGATGTCTCGATTCGATCGGGTCTCGAAGGAATTTTTGAATGCTGGATTCGCACCGACGTATTTTGATCTCGCGAATTCACCGGGTGCCATCGCGATTCCTGCGGCACGACGCTCCATGGTAAGACTTGGCGGTATCCTATACGGTCTTGCGGGAGACGTGCTGCCCAAAGGAATTGCTGTTCCCGAGTTACGGCCGGTTCTTTCCCTCACGTCAAAGATCGCGCAAATTAGGCGCGTGCCGGCGGGCGAGTCCTTGGGGTATGGGCGAACATTTTTTACAAAACGGGAGTCGCTGATCGCCACCGTGCCAATCGGCTACGCTGATGGCTTTCCTCGTTCGCTTTCGAACGTAGGGCAGGTCATTGTAAATAACACCTTCGCACCCATCGTCGGCCGAATTTCTATGGACTGGACGATCGTCGATGTTACGGATGTTGCCGGAGCGGCGGTAGGTTGCGATGTAACGCTGATCGGACGTAGCGAATCGCTCGCGATCGACGCTGCGGAGATTGCCGCAGACGCCGGAACTATCTCATACGAGATCACTTGTGGAATCGGGCCCCGTGTCCGACGGTCGTTTATCGGATAGTTCCTGATCCGGCACTTTTCAGATGGCAAGTAAATCAAGGTATTGGAAGGTGTTTTTTTGGCGGCTTTATGAGCGCACGATTGAATCCGACATAACCAACCGGTCGGCGCAGGCTGCATTCTACTTCACTTTTGCCCTGTTCCCGTTTCTATTCTTTTTAATAAGCCTGTTTGGACTAGTACTCGTATCCACCGATGGCCTAAAGGCCGAGACGTATGCCTACCTCGGTCAAATAATGCCGGGCTCAGCATTCGCGCTGGTCAGCCGAACCGTAGACGAGGTAATTTCCCACAGTAGCACTGGTAAACTCACGATCGGCATTGTTATCACATTGTGGTCAGCGTCTGCGGGTATCGACGGCATTCGCGCAGGACTAAATGCTGCGTACGGTCTTTCGGAGACCCGATCCTGGTGGCGAACGAAGTTACAGTCGTTGATAATAACTTTGATTGTCAGCCTCCTTGCAGCGGCAGTGCTCGGGATCGTATTTTACGGATGGCAGTTGGTTCGGGTAAGCTTAACGAACTTGGGCTTGCCAGTCGAATCACCGTGGATCCTGGTCGGTATCCAGTGGATATCCATCCTACTCTTAATGCTTTTCGCCTTCGAGGTCATTTACAATATTCTGCCAAATTTTCCTAAAATAAAATGGGACTGGATCACTCCCGGTTCATTGGTAGCGATCGGCTTATGGCTAATCCTTTCAGGACTTTTCCGTACCTACATTGCTTATTTTAATAGTTACGACAAAGCTTACGGTTCGCTTGGGGCAGTCATGATCTTGGCGCTTTGGCTCTATCTGACGGCTTTTGTCATTATGGTAGGTGGAGTAATAAATTCCGTGAACCGCGATCTGAAACCAAAATAATCGGATTTTTTAAGTTTTCATGATCGACGAAACTTTTGTCGTAAAGAATATGTCGCTGATGCTGCAAGAGATCGCGGAACAACCCGCGGTACTGGAGAGAACGATCAAAGCGGAACGTAACACGGCCAACCGGCTCAGTGCGTATTTGAAAGGCCGTGATATCGACCTGATCGTAATTGTTGCCCGGGGAAGCTCTGACAACGCATCCCTATTTGGTCGTTATTTGCTCGAGGTGACGACAGGAATTCCCGTATCGCTGTCCGCCCCATCTGTGTTCACCTTGTATAATGCACGGTTAAATCTAGGACGAGCTCTCGTCGTCGGCGTTTCGCAGTCGGGCGAAGGCGAAGACATCAATATGGTGCTCGAATCAGCCAAGAAAGCCGGTGCGCACACAATTGGGATCACAAATGAGGCAGACTCTTCGATGTCTAAGATCACAGATGAGACCCTGCTCATCCATGCCGGCCGGGAACGATCGGTTGCGGCAACCAAAACCTATACTGGCCAGATGCTCCATTTTTACATCCTTGCATCGATTCTTGGTGGAAAAGCACTCGACTTTGAACGAATCCCGCAATTTGCTGATCAGGCGTTGGGTCTTTCGAAAAAGGTGGAGACGCTAGTCGAGCGATATGTTTTCATGGAAAATTGCGTCGTCGTTGGCCGCGGGCTAAACTATGGAAACTCCTACGAAATGGCACTTAAACTGATGGAAACCTGTTACGTGGTCGCGGAACGTTTCTCCTCGGCGGACTTTTTTCACGGGCCGCTTGCGATCATCGAACGTCGTTTTCCCGTTATCATGTTTGCTCCGACGGGTGTCACAAAAAAAGGGAGTATCGACCTCCTGGAGGAACTACACGCTTTGCATGCGGATTGCTTATCGATCACGAATGACAAGGACGTTGCCGCAATATCGCCAAAAAGCCTGATCTTGCCGTCTAATATCGACGAGTTTCTCTCACCAATTCCCTTCATTGTGCCGGCCCAGCTTTTTGCAGCTTATCTTTCTGCTGCAAAAGCCCTCGATCCGGATTCGCCACGATCGCTTTCGAAGGTTACAAAGACGATTTGATCTTCAGTAACGCCGACCGTGTCCATCGATCAGAACTCGGATGCTGCACGTAGGAGAGCTTCCCTCATGGCACCTGCGGTCCTCCATCTAAGTTCCGGCTGTTTTGCCAGAGCAGTTTCTATCACTGCGGCAACCTTTAGAGGAACTGAGGGAACACGCTGGTGGATAGGAATGATAGGCTTTTCAAAAATTGCCTTAACGGTTTCCGAAATTCCTGCCTTTGGCCCAATGTCGAGAGCATGGGCACCGGTCAAAAGGCTGTAGGCAGTCATTCCCATCGCGTAAATGTCGGACGGCGGCCGGACTTCCTTAAAATCCCTAACCTGTTCCGGCGGCATATAGGCGATCGTTCCGGCGACATCGCCAACCATCGTGACGCCACTCATCCCGGTCTGCTTGTAGCTTTTTGAAAGGCCAAAATCCGTCAGTTTCGCGACCCCTTTCGGGTACTCGCCTTCGATCAGAATATTTTGTTCTTTGATGTCTCGATGAACAAAGCCGAGATTATGCGCAAAATCCAGAGCCGCCAGCGTTTCCGCGGTGATCTGGACAACTTCCCGAAAATCCAGTTTCCCCCCGCGATGTTTAGCGAGCCGCCCTGCGTCCATTCCGTTGATGAACTCGGTCACTAGGTAAACAATTCCGTTGTGGGTCCCGTGCTCAATATAGCTGACAATGTTGACGTGCCGAAGCGACGACGCAACTTCTATCTCGCGAAGAAATCGTTTTAGTGACTGGTCGCTGACGGCAACTTCCGGCAAAAGTGTTTTGATCGCCACGGCTCGACCGTCTTTTTCCCCGCGTGCCAGCATCACGCTTCCCATTCCGCCCTGTCCGAGAATTCGTATCATCTGATAATTCGGAATCGGCTGCGGATTTTTCTTTAATTGTTCGCGGCAATTGTCGCACAAAAAAGTAAGTTTCGCGTCGGGACGC
>JBBRSH010000091.1:0-18749 GCA_038245555.1 Pyrinomonadales bacterium | reverse complement strand
TAACATCGACCGGAAACGATCTGCTGCAACAAATTAACAAGCTTGCTGTTCCCGCGAATGAGATTCTGAACAAGGCAAATCAAGGTGAAGGCACGCTCGGCCGGATCGTTAACGACGAGTCGCTGTATAAAAGCCTGGACGGAGCTGTAACGGAGACCCGGGCAACCATGACCCGGCTAAAGACAACCATCGATCGTATCAACGACGGAAAAGGAAGTGCCGGAAAACTGGTAAACGACCCTGCCCTGTACGACAGCCTGAACAAGACCGTGGCTCAGCTTGAAGCGATCTCGACGGACATCAAAGCTGGTAAAGGCAGCGCCGGCAAATTCGTAAATGATGATGCGCTATACAACGATACTCGCGCAGCCATCAGCGACCTTAGAGCGGCGGTCAATAAGATCAACGGCATTGCGGACGACGTAAAGCTCGTGACTACGGACCTGAAAGACGGAAAAGGAACCGCAGGCAAACTATTTAAGGACGAAAAACTTTACGATGAGGCCCGCGATGCGATCAGTCGATTTAATTCGACAACTGCCCGTATCGAGGCTCTTATTTCAGATGCTCAGGCAGGCAATGGACCAATCGGCCGCCTCGTAACGGACGAAACTCTCTACAATAACATCAACCAGACTGCTTCAAATATTAACCAATTTTCAAGCGAAGGAACTAAGCTGCTTTACGATTTTCGCCAAAACCCGAAGAAGTTTCTTAGGATCAAATTAGCGATCTTTTAATTTTTAACGATTCGGTCTATCAATCGGGCTCATAAAACTGCGGCTGCATATATATTGCATATATGCAGCCTCAGTGCTATATTATGATAGGTTATTGCATAAATAATCGTTTATATGCAGAAATCTCAAAGACTCGATGCAATAATTGCGTTGGTACAGACAGAACAGGTTGGACGGCAGGACCAGCTAGTTGAGCTTTTAAATCAGAAGGGTTTCGGCGTTACCCAGTCAAGTGTGTCAAGGGATCTGGAGGAACTTCGAATTACGAAGGCGGGACGATATTATGCCTTGCCGAATGGGTCGGTCCATCCCGATTATGGGAAGATCGACATAAAGAGGGCGGGCGAGAACCTCATTGTTCTTAAATGCCAGTCGGGTTTTGCCTCGGCGATAGCGGTCAGGATCGATTCTTCGAATTTAAGCGAGATCATCGGCACGATCGCGGGTGACGACACCATCTTCGTGGCGGTAGCAAATCTCGACGCCCAACGGTCTGTGGTGGAAGGTTTGTCATCAGTACTGTTTAATTGAGGCCCGGCGAAGCGTATGTATATGAAAGAAATCATTGTAGACAAGGTGGGTTCCGCAGCAGCCCGATTGACCATTTCCCGGATGGTTAAGGTGATCCCCTCGGTAATATCTGCAAAGTCAGGTGATGTCGTTGTCGTTCGAGCACTCGGTGAATCGGCGACGTATGGCAATCTGGAGCTCACAAACGGCCGATTGGCCCGTATAACTACCGGTGACGTTCTCGTCGGGGTGATCGGGGCACGCCGGGCTCTAAAGGGCTTTGTTGGAGACGTTCCCGATTCAATAAACCAAGGAGATCGTCTCAATTTATTGAATATGGGCGGAGTGATCGGCGTGTGCAGCGGGCACCATTCGTCGCTCTCTGACGCGATCCAGGTCGAAGTTTTAGGCATCGCCTCAAATGACGGGGGCAAAGCAGTTAATATTGCGGACAACGCCTTGGAACTGGCAATTTTTCTAGCCCCTTCGGCTCCGATCGTTGTTATTGCAGGAACGTGCATGAATTCAGGTAAAACGGTCGCGGCAACCGAGATAATCAAGCAAGCCAGCCACGCCGGGTTAAAAGTCGTCGGAGCCAAGCTATCAGGTATTGCCGCGCTTCGCGACACTCTGAATATGCAGGACCACGGTGCATTTGCTACAGCTAGTTTCCTGGACTGCGGGCTTCCTTCAACGGCAAACGTAGATGACCTTACACCGGTCGCAAAGGCGATATTAAATCATCTCAACACCCTTACTCCGGACCTTATAGTCGTCGAACTGGGCGATGGAATCATCGGCGGATATTCGGTCGATTCGGTGTTGAAGGATCCGGAGATCGCAGCGGCGATATCCTCGCTCGTGTTTTGTGCCTCCGATTATGTCGGTGTTGTGGGCGGTGTGACGGTGCTGGAAAAGTTCGGGCTCCAGATCGACGTTGTTGCGGGATCGGTAACTGATTCACAGATGGGTGAGGACTACATCACTCAGAATTTCGGGTTGACGGCAGGCAACGCCCGCAGAAATGGCTCTCGCCTGTTTGATATTGTTTTTCGAGGCAAGATGGTTCAACCCGCACAGGCATAAGATATGAGTGAAAGTGTCAATAAAGCAAGAGTTTTCATCTTTGGCGGCTCCGGCTATGGCGGCAGCGAGCTTTTGCGAATACTGTTGTTCCATCCGAATGTTGAGATCGTCGGTGTAACTGCGAACGAACACGCGGGAAAGGCTGTGAGCGATGTTCATAAAAATCTCCTTGGCCTGACCGGCCTGAGATTTGAATCTCCACCGTCCGATCCGTCTATTTTGGAAGGGATAGACTTTGCTTTTATGGCACTTCCCCATGGTCAGGCTCTACAATTGGCGACTCGTTTGCCAAAGCAAACTCGAATTATCGATCTTTCGGGCGATTTCCGTATCGACGACCCCGAGATCTTCAAAAAATATTACAAGTTTGACGGCCCTGACTCCGAACATCAGAGGCAATTTGTCTACGGACTGACGGAGACCAATCGCGAGGAGATCAAACAAGCGAAATATGTCGCAAATCCCGGATGTTTTGCGACCGCAACCGCTCTAGCTTTATCGCCAATTGTGAAGTCAGGGCTGTTAAGTGGAAAAGTGATCGTTGATGCAAAAACGGGTTCATCGGGTTCTGGGGCAAAGCCAGCGGCGAATACTCATCACCCTCAAAGAATGAATTCGTTTTACGCTTATAAGCCGTTCACCCACCAACATTTGCCGGAGATCGAACAGCACTTGCGAACGGTCGGCGAATTTCGCAGCGAACTGATCTTCATGACTCACAGCATGCCGGTCTCGCGCGGTATTTTCGCTTCCTGCTATGTCGGCACAAAAGCCCTTGTAACAAATGAAGATCTGAATAAGTTTTACAACGATTTCTATTCCGACTCGTTTTTTGTACGGATCGTCGATGGCTCGCCCGATATCAACTGGGTCAAGAACACCAATTTCTGCGACATTGCTGTCCATTCCAATGGGGATCAGATCGTAATATTTTCAGCGTTAGATAACCTTGTAAAGGGGGCTGCGGGGCAGGCTGTGCAGAACATGAACTTAATGCTTGGCCTCGACGAAAAAACCGGCCTCATATTTACAGGAAGCAATCCATGATCAGAAATAATCCCGATCCGTGCCCGCAACGGGAAGAATTATGAATTTTGAAGAAATACAGCAGATCGAAGATCAGTACCAGGTAGAAACCTACAATAAAATGCCGATCGCGGTCGACCGCGGTGCGGGCTCGTGGGTCTGGACGAGCGAGGGTGATCGCTTTCTCGACCTGTATGGTGGCCATGCCGTCTGCGCGACCGGCCACTCGCATCCGCACATTGTCGAAGCTTTGCATCAGCAGGCTCAGAAAGTACTGTTTTATTCGAACCTGGTCTATTCGGATATACGGGCGGCGGCTGCGAAGAAATTGGTTTCGATCGCTCCGGCAGAATTAACCAAGGCTTTCTTTTGTAATTCGGGAACCGAAGCCAACGAAAATGCGATGCGGATGGCCCGTATGGCCACCGGCCGCGAGCAGGTCGTCACGTTCACGGGCGGATTTCACGGGCGAACGGCCGATTCGATCTCGGCAACGTTTCTTGGCAAATATCGCGATATCGGTAAGCCGAACGTCCCAGGCCATATCTCAGCCGTTTTCGGCGATCTCGAAAGCGTCAAATCTGTCGCGAATGAAGAGACCGCCGCGATCATGCTGGAGCCGATCCAATCAATGGCTGGTGTCCGCGAGGCCCCGCCGGAGTTTTTTGTCGGCCTCCGAGAGATCTGCGATGAAAAAGGGATCATATTGATCTTCGACGAGGTCCAGACCGGCATCGGCCGAACAGGTGAGTGGTTCTTTGCGGGCAGCGAAATGGCTGGAGGTGTTGTTCCGGAAATCGTCACATTAGCGAAATCGCTCGGCAGCGGCGTGCCGGTCGGTGCCTGCCTGGTGAACGATTCGGTTTCCGAAAGGATCAAACTGAACGATCTCGGCACAACATTTGGCGGCGGAATGCTCGCTATGTCGGCGGTCATGGCAACCCTGGAGGCGATCGAGACCGATGACATGATCTCAAACGCGAGAATGATCGAACATCATCTCCGCGATTCGCTGACCGGTATTTCAGGGATCAAGGCCATTCACGGAAAAGGCTGCCTGTTAGGTATCGAATTCGATGAACCATGTGCTCCGGTTCACGCAAAACTACTTGAAAACATGGTCATCACCGGCACATCGAGCAACCCTAATGTCCTGCGGCTCTTACCGCCGTTGTGTGTGTCGGTTGACGAGATAAATATGCTGGTCGAGGTACTTTCAAATTGACGCATTTCCTAAAGACTTCCGATTTTGAGCGCCAAGAGCTCGAAGCACTAGTTGCCAAGGCGATCGAGGTCAAGGTCCGAAATATTGACGCAAAGCCGCTGGCCGGCAAGTCGGTCGCGCTTGTTTTTTTCAATCCTTCACTTAGGACACGGGCTTCGATGCAGGTAGGGATCTATGAGCTGGGCGGCAACTCCGTAATCCTTGAGCCGGGCAGCACTTCATGGACGCTGGAGCACCGCGAAGGGGCCGTAATGGACAGCAATAAAACCGAACATCTGGCCGAATTTGTCCGTGTTTTAGGCCGATACGTCTCGGCGATCGGCGTGCGGACATTTGCCGAACTAAAAGATTGGGAAACCGAGCGGACCGACCCTATTCTGAACGCTTTCGCAAAATATTCGTCGGTACCGGTCATCAATCTCGAATCAGCAATGCATCATCCCTGCCAGGCAATGGCCGACATGATGACGATCGGCGAGAAATACGGGAACAAAAAAAAGAAAGTGCTCCTAACCTGGGCCTGGCATCCCAAACCGCTTCCAATGGCCGTTCCGAACAGCTTTGCCCTGGCGGCAGCACAATTTGGACACGCTCTTCGCATTGCTCATCCTCCGGGATATGAATTGGATGAGGCCCTGATCGCCGAGATCGAGCAGCAATCAAGTGCCAGCGGCGGCAGCGTGGAGTTTACGAGCGACGTTGACGCGGCATTTGATGGCGTCGAGGTCGTTTACGCCAAGAGCTGGGGAGGAAAAGGCTTCTATGGCTCGCCGGACAAGGACATCGAACATCGCAGCGGCCTGCGAAGAAATTGGATCGTTGACGAAGCGAAAATGGCCGGGTCAAACGATGCGATATTCATGCACTGCCTTCCGGTCCGGAGAAATGTGATCGTCACGGATAGTATTATCGATTCAGCAAATTCCGTAGTTATCGACGAGGCCGAAAATCGGCTCCATATACAGAAAGCGATAATGTCGCACCTCATCAAATGAACATAGGATCCCTCGACCTGCTACGCGAAGCTCTTCCCTACATCCAAAAATTTAAGGGGATGACTTTCGTCGTAAAATTTTCCGGTAAAGTCACCGAAGACAAGGAAAATCTTGCATCCCTCGCTGAAGAACTTGCTCTTCTCCAGCAGGTTGGGATCCGCGTATGCGTCATTCACGGCGGCGGCAAGCAGCTCAACGAATTAGCAAAAAAGCTCGGTGTAGTTCAGACCGTGATCGAAGGCCGGCGGGTGACTGATGACGACACGCTGGAACTGGCTAAAATGATCTTTCGGGGCAAGATAAATACGGAAATACTTGCCCAGTTTCGACGACGTGGCATTCATGCCGTTGGACTTTCCGGGATCGACGGCGGAGTGGTAAAGGCCGTCAAGCGCCCGCCGAAAGATGTAGTCAACCAGGACACGGGCGCGACGGAATCGATAGATTTTGGTCACGTCGGAGACATCGTTGAAATCGACGTTTCGTTACTCAACACGCTTCTGGATAGCGGCTATTTGCCGGTCATCTCGTCACTCGGTGCCGACGACGACGGCAAGATCTTCAACATCAATGCCGACACCATCGCGTCCGAGATAGCTGCACATTTAGGGGCAGAAAAGCTCATTCTGCTATCGGATGTGAACGGCATTTATCTTGAGGAAGGCCGCGAAGAAACCAAAATATCGCGTCTTACGGTAAATGACGCGAAAGAAATGATCAGGTCAGGAAGGGCGACCGGTGGTATGATCCCGAAACTCGAGAGCCTGATAAATTTATTGGCTCGCGGCGTTCGATCTGCTCATGTCATTGGTGGAACTACCAGAAACGCCATTCTCGCCGAGGTGTTTACCGATGAAGGTACGGGAACGATGGTTGTGAGTTCGTAGGAAAAGAAAAAAGGCAGGGATCTAACCCCGCCTTTTGTTGAAATGGTGCTCAGGGGGGGACTCGAACCCCCACGGATTACTCCACACGCCCCTCAAACGTGCGCGGCTACCAATTACGCCACCTGAGCATACTCAAATTTCGAATTACGAATTTCGAATTCAAGAAAGAATTACAAAGAACTATTTATTGGTCGGTGCATTAGTTGCCGGCGCGGTGTTCGCCGTCGGAACTGCATTTGCGTTCGCCGCAGGAGCGGTGCTTGCATTTGCGGCCGGTGCCGCTGTATTAGCGTTCGCATCGACCGAAGGTGCCGTGTTAGAGTTCGCATCCGCCGTGTTCGCACTCGTGTTAGCGTTCGAATTGGCCGAAGTCGGATCACCCGGATTACTGGACAAAACCGAGATATTGCCGCTGAGTGCGGGCATCGCGAGAAACAGTGCCGACAGCATGAATGTCGTGGCCGCAACGATGGTCACCTTGGACAAAACTGTCGCGGTGCCGCGTGGGCTGAACGCCGAACTCGAAACGTTACTAGTAAAAAGTGCTCCTGCATCCGTCTTGCCGGGCTGCAATAATACGGCAGCTACCAGCACGAGGCACGAGAGAAAAAATATTCCGTATAATAAATAGACAATCATGTTCGTTAGTAGTGACTTGTTAACCGAACAGAGCTTTCAGGGCCACTGTGCGATATACGACGAATGATCCGCTAGTTTTTGTAATTCACGATCTGTGCAAAGCTTTCTGCGTCCAGACTGGCTCCACCAACCAGGGCACCATCGACGTCGGGCTGCGACATCAGGGTCGCAATATTGTCGGGCTTTACGGAACCGCCATATAGTATCCGCACACTATCGGCAACTTCCGCTCCATGCGATGCAGCAACTGTCCGGCGGACCGTCGCGTGCATATCTTGAGCCTGTTCAGGCGTGGCGGTTTTACCCGTACCTATCGCCCAGACAGGCTCGTAAGCTAGAATAATACGATTCAAATCGAAAACTGTCAAATTATTGAGGCCTTTTGCCAATTGCGCGTTTACCACATTTGCAGCGTTGCCCGACTCCCTGTCGTTCAGCATTTCACCAACACAGACTATAGCCGTGAGCCCTGCAGCTAACGCCGCCTTGGTTTTGAGATTGACCGACTCGTCGGTTTCTCCAAAAAATTGCCGCCTTTCGGAATGGCCGATCACCACATGCGAGCAGCCGGCGTCCTTAAGCATCGCGGGTGCGATCTCGCCGGTTTGAGCACCAAAATCGTTCTGGGTAGCACAGTTTTGGGCGGCGACTCGAATATTTGCCCCCTCCAACCGGTCGGCCACCATCTTTATCGCCGTGAAGACCGGAGCGATAACGATCTCGCAATGATTAGCGTTGGCGACGAGCGGTTTTAGTTCAAGTGCGGTATCCACCGCCTCCTTGAGCAACTTGTACATTTTCCAGTTTCCAGCGATCACGGGCTTTCTCATACGGATACGTTATCAAATCCTTACATTCTTGGCGACGGCAGGCCAAATTTCCGTTGTTAGATTTTTGCAACCTCGTAAGCGGTGTTATCCTCAAAGCCATAGTTCAAGGGGAGTTTTTGCATGCTCAATAATTTTTCGCGTCCTCGCCGGGTTGTTATTACTGGAATTGGGTGTACGACACCGATCGGCGTGGGGCGGGAGGCATTTTGGCATGGGCTGCAGACGGGGTTAAGCGGCGTGCGTCATATCGAAGGCTTTGATGTGTCCGACTCGGTCGTAAAGATCGCCGCTGAGGTTCGCGATTTTGATTGGGAAAGCGAATTGGAACCCCGCGACCGCAAGCATGTCCCGCGCACCGTTCCGCTTGTACTTGCCGCAGCCAGAGAAGCGATTGCGGATGCAGATCTCGACGTTCAGGAGATTTCCCTTGAAAAACGCAGATCGATCGGCGTAGAGATCGGTACCGGGGGCGGTGGCCTTGCATTTGCCGAGAAGCACTACGAATACTGGTTTCTCGGGCCAAAACACCACGCAAGCGTATACATCATTCCTGCCTCGACCCATGGCGGCCTATCGTCCGAGATATCAATGGCCTTCGGACTCCGAGGGTTGTCGCATGTTGTTTCGACTGGTTGTACCAGTTCAACGGATGCGATCTTTTATGCCGCTCAACATATTGCACTCGGCCGTCAGGATGTAATGATCACGGGCGGTGTGGACGCTCCACTCGCACCGGGCATCCTTGCCGGATTCAATCTGATGACCGTGCTGACCCGCGATTGGAACGATGAACCGCACCGAGCCTCGAGGCCATTTTCGATGGGCCGGTCCGGCATTGTGGTCGGCGAAGGCTCATATATTTTCGTCCTCGAGGAGCTCGGATCCGCCGTCGAACGCGGGGCGAGGATCTATGCGGAAATAAGCGGTTACGGGGCCACCTGTGACGCCTATCATCGCGTTCGGCTTGAAGATAACGGCATCGAACCCGCCCGGGCAATGGCGATGGCGATGGAAGACGGGGCGATCGTACCCGGCCAGATCGACTATGTAAATCTTCACGGCACATCGACTATGCTGAATGACAAGATCGAGACGACGGCCGTCAAACTCGCTCTTGGGCAGCATGCCTATGACATACCGATGTCGGCAACAAAATCACAGGTCGGCCACCCACAGGGAGCGAGTGGTGCCGCCGGGATCGCGGCCACGCTATGTGCAATGACCACCGGCGTGATCCCACCGACAATAAATCTCGACGAGCCCGATCCTGATTGCGATCTCGATTATGTTCCAAACATCGCCCGTAAAGCCGTGATAAATACAGCGTTGTGCAATTGCATCGGCTTTGGCTCGAAAAACAGCGCGCTGGTTCTGCAAAAATACGCTGCCTAAATATGTTCGGCCAATTTGCCCAGCGAAGTTATTTACTAGAGCGTCTCGACACCGGCGACTATACGGTCGTCGAGTACGAAAAGTGGCTTCGTGAAATGTCGATCATCAACCGTACTTTTGGCGAAGTTCGGGCCCTTCGAAATTCTCTGGTAAAAGAGGTCAGGACGCACGGGGAAACAAATGTTTCAGCTCTTGAGATAGGGGCCGGTTCGGGAACTCTTGTTCGTAAAGTCCGGGAATGGTTCGCAGAACCGTTTGTTGTCGGTAGCGACATCGACGCGGGAGGAGCACGCTCGATATATCGCTCGTCACTGGACAGCGGCATTCAGACCGTACAATGTGACGGACTGGATCTGCCGTTCGACGATTCGAGTTTCGATTATGTTTATTGCTCTTTAGTGCTCCATCATCTCAGGGATGGCGATGCCGTTCGGATGCTGCGCGAAATGAGCCGTGTCGCACGAAAACGAATTTTTGCGATCGATCTCAACCGCAGCCCGATCGCGTATTACTTCTACCAGGGTGTTGGAAGGCTGCTGCTACAGACTTTTACCCGGGCCGATGGTGCTCTTTCTATATTGCGTGCATTTACTCCGGATGAAATGCGAAAACTTGCCGAAAAAGCAGGTATTAGCGATATAAAAGTGGCCCGATCTGCCGCCTATCGGCTGGTTCTTTCAGGAAAGTGATCGGATGACGGACAGTCCCGAAAAATATGATGTCGCAGTTGTTGGTGCCGGGCCCGGGGGCTCATCAGCCGCTATCAGGCTCGCGATGTCCGGGCTAAAGGTGCTGCTTGTCGAGCAAAAAGCTTTTCCCCGCGAAAAACTTTGCGGCGAATTTATCTCACCCGAGTGCATACCGCATTTTGAGGAGTTGGGCGTCCTTGCCGCGATAAACGATGCGGGCGGTGCGGCATACGTCGAAACGGTATTTTTTTCGCGAAATGGACGGGGAGCAGCGGTCGAAAGCTCCTGGTTCGGCACCGCCGGTTCAACCGCGATCGGACTTAGCCGTGCCGAGATGGACCTTCGTTTGATGAATCGAGCGAAGGCCGCGGGAGTGACGGTTCGCGAAGGCGCTGCGGTTACGGGTCTGATTTTTGACGATGAAAAAGTCGCGGGCATAAAATTAAAAAGCAAAGACGGAGCGGAGTCGGCCGTGACGGCGACCCTAACTGTCGACGCAACGGGGCGAGCCCGGTCGCTCGCAAGAAGGGCTGAAAAGTCGTCCGAGGCGAAACGGCCGGCACGTTTTGTCGCTTTCAAAACGCATCTCAGTGGTGCGACCGTCGATCCCGGAGCCTGTGAACTTTATGCCTATCGAGGTGGCTACGGTGGCTGTAACGCGGTCGAGAAAGGGTTGCATAATTTGTGTTTTATCGCTTCGGCGGCGGATACTAAACGGCTCGGCAGCGATCCAGAAAGAGTTTGGCGCGAGGTTGTCCTTACAAATCGACGAGCTGCCCGGACGATGCGTGATGCCGTTCCGGTCGAACCATGGTTGGCAGTCCCGATCGAGAGGTTCGGACGTGGAACGCTGGTTCCCTCCGCCGGGCTGATCACGGTTGGTGATGCCGCGGCATTTATAGATCCCTTCACTGGAAGCGGTATCCTGCTCGCACTCGAAGGCGCGAAGATCGCATCGGACGCATTGGCTTCGAGCTTTTCAAAAGGCTTCGACTTCGATACTTTCTCTTCCGAATATAAGCACAAATACGCCGCCGCTTTCGATAAGCGCTTGCGTGTTTGTTCAATCCTGCGGTATGCGGCGTTTATTCCGTTTCTAGCGGAAACGACCATTTCCCTTCTCAGTGTGAGCACCGCTCTTCGCCAGAGGATCGCTCTCGCCACCCGTTTCAATGGAGGAGCGGCCTCTTGATCAGCCCGCCCTGGACATCTGATAACGAGTGGGTAGTTACAAACGCTTGGTGGACCAGTTATTTAAAAAAGGCTGCCTTTTCAGCCAGCCTTTTCAGGGTTCATTCGGCAGGAGTTGTTACAAATAAGAGACGGAACTTTCCTTCCATTCCTGAGTGTCTGATTCGAATGTATACTGTTCCCACCCGACTTCGTAACTTACGTTGTATTTAGACCCGCTGTCTCTATCGTAAAAGACCGGCCCGCCTTCGGTCACGTAGTAATCGAGCTCATGCATATCCGCGGGGAGGCGGCCTTTGTCCTTCTTAAAATTTTCTACCCTCGTGATGACCCAGTCGGCTATACCAGATTTCTCGAGTTTCTCGGTTTGGTTCCCGCAGGCCGTAAGGCTAACAAAAAGAGCAAAAACAACTGTTATTAAAGCGACTGATCTCAGGTTCATAAATGTATTCTCCATAAAAGTATTTCCCTGTTTCCAGGGGAGAAAGTGTTCTCAAACTGTTAATGGCCGAAATACAAAAACGTTTCACTGAATGTCAATTATTTATCATCGAGAGCTGCGACACCCGGTAGAACATCGCCGGCGAGAAACTCCAGCGTTGCTCCGCCGCCCGTGGAGATGTGGGATATCTTATCGGCGAGGCCGGCCTGATTTACGGCTGAGACCGAGTCGCCGCCGCCTACTATAGAGGTCGCTCCTTTTTCGGTCGCGGCTGCGACCGCCTGGGCAATGGCTATTGTGCCTGCATCAAACGGCTTTTCCTCGAACATGCCCATCGGCCCGTTCCAGACAATCGTTTTGGCACCTTCGAGGGCGTGCTCGAAGATAGCGGAAGTCTCAATGCCGATGTCCAGGCCGACAAGGCCCGCATTTGTGAACGATATCGGGATGGTCTTGGCCGAATGGAGCGGGTCGTAGCTGTCGACGACCTGATGATCGGTCGGGAGGATCAGTTCGACTCCGATGTCTTTGGCCATGTGCTCGATCTCGAGGGCTTTTGGCATCATTTCGTCTTCGACCAGCGACTTTCCGATGGTATAACCCTCGGCCTTAAAGAACGTGTATGCCATCGCACCGCCGATAAGGAGTTTGTCGACACGCCGATCTATCAGTGATTCGATAACCGGCATCTTGTCGGAAACCTTGGCACCGCCAAGAATGGCAACAAACGGCCGGTCAGGGTCGTTCAGAGCCTTTCCGAGAAAATTCAGCTCCTTTTCCATCAGCAAACCAGCGACACAGTCGTCGACATAATGCGTGATGCCCTCAGTCGAAGCGTGGGCACGATGGGCAGTGCCGAACGCATCGTTGACGTAGACGTCGCAAAGAGAGCCGAGCTGTTTGGAAAATTCGGGATCGTTCTTTTCCTCTTCCGCATGCAAACGAAGGTTTTCAAGAAGGAGGACATCACCCGGCTTCATTTCGGCAATTCTCAGATCAACATCGGCTCCCACGCAATCGTCTGCAAATGCAACAGTTAGGCCATCCAACTTCGACAAGTACTCAAACACTGGCCGGAGCGAATATCTAGTCGGGTCGTAAGGAAGCCCCTTATCCTCGGCCTTCTTTTTATCTTTGAGCGGGCGCCCGAGATGGGATGCAAGAATTACCTTAGCTCCCTGTTTGACTGCGTATTTTATCGTTGGCAAAGCACCGAGGATCCGGGTGTCGTCCGCGATCACTCCGTCCTTTATCGGAACATTGAAATCAACGCGAATGAATACATGTTTTCCGTGCAGATCGACGTCTTTGATGGTTTTCTTATTCATAGCGTGCGGACACTATGATACAACGAAACCCGTCATAGAGGCTTGTCGAAGCAGTTCTCTTTTTTCTTAAAATGCGACTCGTCGACGGAGATATTGATCTTAATATCGGTCATGTCGATATCGTAATTTCGTTCGAGTGCTATATGGAAGGGCAGCATTACGGCGCCCACTTTCCGATAATCGCCGAATGAGACGGGAGCCCCAAGCGTTCCAAAACTGACCAGCATTTTCGTCTCGATATCAAAAAGCAGTGCCACAGGAAAAGACCCGTATTTGCCCTCGATCACATGACACTTGCGGCCGTCGCGTTCGAAGTCGCCTAGAAATTTTAGAGACTTAAAATTATTAAGGTCCGAAAGGGTCGTGATCGGCCCGAAAAGATCAGCCGAAGCGGCATTGGGTGGCGGTGGCAGATCTTTTTGTAATCCTATATCGGACTCGAGAAATCCGACCGGCCCATTATGCACTTCGCGAAGCTCGCCGGCGAAGCCAAGGTCGATCGTAAAGGCAAACTTGTCGGGAAACTGGCGATAACCGGCGAAAGAAACGGCCGACGATGAGCCCCTGGCTCCAACATGCCCGGTCCCGATCGCCGCATACGATCGAATATTCTTTATCTCGCTGATATTTACCGCTTTCAAGAAGGTGTCGATGATCTGCAGGGATCGTACGTCATTGATCTCCGATACATTTTTCGGCGGATATGCCGATAGGCCGCCGCCGGAGATCGCACTGAGTTTCAGCGGCGGCGGCGGACCATCGCCTTTGCCCGCTATTATGGGTTTGGGTGTCGGTTTTGGCGGAGGCGGCGGGCCATCGACGGATAACCCGATCATGCCGGTATTCGCGACTTTTGGCTGGGGAAAGGCCGTATTTTCGTGGATCAGCGATAATGCCTTGTCAAGCGGAGCATCAACGTCCTTGAGCAGCGTTTGTCGGTCAAGCGTGACCTTGTAATCTGGTTCGACGCCCGCCCCTTCGATCGACTTGCCGTTTTTTGACTTAAAATTGGCGATCGGATACATAAAAACAGCCCCCGTCGGAAGCTCGATCGAGATGGCCGGCAGAGCCTCACCTGCGGTGGTCGTTCCGACGATCAGCACACGATCATTTTCTCGCATGCCCGAGGCGAACATCTCGGCGGCGGATACGGACTGATTATCGACGAGCATTACGAGCCGACCGGAAAAGTGTTTTGCCCGTGCCTTAACATCCAGCGGTTCGGAGCCGCGGCGATAGATCGAGGTCCCGAGGTTCACAGTGTGATCAGTAAGCATTCCGGCAACACCGCTAAGGACGCCCAAAATACCGCCAAGGTTACCGCGCAGATCTAAAACGAGAGCTTTTTTGTCCTTGAATTCGGTCAGTGCGCTACAGAATTTCTCGACCACGTCGAGCGTGAAGAGGTTGAATTTTATATAGCCGGTATCGGCGTCGATACTTCGAGTTCTAAAATCCAGGAACTGCGGGGGATAATTGTTCCCGATCGAGACGGCCGAACCCGCAAGCCGCATTCGTTCCATCCTGAAATCTTTTGCCTGATCGTTCTCGTCCAGGCAAGTTACGGTTACCTTCGAATCCTTTTCGCCGTCGAGAAACCAGCTGACGATCTGGATGGGCAGGTAGCGATTTAGATGGTTGACGTTCGGATAGCTAAACGTGATCCGACGCACCATATCGGAAACGGAGACACCGTTAATCTTGTCAACAATGTACCCGCGTTTTATGCCGGCAAGCTGCGCCGCGGATTTAGGATCGACATACGTCACAACGAACTGGCCGCCGAGCATTCGCAGCTCAACACCTATCCCGAATTCGGCGTCTTCATCGAAAAAATCGACATCGTCAGTGTCAGTCTCCTTTCCCTCAGTCAGAACATCCGCCGGTTTTGTTTGAGCACTCAGTTGCCGGCCCCGTTTCTTAGCTTCGCGTTTTGCGGCTTCGACCGTCCTAAAAACGTCGTTCGGAATGATCGCAAAATGCGATCGACCCAGACGCTGGATCATTTCATCGAGGACGCGGTTAACCTCGCCGTCAGATTGCGCCGCGACGATACGCGGCCGGTACTCGGACTTGATCTTGTTCCAGTCAAGCCCATTGAACGTGCGGTCGAAATAATTCTGGTTCAATGTGTCCCACACCTTTACGAAACTATCCCAGCGGACCTTTTGTGCGGCCGTGAGTCCCTCGGGTGTTTCGCCGCCATAGACGTTAACAGTGCCTAGTTTCTCCAGCCGCACCGCGGGCGGTGGTACCGGTGTCGATCTTGTCTGCTGTGCAGGAAGCCTGGAGAAAAGTCCCAGAACGAGAAAGCCGAATAAAAAGCAGCGGTGCGAGAGAGGAAGCTTCATATTAGGTGACACGAACTCCCGTCAGGAGCCGTTATAATCCATAAACTGCGATTAACGCCCTTTGTCCGCAATGTTGTCGCTACTGACGACGAGTCCCAATTTCTTGTTCTATTTTAATGAGACCTGCGACCGCGACATCACTTTATCGTTCTTAAAAGTAAGAATTATCGACTTGTAGTTTTTGCCTTCCCATTTATTAACAGAGAACCGCATTCCACCTCCTTCAGAGCTGCTTATTTCGGTTCCTTTGCCGCCGAGTAGGCGTTCAACATCGGAACGCGAAGTCCCGATGCTGATCTGGTTGTACTTGGCCATGGTTACGTCGTAATCCCCCTTAGATGTCGTGATCGCGTCAGGGTCGTCGGTGTCGAGGTCAACTGTAAAAGGAGTGCTGGCCTTCGAAGGCGAAATCGCGGGCGTTGGAGCCGTCCGTCGGTTAGGTGCGGGCGGTTTATAGTTCGAAACGAACACAATAAGGCCAGCAACGCCGCCACCGCAGAGCAGTACGATGCCCCCGAGGATGCCCACGACCCACGGCCACGAGCGTCTTCGGATGGGAGGCTTCGCCGCCGAAAATCCTGGTATCGCCTGGCCGCCAACTTCGGTCGGCCGGGCTCTATTTGGCGAAGAACTCGGATCGATATTCTCCACCGTTGGTGCGGCGCCGGACATTTGCTGTAAGCTGACGCCGTCATTGAGGCAAAAGTTTAACGACTCATCGCCGTATGTTTGACTACATTTGGGGCAGATCTTCATCGCATTTCTTTATTCAATGCCGTGACAAACCTCAGGTTACAGTCCCTTACCGGCAATGTACCTGATCAGGTCCCGGACACGACAGGAGTAGCCCCATTCATTGTCATACCAGGACAGGACCTTAATGCAGGTGCCGTCGATGACCTTGGTGTTTTCGGCGTCGACGATCGAGGAATTGTCATTTCCGCGAAAATCGATCGAGACGAGCGGCTCTTCGGAAAACGCCAGAATGCCTTTCATCGGGCCTTCGGCGGCGGCTTTCAGTGTGGCGTTTACTTCTTCGGTCGAGGTCGATTTGTAGACGTTCATCACAACATCAACGAGCGAGACATTCGGAGTCGGCACGCGGACCGAAATACCGTCAAACTTCCCTTTCAGCTCTGGAATAACAAGTGCGACCGCCTTTGCGGCGCCAGTTGACGTCGGGATCATCGAGAGAGCGGCGGCGCGTGCCCGGCGAAGGTCCTTGTGCGGGAGATCGAGGAGCTGCTGGTCGTTTGTGTAACTATGGATCGTGTTCATCAGGGCACTCTTGATGCCGTAGTTGTCATGAATGACTTTTGCGACTGGTGCAAGACAGTTGGTGGTGCATGAGGCATTCGAAATAATGTTGTGTTTAGCCGGATCGTACATTCCTTCATTGACGCCGAGAACGATGGTCACATCCTCGCCCTTTGCCGGCGCGGAGATCACGACCTTCTTAACACTGCCGCGAAGGTGCTTACCCGCATCCTCAGCCTTTGTAAAAAGCCCTGTCGATTCAACGACAATGTCTGCACCGACCTCTTCCCAAGGGATAAGCGCCGGGTCGCGCTGACTGAAAACGCGAATAGACTCTCCCTCGACATGGATACGCCCGTCCGCAGCGGTGATAGTGTGACCAAGGTTTCCCATGACCGAATCGTATTTTAAAAGATGAGCAAGTGTCTTGGTGTCGGTAAGGTCGTTTACCCCGACGAACTCGATATCCGTACTGTCGAGACATGTTCTCACAAGTGCTCGTCCGATGCGTCCGAACCCGTTTATACCTACTTTAATTGCCATTGTTGTTTGATATTCCTCCGGAAAAATCGTTATGTTATAAGATTGACGATAACTCAAATCTTGGTAGAATTCAAAGATTCACCCAAGCGACTTGCGGCTAAATTTGTTGAAACAATGGCCTTTGCAGTGTCGTAGTAAGCGATTGAGTTTATTTGCACTTATACAATTATGGACAGGTAAAGACCGGAGCCAGCTAATGACCCAAAAGCGATCTAAATCGTTGATCTTATTGATAATACTGTCCGCCGCCATGGCCGCGGTGGCACAAACGGAGCCAGCCCGCGAAGTTGCGAAGATCGGGCCCGCAACCGCGATCCTGGATGCCCCAAAGCCAGTATCGCCGGTTTCGACGGACACGAGTTTGCCGATATCACCCCGCGTCGGTGTCCAGACTGCTCAAACGATATCGTTGACCCTTGAGGACGCAGTTCGTAGGGCCCTGGCGAACAATAATGACATCGAGGTTGCCCGAACTAGCGAACGGATACAGAACGCATTTATCAAGCAGCTTTTTGGTGCGTATGATCCAACGTTTTCGGTCACGCCAACGTATTCTCATAGCCAGTCAACCGGGTCGAAAGGTACCAACGATCTTCGCGTCAACTCAAGCTTTGCCGGATTTGTTCAACCCGGCGGCGGTAATTACTCGGCTTTTTTTAATAATAACCGGACGGAAAGTGCCTTTGCTCAGTCCCAAACGAGTTCGGGGACAATAACGACAACGGGTGCATTGTATTCATCGGTTCTTGGGCTCTCCTTTGTACAGCCGCTCGCTCGAAATTTGCGCATCGACAGCCGCCGTCAGCAGATCAAGATCGCGAAGAAGCGGCTCGAGCAAAACGATTCAGATTTCAGGCTTCAGGCCGCCCGCACGATCTCTTCGGTTCAGACAGCGTATTGGGATCTCGTCTTTGCACTGCGAAACCAGCAAAATGTCCAAGCGAATGTGACCCTCGCAAAAGAAAATCTGCGACAGATCGAAGCCAAGATCGACGCCGGTGCGGCGGCGCCGCTTGAACGGTCATCGATCGACACCGAGCTTGCAAACCGCGAAGGCGACCTTCTCTCGGCGATCCAGCAAGTTGCGAGTGCTGAGAACACGCTCAAACAACTTGTTCTCAAAGACGGCTCGGCGATCGAGTGGCAGGAGAGTTTTGTCCCGGTGGACAAGCCTGCATTCAGCCTGGATATTACAAATCTCGATGCTGCAATGAAAGACGCGATGGATAACCGGTTTGAGCTGAAGCGGCTTAAACTGCAAACGGAGATCAACGCCGTCGATCAGGACTATTTTCGCAACCAGATGAAGCCGCAGATCGACCTTAATACGCAGTTTTCCTTAAACGGTTTAGCTCGCGGTGGTACGAACAGTGCGTTTACGACAAACCTCTATAGCTCGACGGCTGATCTGCGACTATTTAACGGCATCAATCAGGTCAGGGCCCTGCCGTCCGTAAACCTGCCGCTGCTGGTAAATGATTTGATTGCCGTGCCCGCTCAGTCTTCTTTTCTTTTCGGCGGCTTTAATCGGTCGCTGGCAAATATTTTCCGCAGCGATGCTCCGAATTTTTCGGTCGGCGTGACCTTCTCATTCCCGCTCCGCAACCGGACCGCCAAG
>JBBRSH010000090.1:0-18956 GCA_038245555.1 Pyrinomonadales bacterium | reverse complement strand
TCGAAGCCGCCCTTTCTGGCCGGTTAGGTGCGGCGACGGAGACAAAATCGCAGTACCTGCGACTCGTAGATGAAATGCTCCGCAAAGCTTCGAACGTCGAGCATTGGGTGATCGCCCATGTTGAAACGGGACTTATTTCGACACAGGATATTGTCGACACTATCTCTAAGATCCGTCGCGTCGATACGATTTATACAAAAGATTTCTCGGAGCTTACGGGCACCAAGGCGACGATCATTACCGCGTAATACACACCGTTATACACACTACGACTACTCGTCGGGCTTCGCTTTGCCGATTCGCATAAACCAGACTACTCCCGAAATTGCTGAAAGTATTCCCGAGCCGATCGTTAGCGTTTGAGGCGTGATGTAGAACATCATGCCGCTCGCCGCATAGCTCATCAGGCCGAAAACGGTTAGCTCAGCTCCCCGATCAAGTGTCGAAATACGGCCCCGGATATAGTCCGGCAAGCTGCGCTGAAACATAGTCTCCTGCACTGCATATTCAACGCCCACGATCGCTCGCGATACAAACACAAACAACGCGAACAGCCACAATTTCGGCATATAAGCTGCAGCTGAAAATAGTACTCCATGAATTATCAGCGTCCAACCGATGAATCCGCGATTTCGGCCTTTCCGGTCAAGATATATCGATGTTCGGTGAGCGATCAGCATCCCTGCGGTTAACCCCAGGCCTGTCGCCGTCCAAAGCATCGCGACGGCGATGTCAGCATTCCAACCCTCCGATGCCGCATAATGCACGCCGCCAATTCGCTCGAAAATAATGTTGATCGCTCCGCCGCCCGTCGCCCAGATGACGTTCATGATCAGGATCGTTAGAGCAAAATGATTTGTCGCCGTGTAATGAAACCCTTCGCGCAGTTCCGTCATGAATGATTCGCGACTTTGTTTTCCGGACATTCGGTCGGCCGTTTCCTGATCACGTGTGGCTTCCTCCGGGATCAGCCAAACCGAAAAGGCCGAGACAAGAAATGATGCGCCGTTGATGATAAACGCAACCTTATAGCCGAAGATCGCGGCGGCCCACCCGCCAAGCGCGGAGCCGACAGCCATAAGCAGAAAACGCGTCGAAAAGAGCAGTGCCGTCGCTGCAAGCAGCCCTTCTTTACCAGCGAGATTCGGAGCCGCTGCGTTCTTCGCACCGTCAAAGAACGCTCCGAACGTATGAAGCAGCGCTGTCGCAACGTATGCGATCCAAAGATCGTCAGCATCTGTTACAAGTAGGAACGACAGTGCCAAAACAGATCGCAGCAGGTCCGTGACAATCATCACCGTCCTTCGCGAAAAACGATCAACAAAAGTCCCCGCAATCGGTGACATCAACGCAAAGGGTAGCAGACGAGCCAAAAAGAAAAGCCCCGCGGCGGTTGGCGAGGCCTCCGACACTAGGCGCACCAACCCGAGCCCGGCAATAAAATTGAACCAGTTTCCGAGTTCTGAAATAAATTGCCCCGCCAGCAGATTGCGAAAATTCCGGTTCCCGCCGATCAGCTCGCCGTACGTAAGCGAACGCATCTAGATAGAATGTGTTTTCTTTGACCGGAGCGCAAGCGTGGACATTGTGCGGCTTCAGCGAGGGCGATCGGTTCTAATTAAGGGTGAATACGGCTGTCTGCCTAAGCGTTGACCGCCTGGTCAAAGGACGGGGCGATCCCGGGACATTGACTAGGAAAATTTAGCTTCCGATAAACTTTGGCGGGCGCTTTTCGAAAAAGGCAGCGACACCCTCTTTGAAATCATCGGCTTTGCCTGATTCGATCTGGCATTCATGTTCGAGCGAGAGTTGGGCACCAAGTTCATTTGAGAACGAGGCGTTTAGCATCCGTTTGATACGGCCGATCGACCCGGTCGGCCCGGCAGCGAGGCGTGCAGCGAGTTTCCCTGATTCGGCCATGAGATCATCGGCGGCAACGACGCGGTTTATCATACCGATCTGCATAGCCCGTTCAGCTGTAACCGTCTCACCTGTCATCAATAGTTCGGCAGCGATCTTATCACCTACCGCGCGTGGCAAAAAGTAGGTCCCGCCGCAATCCGGAGAAAGTCCGATCCTTACAAACGCTTCATTAAAAGTTGTGTTATCCGCTGCCACGACAATATCGCAGGCCAAAGCAAAATTTGTACCGGCACCGGCGCAAACGCCGTTAACAGCCGCAATGAATGGTATCGGAGTTTCGCGGATCAATCGGATAACATCGTGCAAAGCGGCAAGAGGATCTTCAAGAAAAGCCTCGATGCGGCCTTTTCTTTCCCACATTGACTGCATTTCCCGAAGGTCGCCCCCGGAGCAGAACGCACGGCCATTCCCGGTTAACACGACCGCTCGGGCATTTTCGGAGACCGCTTGCCGAATCGCCGCCGCTAGATCCACGGTTAATTGCAAGGACAGTGCGTTCAACGCCTCAGGACGATTCATCGTCACGGTCGCCACGCCGCCTTCGACGGAATAGATGACGGTTTCAAAGCTCATATGAACAAAGGCTAGACGTAAAAAAGGTGAAAAGTGAAAAAATTCAGATGTTCAGGTTCACAATCTTTTTTCGCTATTTCACGCTTTCATTTTCGGACTTAACTATGCGTGTTTTGCACGTGAGCGGCTAGCTTCATGACATTCCCGGCAAAGTACCGAACGGCCTGTCTTTGGTTGGAACGGCACAGTGTCATGTTTACCGCAATTGTCACAAACTATTTCGAACCGCTTAGACGCTTCGGTGTCACGTATTGCAGCTTTTTTAGAGCGGCATTTGGAACACCGTTGCGGAGGCATCATATTCCGTTGATAGAACATTTCCTGGTCCTTTTCGCTAAAAACGAAGACCTCTTTGCACTGCACACATGGGATTTCGACATCCGGCATACGTTACCTCCGAGCCGTTGAGTTGACGGTTAATAAATCGATTTTAGCACATCTAGAGGAATTCCTTTAACGAGGGCTTGAGATATCGAAGTCCGGAATTTTGCTATCTGGATCAATGAGATTTATATTTGATAACCGCTATGGAACAAAAAACAACTACCTGGTACCGCTGGGAAGACATGCCGAGGGAACGCGTTTCCGATCAGCTCGAACGCCGCTTGATCACCGCCGAAAGGATGATGCTGACGCACGTCTATCTCGACAAGGGATGCATCGTCCCGCAGCATTCGCACGAAAATGAGCAGATCACCTATATCTTGAGCGGTGCTCTCAAATTCTGGATCGGCGAAGGAAAAAGCGAGCAAATCGTGCGGGCCGGCGAGGTCCTCGTGATCCCGTCAAACGTGCTTCACATGGCCGAGGCTCTCGAAGACACGCTCGATGTCGACATCTTCGACCCGCCGCGTCAGGATTGGCTCGACAAGACAGACGACTATCTGCGGCAGAAATAAATATGGATCTCGGTCTTCGTGGAAAGGTTGCTCTGGTCGCTGCGGCGAGCCAGGGTCTCGGCCATGCCGTCGCGGCAGAACTGGCTCTTGAAGGAGCTTCGCTCGTCATGTGCTCTCGCAGCGATGAAACCTTGCAAAAAGCTTGTGACGCAATTCGCGGCGAGTCTGGTGTCGAGGTGCTCGGAGTGGCCGGGGATGTTTCGGTGGTCGCAGATGCAGAAAGGATCGTGAGTTCCGGCATCGCTCAGTTTGGCCGGATCGATATCCTAGTCACAAATGTCGGCGGTCCGCCTGCCGGACGTTTCGAGTCGCTTAGCCGCGAGCAATGGGCGAACGCTCATGAACTCTTACTCACCAGCGTTCTCGACCTGACGCGGCTCGTTTTGCCGGGGATGAAAGAGCGAGGATGGGGCCGTATACTCAATATTACTTCGATAGCGTCCAAACAGCCGGTCGACAACCTTATTCTTTCCAATAGTTTACGAGCCGCCGTGACCGGTTTTGCCAAATCGCTCGCTAACGAGGTTGCGGCGGATGGCATTACCGTCAACAATATCCTGCCCGGCTACACACGCACGGAACGCGTCGAACAACTTGCTCAAACCGTCGCAAAAAACGAAAGTGTCTCTCCCAAAGAAGTGCAATCGCGTTGGGAAGCGGAGATCCCAATGCGTCGTCTCGGCGAGCCTCGGGAATTTGCTGCATTGGCGGCGTTTTTGGTTTCGGAGCGAGCGAGCTACATTACAGGCAGTTCGATCGCCGTGGACGGAGGCTGGATCAAGTCTTTATTTTGAGAGTGCAGCGACGTGATTTTTGACCGTCACCCCAAGCGTTTCGAGATTGTAACCGCCCTCAAGACACGAAACGATCCGCCCATCGCAGGCATCATCGGCCCACTGCCTGACGGTGCGGGTCATCGAGATAAAATCCTTATCCTCAAGCATTAGCTGTCCAAGCGGATCAGTAAGATGCCCGTCAAAACCGGCAGAAATAAAGATAATGTCTGGCTTGAAGTTCTTCGAAATATCCCCTATCGCTGCCTCGAACATGCGCGTTTGTTGTGTGGCTTGAGTGTTGGCTTTGATGGGAATATTCATTGTGGATCCTAGCCCGCGGCCAAAGCCGGTCTCGCCCTTGCTGCCAGTTCCCGGATACCAGGGATACTGATGCATCGAGAAAAAATGGACGCTCGGATCGTCGTAAAAAATACCCTGAGTACCGTTGCCGTGATGCACGTCCCAATCGATGACAGCGACCCGTTCGATCTCTTTGTAATTGTTCTGGGCGTAACGAGCAGCAACTGCGACATTGTTGAATAAACAAAAGCCCATTGGATGTTCGCCCGTCGCATGATGACCCGGCGGACGCACTGCGACAAAAGCATTTTTCGCCTCGCCCTGCATTACTGCATCAACCCCGGCGACAGCTCCACCGGCCGCAAATAACGAAGCGTCGAAAGACGCCATCGAAACGACCGTGTCCGCGTCAAGCCGGTCGTGGCCCATCTCGAACGCACTCTCAACACGCTTATAGTGCTGGGCAGAGTGAGCCGCAAGTATCAGCCCCTTTGACGCTTTTTCCGGTGTCACTTCGGTCAGCCTTTCCCAAAAATGAGGGTCCTTGCGTAGCTCCTCCATCACGACCTCATAACGCAACACTGTTTCGGGATGGCCTGGTCCCGTGTCGTGTTTTTGATATATCGGATGGTGGACGAGTGCGGTTTTCACAGTTTAGTTTGTAGCCCATGACCAACCGGTTATTTTCCAGCCCGACGCCTCTTTTCGCAACGCGAAAGTAAACGCCGAACCCATTTGCTTGATCAATTTGCCCTTCTTTTTATAAATATAGTCGGAGGGAATGACCGCAAATGCAACATCTCCGTTAACGTCCAAGTGCTTAGGCTTGCCGAGGTTGACGACACCATCGGTAATGCCGTTCTTTTTAGCGTCCGCGTCATAATCATTTGCCCAAATCTCACAAGCATTCGCTCCATGCCACTCATGCGGCGGAAATTCGTCAATTATCGAAGTCTGCTCGGAACAAGCGGCTACGGCAGATTTAACGTCGCCTTTATTAAATCCGTCGACAAACTGACGTATCGTTTTCATTACGTCCGTACTCTGTCCAAAGCTTGCCGGAGCACCAAAAACGGCAAAAATGAATATAAAAATAAAAAGTGACCTAGACTTCATCATCTCCTCCCTTAATAAGTGAGTTGAGAATATCATAGCTGAATTGATTTTTCTTACGACGGTTGGAATGATATATTTCGGGCAGCAAACCCTGAGTAAAATGCGGCGAATTAAAACTATCGATTCTCACACCGGCGGCGAACCAACACGCGTAGTAGTCGATGGCTTCCCTTCATTGGGCGACGGCACAATGGCCGAGCGGCTCGATATTTTCCGCCGTGAACTGGACGATCTACGATCAGCCATCGTCCGCGAGCCGCGCGGCCATGACGCCGTCGTCGGGGCCCTCCTCTGCGAGCCAGTCGATCCAACTGCCGCAGCCGGAGTGATTTTTTTTAACAATGTCGGTTTCTTGGGCATGTGCGGCCACGGAACGATCGGCCTCGTCAAAACCCTTGAACACATGGGCCGCGTCACCGCCGGAACGCATAAAATCGAAACGCCGGTGGGCACCGTGGAGGCAAATTTAGGGTCGGACGGTTCAGTAACGATCACCAATGTTGCAAGCTATCGGCATGCGAAAGGGGTCTCCGTCGAGGTCGAAGGCTTTGGCACCGTCACAGGTGATGTCGCGTATGGCGGAAACTGGTTTTTCCTCATTGGCTCACATCCGCTTGAGCTGGAACTCAAACATTTAGAACAGCTTACTGACTTTTCCGGCCGAATTCGTGGAGCTCTTGTCAAAAACAATATTACGGGCGAGGACGGTGCAGAGATCGATCACATTGAGCTTTTTTCGCCATCGAAAACAGCAGACAGCCGCAATTTTGTCCTCTGCCCCGGTATCGAATACGACCGGTCGCCCTGCGGTACCGGCACGAGTGCAAAACTGGCCTGTCTCTACGCCGACGGTAAACTGGCCGAGGGCGATACGTGGCGGCAGGAGAGCATCATCGGCAGCCATTTCGAAGGCAGCGTCCGGGTTGTCGACGGTGCGATCATTCCTTCGATACGCGGGACGGCGTTCATCATAGCGGAGATCGAATTGATCCTAAACGAAGAAGATCCATTCTGTTACGGCATTAACTGAGATCAATAATTGAAGATCAGTAATTATTTTCGAAAATGACTTTCGACGTTGTCATCATCGGGGCCGGAATAGTTGGCGCCGCCTGTGCCGCGAGCCTATCGTCTGCCGGGCTTAGGGTCGTGGTCATCGAGTCGACCGGAATCGGCTCGGGGACAACGTCCGCCGGAATGGGTCATATCGTAGTTATGGACGATAGCGCCGCCCAATTCGCGTTGACAAGGTATTCGCAAAAACTCTGGGATGCGTTAGAGCCCGATCTGCCAAAATTAAGTGAATTTGAACATTGCGGTACGATCTGGGTCGCCGTCGACGACGAGGAGATGAAGGAGGTCCGGCGTAAACACGGCTACTATACCGAGCGTGGTATCGCATCTGAGATCCTTGATGAACAAGCCATTAGAGCGGCCGAACCGAACCTGAGAGAAGGCCTGGCCGGAGGCCTGTTAGTTGAGAGCGACAGTGTCGTTTATCAACTTTTTGCCACGCGGTTTCTGATCGAAAAAGCAAAGCAGCACGGAGCCGAATTGAAAGTTGGAAAACGCGTGGTAGAGATAAATGCCCAAGGTGTGCGGCTCGAGAACGGTGACTTCGTGACGGCGAAAACCGTAGTAAACGCGGCGGGCTTCGCGGCGGCCGATCTGTCGCCGGGCCTTAGGATCGCCAAGCGAAAAGGCCATCTCGTCATCACCGAACGATATCCGAATTTTGCCCGTCATCAACTCGTCGAACTGGGCTATCTCAAATCCGCACACGGGACGGAGACCGATTCGGTCGCCTTCAATGTTCAGCCGCGCAGCACAGGACAGGTGTTGTTGGGATCTTCACGCCAATTCGGTGCGGTGGACAGTGAGATCGACTACGCGATCCTGCGGCGGATGACGGCTCGTGCGTTCGAATACATGCCAAAATTGCGCGAGCTTTCGACAACGCGTGTCTGGACCGGAAATCGGCCGGCAACGCCGGATAATTTGCCGTATATCGGGCGGTTGCCTGATCACGAACATATTTACATCGCCGCCGGCCACGAAGGGCTCGGGATAACCAGCTCGCTGGGCACCGGCGAGCTGATTGCCGACGCGATTCTCGGCCGCGAGTCCGCAATACCGCTTGAGCCTTATTCGCCCTCAAGGAGCTTCAACGAACATTGATCACCTTAACCGTAAACAACACCCCCGTGTCGGTTGAGGATGGCAGTACCGTCGCCGCCGCGGTCTTTGCTTACGGAGCAGTCACGTTTCGACGTTCGATCGGCGGCGAGTTACGAGGACCGCTTTGCGGAATGGGCGTTTGTTTCGAATGCCGCGTGACCATCGACGGAGTAAAACTAAGCAGAAGCTGCAACGTCATCGCGGTCAAGGGGATGGAGGTTGACATGGATGAATAAGGGGATCTCCGACATCCTGATCGTTGGTGGGGGCCCGGCCGGAATGGCTGCCGCGGTCGCGGCGTCGGTAACGTCAGGCTCAATTGTCACCGTTGTCGATGACAATCCCCTGCTTGGCGGCCAGATCTGGAAAGCATCGCTCGGTAAGATCAAGTCGCCCGAGGCGAGACGGTTGATCGAATCCATCTCAAACGGCGCCGTCCGAATAATCAACAACGCTCAGGTCTTCGGCTCGTCACGCGAAAACAGTCTGCTTGCTGAAACGCCGGGCGGTGCGATCGAATTCGAATACAAAAAACTCATCATCGCAACCGGTGCACGCGAGCGGTTTCTTCCCTTTCCCGGTTGGACGCTGCCCAACGTGTTTGGCGCGGGTGGTTTGCAGGCACTCGTCAAAGGCGGCCTGAGTGTTGAGAACAAGCGGGTTGTAGTTGCCGGGACCGGCGCACTCCTGCTTGCGGTCGCGGAGTTTTTGAAGGCTCATGGCGCAACGGTAATTGCGATTGTCGAGCAAGCCCCGGCGTCAAAACTAAACCGGTTCGCTCTCAGCCTGTGGCGATCGCCCGCTAAGTTGGCCCAGGCCGCCGTGCTTCGTTCGAAGCTCACCGGAATCCGATACCTGACCAATTGTTGGGTTACGTCCGCAGCCGGGGACGACAGGCTGCGATCGGTCACCATCACTCGTCACGGTAAAGATCGCAAGATCGAGTGCGATCTTCTCGCCTGCGGATTTCATCTCGTCCCGAATACCGAATTGGCAGCCGTACTCGGGTGCAGGATCGACGACGGCTTTGTCACCGTCGATGAATTTCAAAAAACGTCGCGCGACAATATCTATTGCGCGGGCGAACCAAGCGGGATCGGCGGTGTTGCAGCTGCGCTAATCGAGGGAAAGATCGCCGGGCTCGCAGCAACCGATAGAACGTCCAAAGCACGTTCATTTTTGCGTGACCGTGAAAAAATCCGTCGATTCGGCGAATCTCTAAACATTACGTTTGCTCTGCGGGACGAACTGAAACGGATTGCAGGCGAAACAACGATCGTCTGCAGATGCGAGAATGTCGAATTTGGCCGACTGACGGAATTCGACAATTTTCGGGATGCTAAATTACAAACGCGATGCGGAATGGGCCCTTGCCAGGGCCGAATTTGCGGGGCGGCGACCGAGTTTTTATTCGGCTGGAAACCGGGCTCCGTGCGTCCGCCAATATTTCCGGTTAAGATGGAAAATCTATGACGATGAAATGGAAAGGCGTGATGCCCGCGATCACAACGTGTTTTGATGAAAACCTGCAGATCGACCACGAATTCACCGCCCGGCACGTGACGTGGTTAGTAGAGAACGGCTGCACCGGAATCGTGACGAACGGCTCACTTGGCGAAGGTGGAGCGTTGTCGCTCGACGAAAAGAAGGCTCTTTGGAAAACATGTGTCGCCGCGGTTGGCGATCGAGCCGCGATCGTCGCAGCAATAGCCTCGATCACCACCACCGACGCCATCGTTCAAGCGAAAGCCGCCGAGGCGGCGGGCTGTGATGGACTGATGGTCCTGCCGCCATACATTTATCGCGGCGACTGGCGTGAAATGAAAGCCCATATCGTCGCTGTCTGCAATGCTACACCGCTCTCGTGCATGCTCTACAACAATCCGGTCGCATACGGTACTGACTTTTTGCCGGAGCAGGTCGCCGAACTTGCCGCCGAGCTACCAAATCTTCACGCCGTGAAAGAATCTTCAACCGACGTCCGCCGCGTGACTGCCATCCGAGCGTTGATCGGTGATCGGTTGGCCCTGGCTGTCGGCGTTGACGACTGCATCGTCGAGGGAATCGCCGCCGGTGCAACTTGCTGGATCGCCGGGCTGGTTAGCGCGTTTCCAAAGGAATCGGTCGATCTTTTTAACTCTGCGATGAACGGTGACGACGAGAGTGCTCGATTGATCTACGAATGGTTCCTGCCGCTGCTGCGACTCGACACCGTGCCAAAATTTGTCCAACTCATCAAGCTGGTCCAGGAAAAGGTCGGCAGGGGAAGTACACGCGTACGTCCTCCGAGGCTTGAGTTGGTAGGAACGGAGTTGGCTGAGACAGTAGCCCTGATCGATCGCGCAATCGCTAATCGCCCGTAGCATATTGCAGAAGCCCGTGCGTGAGCAAGGGCTTAACGCGAACATTGAATGTAAAGCCCTTGCTAACGTGCGGGCTTCCGCATATGAATATATGGATCCTAAACTTACAGGCCTATCACTAATCGGTGGCCATCGCGGTGAGGAAACCGGGAAAATATTTCGGGCATTCGATCCGACGACAGGCCTCGCTGTCGAGCCGGAATTTCGTTCCGCAACGCTTGACGAACTAAACCAAGCAGCAAAACTGGGGGATGACGCTCAGATTCCCTTCGGCAACACATCCGGAGCGTCACGAGCCATATTTCTCAGGGCAATAGCGGAAAATATCGAGGCTCTCGGCGACACGCTCATTGAGCGTGCGTCGCTAGAGACTTCCCTACCGAACGCCCGTTTTGTCGGTGAACGCGGACGGACTTGTTCGCAATTGCGGATGTTTGCCGACCTACTGGACGAAGGCTCTTGGGTCGACGCTAGGATAGATCACTCCATTCCCGACCGCCAACCGTTGCCCAAGCCGGATGTCCGCTCGATGCTCCGCCCGCTAGGGCCGGTCGCGGTTTTTTGTGCCAGCAATTTTCCCCTCGCGTACTCGGTCGCGGGCGGTGACACCGCATCGGCACTCGCGGCCGGATGTCCTGTCATCGTTAACGCCCACGTCGCACATCCCGGAACCGCCGAACTCGTCGGTACCGCTGTCGCGAAAGCCGTGAAAGATTGCGGAATGCCCGAGGGCACTTTCAGCCTTTTATTCTCAGCTGGTTACGAGATCGGCCAGGCGTTGGTAAAGCACCCCACTATTAAGGCAGTTGGTTTTACGGGTTCGCGACGTGGCGGCAGGGCACTGATGGATATTGCCGCAGCCCGGACCGAACCGATACCGGTTTATACAGAGATGAGCTCGGTCAATCCAACATTTATCTTGCCGAGCGCTGTCGCGGAACGAGGTGACGCGATCGCTGCAGGCCTGCATACTTCAGTTACGGTAGGCGTCGGTCAGTTCTGCACAAAGCCGGGTCTCGTATTTCTCCAGGAAGGCGAAAATTCTGAAAACTTCATTTCAAATATTAGATCTCAAATTTCAAACACGTCGCCCGCACCTCTTTTGACGGCCCGGATCCAAGAAACCTATTTCGAGCAGAGCAAGCGGCGGCAAGGTCGAGTCGACTCGTTTTCGGCCAACCCGAAAAATAAATTGCTCGGATTTTCGGTCAATCCGTCGGTCTTCGAAACGTCAGCGATCGAATTCCTGAAAACGCCTGAACTTAGTGAAGAGATCTTCGGCCCAACGACGCTATTGATAAGGTCGAACGATCACGAAGAGTTGCTTGAGATCGCCCGATCGCTTGAAGGCCAACTCACCGCATCTATTCATGGCAATGATGAGGACCTGTCCGAGTACGCCGGTCTGATCGCCATTCTTGAAACCAAAGTGGGCAGGCTGATATTCAATGGTTTTTCGACCGGAGTCGAGGTTTGTCCGTCGATGGTTCACGGGGGCCCGTATCCAGCGACGTCGGATTCTCGCTCGACAGCTGTTGGTTCGAGGGGGATCAGCCGGTTTGACCGGCTAGTCTGCTTCCAGAATTTTCCAGATGCGGCTTTGCCAGACGAATTAAAAGAAGCAAACCCACTTGGGATCCGACGAATGGTCGACGGCATTTAGGTTCCTATTCGGACATACCGGCCAATTTCGCAATAAACTCCGGGATCGTTGGCTCGTTCGGTTCGAGATTTTGCTTCCCGCGTTCTAGTGCCCATCGATGGAGCCATGAAATGCCAGCCGGGCCGATGTATGAGTCCGGCAATCGATAAGCATCGTCATTTATTGCAGTCCCAAGATCTACACATTGATAGCCTCGACGCTTGAACATCGCGATCAGGTCGTCGAGATAATCCGAGTTGATAAAATTCGCATGGATCAGCAGCGTTTGGGCCACTTCCCTGCCAAATAGCTTTACCGATTGTCGCTCCCAATACGCAAGCTTGCTTTCCATATACGGCACGTAAGCGTCGCCAACCTTTTTCATCAGCTTTTTGTCGCTTTTGTCGAACGCGATGTCGTACGCCCGCGAGAAAATGTAGTCCGCGTTATCGATGGTGACCGGAGCGATCGTGTAACTGTGCTGCTTGAGAAAAGAGTCAAAATCAGCCTTGATCTGCATCGTCCGACCAGTCTGCAGATACGGATGACGGAAGAAACGGATCGGCATCCCTTTGGCTGCGAGCAACTCCTTCGTAATCGCTTCGCCCTTCAGAAAATCGGCCTCGTAATCGGCGAGGGGGATCGTATTCAGACTGTTATGCGAAAACGTGTGATTGCCGAGTTCGAGTCCGGCCGCGAGCCACATTCGAAGCAGGTCGATCTGCGGTTCGTCACGCTTGTCGCCCGCATAAAGCTTGTTTTCGTTGACAAAGCCGATGACCGGCACCTTGGCCTTTGTAATGTGAGCAAGCAAATTCTTTGTGATCTGTTGTCTGTTTTTGAGATCGCGACGAGTAGAAACGACCGGAAGATCGTCGATCGTGATAGCGATCTTTCGCTGTGTTTGACCACTGACCAAGATGCCCTGCAGCAAAAGCAGCGCGACTGTAAATGCATGTTTAATCTTCATTTATTTAGCAAAGATCAGCGACGGATCGGCGAACGCTTTGAACTCCAACGCATTACCACTCGGGTCGAGGAAAAACATCGTCGATTGCTCACCAACCTCGCCCTTAAATCGAGTTTTTGGTTCAATAACGAATTTCACCCCTTTTGAGGTGAGTTTGTTGGCAAGCTGCTTCCAGTCATCAACCGAGAGAATGATTCCAAAATGCGGGACAGGAACATTATCGGCATCGACGGGATTTGCAGCCTTGATCCCGGCTGAGCCCGGAGCCAGATGGGCAACGATCTGATGACCGTAAAGATTGAAATCGACCCAGCGATCCGAACTTCTGGCTTCGTCACATTCAAGGACGCCGCCGTAGAATTCGCGAGCTGCGGTCAGATCGTGAACGGGAAATGCGAGGTGAAACAGATTTTTAGTTTCCATAAGTCAAGAATCTTATCAAAAATCAGTTATCCGAGTCGGGCGATTCATCACCGTCATTGCGATCGTCATCGCTACTGCTGTTGTCATCTTCCTCATCCGTCGGATCGTCCGCGTGCCGGCGTTTGTAGATCTCGTAATTATTCAGGCTGTCAACGGACCTAAAATCGGGCTTCAGCAGATCAAAGATAACCGTTTTGCTGTCGATCATACTATCGGTCTCGATCTCAGTGTCATTTTTTACAATTATCCATTCGATGTCGCTCGCGATCACGCGGTTGCGTATCTCGGCCGGCCCGTACGGGTTGTTAGTAACATCAAATAGCAGCACGTCGAAATGCGGGCGACGGCCCGTCGAATAGTAAAAAAGATCTTCGCCCGGAAGACACAAAATGCCATCATCCCGCGGTATGTTTTTGTCCGTGTATTCGACCAACTCGTCGAAATCCGGCAGCCAGTCGCCTCGCATTGAGAGACCCTGGAGCTGAGGAAGTTTCGAATGAGCCATCTCCCCGTCCTGAAAATTAACGTAATCGAGACGGTCGTTTGAATATACATAGAATGCTCCGGCAACAAGCATCGTGATTGAAATGATCCCGGCAAAAACCGTAATCCCGATACCTGAGCGGGTTTCGCCAACCGGAAATAGTAAAACAAGGACGCAGCCGATCAATATCATCAGCAGCGGCCATATACCGTATGTCGATCCCCAAAGCTGCTGTGAAAGAAAGACCCCATTAATGGTGCAGATCAGAACAAACGGTAAGGCAGCCGCGACGCCGCGTTGCCGCCGCACGAAAACATACGCGAGCAAAAATGATGTGACCAAAATAAGCGGCCATACGGCAACCAGTCGCTCGCCACGTTCCGACGGATCAGCTTCGAACAGCAGATAGATAACCGGCCAGACAAATGGTACCGACATTAACGTGACCGCAATTACCGACGGCCAGCGTTTCACACCTGCGTCCTGCCGAAACAAAAAGGCTCCCGTCAGGAACAGTCCGATCCACAATGCGAGCATAGGACCTGTGTAGATCGCGAGCATTTCGGCCATCGGCGGTGAGCGCCTCGCCATTGCGAATGTGAACGTCCAATATTTGTAATTCTCAATGCCGAAAATGTTTCGAATGATCAACAACGCGGCGCAAAGCCCAACGATCGATCCGGCAACAAGCAGCAAATAAGGCCTTACCGGGGTCTTTCGCAATAGACCCGCTGCGATCATTAAAAGGAGAGCAATAACTATACTTCCCAAAAACGCGAGGCCGATATTCTGCTTGAAAAATAGCGGCAGAACGAGCAGTATTCCGGCGAGAACCGTTCGAACGCTCGGAAACCCTTTTGCTTCAAGTCGAAACAGCAAAAAGATACCCAAAAGCACCACAAACGAGGTATCCGGATCATAAAATGGATGCGGGAAAATGCAGTAGACGCCAAGTATCGTTAGCGGAAGCGAGAGCAAAAATGCGGTCAACCGCGGATTCGGCAGACGGTCTCGAAACAGGTAGATCAATATCCGCCACGCTAGTATAGTCGCGAGTCCCGCAATGATGCAGCAATAAATGATGTGATGCCAATAGATCGCTCCCGTCCATTTAATGATCGCCGCCTGAGTGAGAAATGTGAGCGGTGCGTACGGAAAAGGAAAATCGCGATACGGCATATCGCCCTGAGCCATGCGGGCGGCATTTTCGAGCACGCCGCACAGATCATAGAGCACGGTCAGCCGCGTGTTTTGCCACCAGACGACCGATGCCGTACCTGCGAACAGCAGAATTCCGCCGATCCACTCAAGCAGATTTGATAAGGTGAATACTCGATCGGGTAGGAGCACGTCGGGCTCAAGTTCTGTCATTCGTTACCGTATTGAAATTCCAGGCCGATCGCAGAGTCGTGTCGTTTCAAACTTAGTTTCGCGAGAAATATCGCGCCGAGGATCGCGGCGGGAATAAACATCTCGACCAGATACCGCGGCTCCGGATTTTCCAGCGTACCTAAGAACATAATCCGCGGTATGAAAACGAACATTATCAACAAAAACCATAACCGCGACCTCCCGCTGTTCCCGATCAGAAGCACCAACAACCCGCCGAACGAGATCAAGGTATAGACAAGAGTCAATCCGGCAAAAAACGGGAGCCAAATATGCTGATCGGTACTCTCGTCGAGGTCCTTTAGCGGGAACAGTTCCCCGCCGAACGGGTAATAATCGGAGTGTGTGTCAAACCACATCGACACCGCACGTTTGGCCGGCAAGCCCGCATAGAATCGCCATGGCTCGCGTGCGATCCGTTCCAGCGCGGTCTGTTCAAAGACTGCATCAACGTCCGGTGATATTTTCAAGTTCCACTCGCCCTCATCCGCGGCCGCCGTATCGTCTGGATCAGGCTGATCGTCCGATCCGTCGTCGGCACTGTCACTACTATCGTTATTATCCGCGTCGGTGGTTTCCGGTTCCATTTTTACGGCCGGGTGGTCCGGGTCCGAGTTATTGTACTGGTCGATCAACGCGGAGATCCGTTGCTTTTCATCTTCCGACGCAAAGGCGGATGGCGGCAGGCTCTCGATCTTGATCGGCTTCATTTCAAGGTCCCAGAGCATCGGGCCGATGAATTTCGAGTCGTCGATCCAAGTGCGCAGCCACAGATAGTAACCATGCGGCACAAATTCCCCGGGCATTTCCGCGTGGGTGGGTGCGAGCGGCAGGAATATGCCAAAGTGACGTTCGTTTCGAATCGTCCATGGCACAAACATCAGGGCGAACGCGATCGAAAACACGATACCCTTCAACATTCGATCCCCGAGCCGCGACAAGAATCGACCGCGGCCCCAGAATGCCGAAACTGCGATCGTCAGACCGACGCCAAGAACAAACAGCCCGGCATCCGGCCGCAGCATCACGCCGGCCGCTCCCAACACTCCGGATACCACCCACCAAACCAACGACCGTTTTCGCCGTCGAACCTGAATCGCGTACGTTGCCGCCAACAGCATCGCGGCCAGGAAGAACATTGTGGTTGTCTCGGTCAGCAATGTAGCCGAGTAGATGGCCGTAAATGGGCAGAACGCGACGATGATGAACGTCAGAATTCCGGCCCTTGTTCTCCGGACTCTCCCAACCCAATTTGCGGCAAGCAGCGCAGCGAGTAAGCACGTAAGCGTGTAAATGACAGCCTGCGTAACGCGAACGGCAACCTCGTTGCCAACTCCGAATAACTCATAAACAGCCGCTAAAAATACCGGATATCCAGGCAGCCGGATAAGCGTCGGATCGAACGGAGCGGCGGACGCCGTCGAATAGACTCCCTGTTCGATCAGGTTTTTTGCGAGCTGGACATAAAGCTTGCTGTCGTCAGGTTGAACATCGACAAAATGACAGGCTACGACAATGTGTGCGGCTGCGGAGGCTAATACTACCAGCGCGACCACGAACAACCTCAGCTTTCCGAGGCGGCTGAGCCTGTGGACGCGAAGCCGGAGAAGTCTACGCAGGCCTTTCATTTTCAGGCTTGTGCAGCTTTTGATATTTGCCGTATCGCCCCGAGGTGATACGCGGTGTGAGCGATCATTCCCATGGCCATTCCCACCTTTGGGCCATCCCAATCGGCAACGCCTGCGACACAGCCAAGTACGTTTTCGTACGAGCTTCGGACAGTGGTGCGGAGGGCGTTCCATTCGGTATCGTTGACTGTTTCGATCAACCAACTGGCATCCCAATTGACCGCCTCGGTTCGGCCATTTATGAATTCGCAGAGCCGGTCGAGGTAATATTTTGCGTGTTCGGTCTGGCCGGCGATGGTCGTTCCTTGAAAATCGAACGACGCAGCCTCGGCGGATATCTCGCCCAATGTCGCGAAGATCCCGACCCCACGGTCGAGATACGCGCTTGGCTGGCCCTCGGGCGAGCCTTCGAATGTCTCGCGCAGCAGGTACGCCACGCCTTCGACAACCTGTATGGCCGGGAAAACATTATTTTCTATTTCCATTGTGCTAACCTCTGATTCTAATGATCGAGAATGTCGAAAAATTCCTGGGCGACCTGTCGCAAAGCCTAAACGATGGAACTTTCGTAAAGCTGTCTTTAGGCAATTATAAGGGCAGCGACCCCCATCTGCAAAAAATCCTCGTCCGCATCGTGGCCACAAAAAAGGGTACGCGGCTTTATTTTCTATATCGCGGCGACACGCGTGACACGGCTAAAAACTTTGATCTCGAAACCGGGATCGGATTGATCGGCGAAGCGTTTGACAATGGCTTTTTAAGCGGCCATCTATTTTCGACGGAAAAGGATCTACAGCTTGAGATCCGCAATAAAGACAAATCGCGATTAATTACGGCAAAGCCGACCTTCAAGGCCCCGCCCTCGATCGTTCATGACCGCGAAAAAGCGGTACAGGTCGACGCCGGCAGCTTTTACCTAAAAGCTCTGGGCATCACCGACGACAACGGTCGGGTCCGGGACAAACAGCAGGACAAATGGCGGCAGATCAATAAATTTGTCGAGGTGCTCGCGAGCCTGATCGACAAATCGCAGCTCAAAGACAAACGCGAGCTTTCCATCATAGACATGGGCTCCGGCAAGGGCTATCTGACGTTTGCGGCGTATGACTTCTTTTGCAACTTTCGAAATGTTGACGTCACTATCACGGGCGTCGAGGCAAAACCGGATTTAGTCGCTCTTTGCAACGATCTTGCAAAAGCGTGTGATTTCACCGGCCTGACGTTCACCGAAGGAACGATCGCGGATTTCGAGATCGGCCACGTCGATATCCTGATCGCTCTCCACGCATGCAATACCGCGACCGATGATGCTATCTATAAAGGAATTATTGCAAATGCCGATCTGATCGTCGCGGCACCATGCTGCCATCAGGAGATCCGCCCACAGATCACGCCGCCCGCAATATTTGCCGGCATTCTCAAACATGGCGTCATGCTCGAACGCACCGCCGAGATCATTACCGACGGCCTCCGCTCGCTCCTCCTCGAACGAAGCGGCTACGCAACAAAGCTGTTCGAATTCATCTCGACCGAACACACCCCAAAAAACAACATGCTCGTCGGAACCAAGCTTCCAAACCCGTTGCCGTCCGAAGATCCCGACAACCAGATCGCCGAGATCAAGAACCTCTACGGCATCCGCGAACAACGCCTCGAAACCCTTTGTAAAGGCTCCCCTAACGACGGAGGGGTACGGCGATAGCCGGGGGGTGGTTCTCTAATTCCTCCACAGCCGGGAACACAGGCGCCCTCGCCTGTAACGCCGGTTCCTCCGGCGTGACAAAGCCTGGTTATTCGCAAGTTGAAAAATAGTCGCGAGCGTGACCGTCCATTCGGACGCTTGCAAGCGAGGGCTCCTGCGTTCCCGGCTTAAGGGCTTTAATAAACAAACGCACCCGGCGTTGGCTTATCTTCTGAGATGCCAAATTGGACAGCGCTGAATCCGGACGTCGACTGCTGCATGTACCACGTCCCAACCGACGGTCGGTAAACCGCGATATCTGCCTTACCGTCGCCGTCGTAGTCGCCCGCGACCGGAAGGTCACCCGCGAGTCCGAACGGATAAGCATCGTAATTCTGCGCCGGCAGGCCGGTCGGCCGTGCGATATACCACGTCCCGTTGCTTGGACGAAAAACGGCCAGATCGGTCTTACCATCGCCGTTGTAATCCGCCGGAACGATCTTATCGCCCGGAGAACCGAACTGTGCGGACGCGGAAGTACCGTCGGAACTATTGATCCTGTACCAATATCCGGTCGAAGGCCGATAAACGGCAATGTCTGATTTGCCATC
>JBBRSH010000089.1:0-19019 GCA_038245555.1 Pyrinomonadales bacterium | reverse complement strand
CGTTTCTTCCCGTCGATCAACGACCGCAATTTCTCGGTCCGCTCACGTGCCGAACGCGAAGCCATAAACATGCCGATCCAGGGAACCGCCAGCGACATCGTAAAGATCGCGATGATCCGCGTTGCAAACGCTTTGAAAAAAGAAAAGCTTGAGACAAAGATGATCATGCAGGTGCACGACGAGCTTCTGTTTGAGGCCCCGGCCTCTGAGGTCGAAGCCGCGTCTGCCCTTATCAAACGCGAAATGGAAGCCGCCGTCACGCTCGATGTGCCGGTAACCGTCGAGGTGGGAGTCGGCGACAACTGGATGAGCGCGAAGTAGGAGTTTGCCCACGTAAACACACGAAAGACACGAAAAGATTCTTTATTTAGTGTTTTTCGTGTATTTCGTGGGCAAAGATTTTATGAAGACTAAACGCACAACGCTAAAGCGTCTACCAAAACGCGGCAATTACGACCGCGAAGTGATCAATGCCATTCTCGACGAAGCGTTTTTTTGTCATGTTGGGTTTGTCGTCGAGGGCCAACCTTACGTTATCCCGACCGGGTTTGCTCGTGTCGGCGACGATCTGCTGATCCATGGTTCGGCGGCAAGTCGGATGATGCGAAATCTTGCGGGCGGAGTTAATGTTTGCGTAACGGTGACTTTAGTTGATGGTTTGGTGCTGGCTAGATCGGCGTTTCACCATTCGGTCAACTACCGCTCGGTTGTCATCCTCGGCAAGGCTGAAGTCGTCGAGGATGAAGGCGAAAAGAACGCCGCGATGGAGGCATTCACCGAACACATCATCCCCGGCCGTTGGGCCGATGTCCGCTGGCCTACACCGCTCGAACTAAAGGCCACGACCGTCCTTCGCCTGCCCATCTCCGAAGCCTCCGCCAAGATCCGCACCGGCGATCCGGTCGACGACGACGAAGACTACGCGATGAACACCTGGGCCGGCGTCCTCCCGCTCGCCATCACGCCCGGGGAACCCATCTCTGACTCAAAGCTGACCGCAGGCATTGACGTTCCGGAGCATGTCCTCAAATACAAATTAGGTTAAGGTGCGATTTAGCAGCGTGGTTAAATAATCACCGCGCTATAATTTCTGGTAATGGATATTCTTGATGAGTTCACCGGATTGGTCTCACGCCTCGAATCCGAAGGCATTGAGTACGCTACTTGCGGTGGATTGGCTCTAGCCGTCCACGGATTTGTTCGAGCGACCAAGGATATCGATCTTCTGATTTGTGCAGAGGACCTGGAAAAATGCCTTTCGGTTGCGAGGAACGCCGGTTATGACATCGAAGGGCTGCCGCTCGACTTTGATCAAGGCTCATTTCAACTAAGGCGACTGTCAAAGATCGATCCAGAGACTAAGTCGCTTATAACGATCGATTTCATTTTGGTCACGGACGCAATACGCGACGTATGGGCGGACCGCGAACACGTCAATTGGGGTTCCGGCGAGGCGTGGGTCGTTTCGCGGAAAGGTTTGATCAAAATGAAGAATGCCGCCGGACGAGATCAGGACCTTGTAGATATTCGTAGACTGGAGGAGGCCGAAGATGAAATCGACGACGAAAGTTAATATGTCCCCCAAAGCCGTTTCGCGCAGACTAAATGACCTCAACCAACTCTGGCGCCTCTGCGTAACCCTCGGCAAAGCCCGCCGCACGTCTGTCTCGTCAAGCCCCGCGATAAAGAAAGATCCAAATTCCCAATCTAGTTAGGGAAGATAAAAGAATTCAAGCGTCGCAAAAGGAGATTGCATCTCTACGAAAGAGGATTAACGCAAAACAAAAGAGACTTGCAGCGTGAAAGTCACATTTCATCGTATAATCACGTTCATGAAATTAAAGAGTTTAGTCGGGTTGGTGTTGGGGTTTTTGCTTATGGGGGAGGTTTATTCGCAGAGCGAGATGGGAAAGGTGCCTGCCACTTGGCAAACAACCGCCGAGAAGACCGACTACAAAAAGACGGGCAGCTATGACGAAGCCGTTGCTTACAGTAAGCGGCTCGCAGCAGCGTCGGGTGGAACCGTCATTTACAGGTCCTACGGCAAAAGCGGCGAGGGGCGGGACATGCCGTTGTTGATCGCTGCTTCGGGCGGGGCGTTTTCGCCGGCATTGGCTCGTGCGCAGGGCAAGGCGGTTGTGCTGGTGCAGGCGGGAATTCATGCGGGCGAGATTGACGGCAAGGACGCGGGGCTTGCGCTGTTTCGCGACATTGCGATCACAAAAACTCGGACAGACCTATTGAAAAACGTAGTCATCGTTTTTGAGGTTATCTACAACGTTGATGGCCATGAGAACTCGAACCCGTTTATGCGGATAAACCAGAATGGGCCTGACGAGATGGGTTTTCGGGCGAACGCGAGCAATCTCAACCTAAACCGCGATTACATGAAGGCCGACGCACCTGAAACGCGTGCGTGGCTCGGGTTGTGGAACCAGTGGAACCCGGACGTTTTTATCGACTGTCACGTCACGGACGGAGCTGACTTTCAGTACAACGTGACCTACGAATACGCCCATTTTCAGGAAATGCATCCCGCCATCAAGACATGGATGGACGAGCATTTTGACGGCGTCGTGGTGCCAAAGGTCGAGAAGGAAGGCAATCTGCTCACGCACTATGTCGAATTTGCGGGCCGCGAGATCACGAGCGGGATCGCGACCTTTATCGCGACGCCAAAATTTGCAACCGGCTACACGCCGCTGCGTAACCGGGCCGGGCTGTTGATCGAGACGCACGTTTACAAAAACTATAAGTCGCGCGTTCGGGGAACTTACGACACGCTGCGGTACTTTATCGAAGAGATCGGGAAATCACGCGAAAGCCTGTTCGCCGCAAACACAATTGCCGACGTTCAGACTGTCGAACGCGGCAAGACGTACGACGAAAAACGGCAATTCGCACTCGGCATCGGCGTCACCGACAAAGCCACCGAGATCGCGTTCAAGGGCCTCGACTACAAGATCGAAGATTCGGCGATCTCCGGCGGCAAGCGGCTCGTTTATGGCACAACTCCGAGGGATTTCACGATCAAGAAGTTTGACGAGGGCAAGGTCACAACCGCAGTCGCACCGCCGCTCGCGTATATTGTCCCGCCCCAATACAAAGACGTGATCGACGTGCTGAAACTGCACGGGATAAAATTCACGACTCTGAAAAAGTCGATGGAACTCGAGGTTGAGAGCTATAAGCTGACCGAGCCCAAATGGGCGACCAGCTCATTCGAAAATCGCATAACCGTCGCCTGTAAACCCACACTGATAAAGGAAAAACGAACCTACGCCGCCGGCTCCGTAATTGTGTCAACCGCACAGGAAACGGCAAATGTCGCGATTCATCTGCTCGAACCAGCCGGGCCGGATTCGTTTGTCTATTGGGGATTTTTCAACTCAGCCTTCGAACAAAAAGAGGGCGGCGAAGGCTATGTAGTCGAAAAACTAGCCCGCGAAATGCTCGCTAAAGACCCGAAACTCCAGGAAGAATTTGACCGGCGACTGTTAGACACCGCATTCGCCCGAAACCCGCGGGCTCGGCTCAATTTCTTCTACGAACGGTCGCCGTACTTCATAAATCAGAAGGTCGGCAGTTATCCAGTAGGAAGGATCGTTACAAGTCAGAGCCAACTGCCGTAGCTCGTGGTTGAAAAGGTTATGGACCGGAAAATAATAGTCACCTACACGCTCGATATGCTCCGAACGAGCGTCCGATTGCAGTGGTGGAACCTAATCGGAATTTCCGGTTTCGCTCTATTGGCCGTTCTAATTGCTGCATTTGCCTATCTAGCTATGATGGGTGATCGAAGCTGGATGTTTGGCTTTTCCCTGGCACTTCTCATTATTTGGGCTGGCCTCATAGTCGGCAGCTATTTTCGGCTGCTCCGCATTTCGATGTCAAAGTTTCGCAAAATGCAAGACCCAACAGCCACGTTCCGATTCACTTCCGAGGGAGTTTCGATCGTCGCTGATACGGGAAGGGTTGATTTCGTGTGGGGACTTCTGACAAAGGTTATTCAATCCGAGACTTTATGGGTGCTCGTCGCCGCGGGTGGCGGTGTTAGTTTGCCGACACAAGCGTTAGACGACGAGTTGAAGGCCTTTATATTGAGCAAGCCGTTAGAAAAAGTTCGATCAGTCTAAGAGCAGCAACCCGTATATTCTTGCGTATCGCTGATTTTGTTTGTCATTTACATCTGCTCTTCGGTGTATCTTTCTTAGAAGATTCAGCCGGATGTTTATGAGATGTATATTTGCGATTGTTTGTATTAGTCTCGCAGGGGTTTCAATACTTTGTGCCCAGGACCGCAGCAACCCGCTCTCAACGATGGCCCAAATCCCGGGCGGCACATTCGTGATCGGAACGGATGCGTCGAAGGTTGCGGCACTTGCACAGACGTTCGGAGTTGCTGCTCATCCTGATCTGATAACCTCAGAAACACCGGCACACGCAGTTACACTTGCATCTTTTTATCTCGACAAATACGAAGTCACCAATGAGGAATTTGCAAAATTTCTAAAGAAAAACTCCCGATGGCTCGCCAAGCGAATTCCAAAGGAATTTGATAATGGAAATTACCTGAAGGGCTGGAGCGGCGGAACATATCCCGGCACAACGGGCAATTATCCGGTCGTAAATATAAGTTGGTACGCAGCTGTCGCGTATTGCCAATCGCTCCACAAACGGCTGCCGACCGAGGCCGAATGGGAAGTTGCCGCCCGAGGTGGATTAGTTGATAAAACTTTCACGTGGGGCAACCAAGATCCGGACAAAACACGCGTAAATTTTGGCGGGAGCGGACTGAAATCGGCAACGCCTGTCGGCAGCTATCCGGCGAACGGCTATGGGCTCTTCGATATGGCGGGAAACGTCTGGGAATTTGTCGCCGACGAGTGGGGCCCTTACGATTCCGTCCCGGCAACCAACCCCGTTGGCGGCAACAACCACTTTCTGGACGACAGCTACTTAAAGGTCACAACACGGCGAGTTATCCGGGGCGGCAGCTTCGGAGGGGCACCGCTTAATTTGCGGGTGACTTATCGAGACTCTCACCCGCCTAATGGTGCGAGAGATTTTGTCGGATTTCGCTGTGCCCGTTGACCAAGTCTTGCTGACGAGGACGTTTAATGTGCGGTCAGCATATACGTCCAAACTGGAAGAAACACCGGCGATCCCAACTTGTCCTTTGGGGTTAGCGCATCTGAAATTACCGAAACGTGAGCATTGATCGACGTAACCTCGGTTCCGGGTGTATTTGTCACGAGTATGTGAGTGTTATTAAAAGGTGCCGCCGTCGTGTCCACATCGACCGGTCCGCCGAATTCGTAAAGACCCATTTTTTTGAGGATCTCGAGTTGCTGCGCGTAGTCGCACCCTTGATGGTCCTGCATGTGGACAAACGAATAAAATCGGTCGGCAGGCGTTGCACCTTTGTCGTACCAAGCGGCCGGACGTTTATTCGTAATGTCGTAATCCTTTGGAGCGCTAAGCATGACCACCCTGGCAACTTTGTGAGTCATGGCCATGAGTGGTGCATGACCGCCGCCCTGTGACATACCCGATAGAATAAGATCGTCCCAAATGATCTCGTCCTTTGCTGACAAGTAACGGCCCCAACCTTCGCTCGAGTTATTCTTCTTGAGATAGACAAGCAGCTTTTGCAGGCGGTTTTCGATGCTGCTGGCTCGATCGACCTCGATCAGCGACGACTTGTTCTGTCCGGTAATGATCTCTTGTCGAAAATTCTCAAAGCACTTCTCATCTGCTTGTGCATGGCATACCGTCGCTGCGATCGAGCTTGGATATGAGAGCGAGAGAACGTGAAATCCCAGATCGCTCGCGGCTTTCAGGAACAAGGTTGGGCCGCGGCTGCCGTCGCCGTTTGTACCAGGTATAAATACGACGAGTTTGTTTCGAGACTTAACCGAAGGGTTGAAATATGCCGAATGTGGAGCGTCAAATGTTGTGATCGACGGGTCGGTAGCGCTCGGAAGCACGTGAAAAGGGCCTTTCACCTGTTGGCCGGTCGCAAATACCGAAAGCAACCCGACAAGCAGAAATATACGGATCTGACGGAACATCATTTGCTCCAAACAAAGAGGCGGCAACGATCAACTCCCTGACATTAGAAAACTTGGTGGAGATGAGGAGGGTCGAACTCCTGACCTCTGCATTGCGAACGCAGCGCTCTGCCATACTGAGCTACATCCCCACACCGCAAGTTAAAAGTTAAAAGGGAAAAGTGGAAAGTGCAAGAGGCCGAGACCAGATTTCGACCTTTCGCGTAATAATTTTACTGAACGCCAGCGGGCAGGAGGGAACCTTTCGGATCGGTGGCAAAAGCATATCCGTCCTCGATCTTGCCAATGATGCCGTGAAATGTTATCTCGTCCCCGCTGAGGACCACGACGACATCGCCGGGGCTATTGAGTTTTTGATCGACCGGAAACTTGATGATCGTCGCATTTCCGTTTTCGGAGGCGACCGATTCGTATTCGAATGTGTCAGCGTTAAAGCTGAGCGTTTGGCAAAATGATACTTCCATAACGAAATTAAAACACAAAAACAAGCGAGTGTCAGTAGCCCGCACGTAAGTAAGGGCCTGTTGGGCACGTCTCAAGCCCTTACTTACGTGCGGGCTACGGACACAAAGTCGAGTGTGATCGCGTCGTGGTCAGATAGCGGAATATTCTCGGAGTCGATCAGGTCACCGATCGTTTGCGGGATCGTTCCCGGAGCGATCTCGACCCCTTTTCCGGCAAACCAGTCGAGCCTTGGCGACACTTTGCCGCCGACTCGTCCGGCCGCCCAGAAGATGAACGGGAAACACCACTCCGGGACCCAATCGCGCAAATTGGTATTCTTTTCAATGCTTCCGACATCGTAGTGAAGCGTTCCTTTCCCGATGTTATTAAGATCGCGAAAATGGTAGCCGCGCCTTTCCAGGTCTAGAAAGAGGTGCCGATCAAAAAAACGTTCGGGGTGGGGCAGATGGTTGAGAGCCACATTCTTAGGCCCCATCGCGACCCGCCGGAAATAACCCATGATCGCCCGCGTGGAGCTTTGCGAATTGAAACCCGTCGTGTTCCAGTCGCCCCCAATTATCACAGGCAAAGGCGGCAGCGTATCGAGATGATCGAGAATGATCTGCATTTGCAGGCGACGATGGGCCCGCGAACAATGGGCGTCGAGATGGATGGTCACGGCCCGAAAAATGCCCAACGGATGTTCGATATCTGCGAAAAGTGCCCGCAAGCTGCCGAGCCGTTTTTCCTTTCCCCACATCTTGTCTTTGCCGTTCGGCAGCGGGATCGAATGGACATTGCTCATCGGATGCGGCGAAAACATCGCGAGCCCATGGATCGACAGCGTATTTTCGCCCTCCACCTCCGATTCGACGCCGCTTCCCTTTTGCAGGGCGATGTAAACAGTCGTAAATGCGTAATTTAGCTTTAACTCACGTGCCAATTCCCGGGCCACAAATCGATTGCCGCTGCGTGCCATTCCATGGTCGAGTTCCGTAAGCAACAGGACGTCTTTGTTCTTGAGCAGATCGTGGTTTTTCAGAGCGTCGTCGATGCCTTCGAACCGGTTGCCGCGTTCGATGTTCCACGCGAGAGCTTTGATCGAGTCACCGCCCTTGATCGAGGGCGGCTCTGCGAAATCCTCGACGACGACCGCGGTTAATACGCGGTCGACGTCGCTCTTAATTCGGCCATAAACGACGGACGCCTCCATTTCCTGCGTTGATTCGAATTGCAGCAACTCGGGAAAGAACTGGTTTAGGCGGTGGTCTAGGATGGATGGCGGGCCGATAGTTGGCGTTTCTTTCGGCGTCATAGAAACACCTAGGATACGCTAACCGCTCGCAAACGAAAAACTCGGTCAATCGTCGTATCGCTCTTTAACGGGAGCAACAGCAAGGAAATCATTGGTGATCCGCTCGGTGTATTGGCCTAGCAAGTCGTCGATTCGCCGCTGCTCGTGCGAGCAAAAGATCAGGCCGACGTGTTTTGGCTTGGTAACACGATATACGATCTCCGGGTCGGTGTAATGGGAAGTGTCAGGTTGGTCGACGTTTGCGAGGGCGAGGGCGACGCCAGCAAAATCCTTTCTTAGCTTCGGAATCACATAAGGCTTCTGTTTAGTAGCAATTTCAAGTTTTGCCCATTCACGCCAGAGGTTAAATCCGGACGCATGTTCAAGGACGTTCGCGATGTACGCGCCGCCGACCCGGCACGCGACTTCGAGCAAATAGAACTTGCCGTCAGTGCTGCACTGCAAGAATTCGGCATGCGAAACTCCGCTTCCGTATTCGAATGCCCGCAAAAGATCGGCGTTGAGCTTTTCTAACGGCCGACGTTCCTTAGCCCGATAAGACACTATCGACGACGTAAATACACCGCCGTAATGCGAGACGCTGAAGGGTGTCGTGCCATATTGGCTTACTCCACTGGCTACGACGCGGCCCTTATGAACGACGGAATCGACATGAAAAACGCGACCCTCGATAAATCGCTCGATCAGGAATTGTGATGGATGATCGCGCCAATTGTTACGGCCGTCGAGATCTGTGAGTACGTCCCAGACGTCGCCCACTGTCTCGCATTTGCGGATTCCGAACGCGGACACTTCGTGTCGGGGCTTTACAACCCACGGAGCCACCGTATTTTCGAGGAGCCGGTTTATGCCTTCCGCATTGAAGGCTCCTACAAATTCGGGGCAAGGAATTCCGGCTTGGTGGGCAACATTTCTCATCGTCAGCTTATCTCGAAAACGCCGCAAGTACGAGGCATTCATTCCCGGTATCTGAAGATGTTCCCTCGTCAAGGCGGCCGTGATAACGTCAAATTCGTCAAGCCCCACGACGCGGTCGATCCGTGAAGAACCCGCCAGATTGGTGATCGCTCGAACGTAGTCATCCGGCTGAGCGTCGTCGTCGACGCTTGTTACATCACTGATCGCGTGCCAGGCCCAAGGTGAGTCGAGCAACTTTTTTCGGGTCACAAGCGTGACCCGCCACCCCGAATTGTGGGCTTCCTCCAGGAAGTCGTCTCCTTTGTGTTCGCTTGCTATGCAGACAATGTGATCCATAAAAAGGTTACTGGACAGAACCGATAACGTTCACCAGTTTCTCAGAAATTGATTTTATTTTGAATGAAAAGGATGGCACAATCTAGGCCTAAAGACAATAAATTACGTGTCTTTTTGCGAATTAACGATCGTTCTGAGGTTTGTTATATGGGCGATATCGATCTGATAAATCTGGTCAGCCACCTTCTGATCTATATGGTGGTCCTTGTTCTTGCTATCTCGCTGCACGAGGCGGGCCATGCCTGGGTTTCTTATAAAAATGGGGACGACACGGCGTATATGCTTGGCCGCGTTACGATCAATCCGGTTGCCCATACCGATCCGATAGGGACGCTTTTGATCCCAATGATCTCCTTCCTATTGGGAGCAATGGGCGGTGGGTTAGCGTCGATCCCTCTTATCGGTTGGGGAAAACCCACGCCAGTCAGTCCGCATAAGTGGCGAAATTACAAGCTAGGAAACGTGACAGTCTCAGTTGCCGGCGTCGTGGCGAATTTTATCCTGCTGACGATCGGTTTTGTCGCAGCAAAGGTCATGATGTCGCAGGGTTTTACGATCGATGATTTCTTTGGTCAGAGTGGCAATCCGCTGGTAATCTTTGTCGGGTATATGATGACGTTGAATTTATCACTTTTTGTCTTTAATCTGCTGCCATTTCCACCTCTCGACGGCAGCAAAATATTGCAGACATTTTTGCCCGAGAGTGCCGCCCCCATCTTCAATCTGTTTGAGCAGTACGGGTTTTTGATTCTGATGGCCCTGATCTACATCGGCGTTCTAAGAATAATTATTACGCCGTTCTTTTACGGTCTGATCTATCTCCTGCGACTCTAGTTCTATGAATAAACGCATTTTCAGCGGTGCCCAGCCGACGGGTGAGCTACATATCGGCAATTATCTTGGTGCTCTCAAGAACTGGGTCGCACTTCAGAACGAATACGAGAGCTTTTACTGCATTGTAAATCTTCACGCGATCACGCTGCCACAGGACCAGAGTATTTTGCGGCAAAAGACTCTAGATCTTGCTCGGATCTACCTTGCGGCCGGGATCGATCCCGAAAAGGCAACGATCTTTATTCAGTCAGACGTATCTGAGCATGCCGAACTGACCTGGATTTTGTCATGTATCTCGCGAATGGGCGAACTTGAGCGGATGACACAGTTCAAGGACAAGGGCAAGGGCAATCGCGAGCGTGCTGGTGTCGGACTATTCACCTATCCGGTCCTTATGGCTGCTGACATACTGCTTTACCAGACCCATCTGGTGCCGATCGGCCAGGACCAGAAGCAGCATCTCGAACTGACACGTGATCTTGCGGAACGATTCAATCGTGATTTCGGCGAAACGTTTGTCGTACCGGAGGCGTTCATCCCGCCCGTCGGAGCCAAGATCCAGTCGCTGCAAGACCCCGCAAAAAAGATGTCCAAATCGGACGAGAACCCAGCGGGCTCGATCTTTTTGCTGGATGACGCGGACACTATCACGAAAAAGATCAAACGTGCGGTCACGGACTCCGGAACAGAGATCAACTTTGACGATTCGCGTCCCGCTATCAAAAACCTGTTGACGATCTATCATCTTTTGACCGGTAAAACGAACGATGAATGCATCGAACATTTTGCGAGCAAAGGGTATGGCCAGTTCAAGGGTGAGCTCGCCGAGGTTGTCGTCGAGTTCCTAAGGCCATTTCAGGCGCGGGTCAAGGAGTTTGACGACGACACCCTCTACGGGATATTGAAAACGGGTGCGGACAAGGCCCGCGGTGTCGCGTCGGCAACCTTGCAGGACGTTTATAAAAAGATCGGGATCAAATAAACACTATGCCCAATACGCGCTTTCCTTTTAATTCACGACGAATCGCACTATTGCTCGCACTTCTACTTTTTTCGTCGGCACATGCATTCTATGCACAGAGCACGCAGCAGAGCATCGATCCAAAACTCACGGTCGAACGTATCTTTGCGAGCAGTGAGTTTCAGCCAGAGAGGTTTGGCGGATTTCACTGGCTGAAAGATGGTGAGTCGTATGCGAAATTTGAGCCGTCCGACAACGTCAAGGGTGCAATGGATCTCGTCCGGTACCAGATCGAGACGAGCAAACGCGATGTGCTGCTGTCTGCTGACAAGTTGATCCCCGCGGGCGAGACTAAAACACTAGCGAGACATGGCTACGACTGGTCGTCAGACGAGAAACGCATTCTGATATATACGAATTCTCAAAAAGTCTGGCGCCAAAACACTAGCGGCGATTATTGGGTGCTGGACACCGGAACCGGAAAGCTTTCAAAGCTCGGCGGCGATGCAAAGACGGAGACGCTGATGTTCGCAAAGTTCTCCCCCGACGGAACCAAAGTCGGGTACGTCCGTGAGAACGACCTATACGCCGAAGATGTCACAAACGGAAAGATCACGCGACTGACGAAAGACGGTTCGCACACGATGATCAACGGCACGTCGGACTGGGTTAACGAAGAGGAGTTTAACCTACGCGATTGCTGGCGTTGGAGTCCGGACAGCCGCTCGATCGCGTTCTGGCAGTTTGACGCGTCGGGAATTGAAGATTATTTACTCCTTGACGATACGAAAGGCCTTTACCCGACGCTAACCCGAATTCCTTATCCGAAAACAGGAACAACGAATGCGGCGGTCCGCGTCGGCATTGTTCCTGCGAGCGGCGGCGATATCCGTTGGCTGGAGACGCCCGGCGATCTAAGAAATAACTACATCGTCTCGGTAGATTGGTCTTCGCCGTCGGAGATCTACTTGCAGCACATTAACCGTTTGCAAAATACCCTCCAGGTTTTGGTCGCGGATTCAAAAAGCGGCAAAACGAGGTCGATCCTTACCGAAAAAGACGCGACTTGGGTCGACGTGACGCTGGACGAGATGCGTTGGCTCAGCAACGGCAAACGTTTCCTGTGGGTCAGCGAACGCGACGGCTGGCGTCGCCCATATTCAGTATCTGCCGACGGCGGCGACATCAAGGCTCTCACAAAAGGTGCTTTTGACGCGATGGGCGTTCTGTCCGTCGACGAAGCAGGCGGCTGGATCTATTACATCGCCTCGCCCGACAATGCAACGCAGCGTTATCTTTACCGCTCGCGACTTGACGGCTCGGGCGGCGACGAACGCGTGACGCCATCAGAATTTACGGGCTGGAACAATTACAACTTTTCGCCAACGGGCAAATGGGCCACGCAAAGCTCATCTTCCTTCGGCAAGCCTAGTCGCGTCGATCTATTAAAGCTCTCTGACAAAACGATCGCCCGCAGTATCGTGACTAACAACGCCCAACGGGCCAAGATGGATCAGCTTGCGCACGGCACAAACGAATTTTTCCGAGTCGATATTGGCGATGGGGTTTCGCTCGATGGGTGGATGATGAAGCCGCCCGGTTTTGACCCATCGAAAAAGTACCCCGTCCTTTTTTATGTGTACACCGAGCCCGCGTCAACGACCGTCAACGACTCTTGGTCTGGCGCTCAATATCTCTGGTACCAGATGCTGACGCAGCAGGGTTATATCGTCGCGAGCGTAGACAATCGTGGCACGCCGTCACCTAGGGGCAGAGAGTTTCGCAAGAGCATTTATCGAAAGATCGGTGTCCTGAGTTCCGCCGACCAGGCAGCCGCCGTCAAGGCGATGCTTGCAAAAATGCAATTCCTCGACCCTGCTCGCGTCGGCATTTGGGGCTGGAGCGGCGGCGGGGTCGCGACCCTGAACGCAATGTTCCGCTATCCCGACATCTACAAGATGGGAATGGCGGTCGCCCCCGCGCCGGACAATCGCTTTTACGACACGATCTACACTGAGCGTTATATGGGCCTGCCAAAGGATAACCCGCAGGACTACGACAATACGTCAGCGACGACCTTCGCACCGGGTCTAAAGGGCGACCTGCTCATTGTCCACGGAACCGGAGACGACAACGTCCATTATCAGCAAACCGAATATCTGATCAACAAGCTGATTGCGGCAAATAAGCCCTTTACAATGATGGCGTACCCGAATAGGACGCACGCCATTTCCGAAGGCGAGGGCACCACGCTGCACCTTTATAGCCTGCTGACGAGATATCTCAATGAGCATCTGCCACTAAAATAGGCACCCGCCCAAAAGGTTTCGGTACGCCGTTAGCGATCGAGTGGCTACCCGATCCATGTGTTGGACCCATGCAAACCATTCGCACCGTTGACACAAATGATAAAATGATTATTGGCAGCTTTCGTGCGTAATTTTCGTTACCGCCGTAGCCTTAGTCTTTGAATACTATAGTTAGACTAACCGCGGGAACTCAACTATTTAATTGGATTTTGATCTAGGGGCGAGATGCGGGAAAGTGCTGGGACAGATGGAACAGCGGCCAAAGCGGCATAAGACTCTTGTTTATGCGAGTTACCAGAAGCAGGCAGATTTGGAGGTACTCGGATATTCATATTTTGTAACACAAATGACATACAAAAGCGCTACAAACGGTAGCAGCGAAATCCGACAGTTCAACTCAAAATTGAGCTCACGAAAGCCGTTGTCGGTGTTACAATATATTCATATTTTCTATTCCCGTTTTTCTGGCCGGAAGACTGTATATGTCACGCCGGCTTTCCCGTAACCACTAAGGAGACACCATGGAATCGACCAAACAATCTTTTGACATCCCGAAATTCAAAGAGCAGTACGAAAATTACATCGGCGGCGAGTGGGCCGCGCCGAAGAGCGGCGAGTATTTTGACTGTATCTCACCCGTAGACGGCAAGTCGTTTACCAAGGTCGCCCGTTCGAACGAGGCCGACGTTGAGGCGGCGGTTGATGCTGCCCATGCGGCTTTCGAAACCTGGAGCAAGACATCGGCGACGGAGCGAAGCAATATTCTGCTCCAGATAGCTGACCGCATGGAGCAGAATCTTGAGACACTCGCCCGGGCCGAAACCTGGGACAACGGCAAGCCGATCCGCGAGACGACGTTTGCCGACATTCCGCTCGCGATCGATCATTTCAGATATTTTGCGAGCGTTATCCGTGCCGAGGAAGGCAGCGCGACGGAGATCGATCAAAACACCCTGTCGGTCATCATCCGCGAACCGCTCGGCGTTGTCGGTCAGATCATCCCGTGGAATTTCCCGATCCTGATGGCGACATGGAAACTCGCACCTGCGCTGGCCGCCGGAAACTGCGTTGTTCTCAAGCCTGCCGAGCAGACACCCGCGAGTATTCTGATCTGGGCAGAACTGGTCGGAGACCTGCTGCCGAAAGGTGTACTGAATATCGTCAATGGTTTCGGTGTCGAGGCCGGAAAACCCTTAGCCACGAATGCACGAATTGCCAAGGTCGCCTTCACGGGTGAAACGACGACCGGACGTCTGATCATGCAGTATGCATCACAAAATCTGATACCGGTCACGCTCGAACTCGGCGGCAAATCGCCGAACATATTCTTTAAGAGCGTGATGGACGCCGACGACGAATTCTTCGACAAATGCCTCGAAGGTGCAACGCTGTTTGCTCTCAACCAGGGCGAGGTGTGCACATGTCCTTCGCGTGTGCTCGTTCAGGAAGACATTGCCGACAAATTTATCGCCCGCTTTGTCGAACGCACCAAACAGATCAAGATGGGCCATCCGCTCGACCCGACGACGATGATGGGAGCACAGGCGAGCCAGGACCAGTACGAGAAAATTCTCAACTACCTGCAGATCGGTCGAGACGAAGGTGCCGAGATCCTGACCGGCGGCAAGGCCTACAAAAATCCCGACGTCGAGGACGGCTACTACATCGAGCCGACAATTATGAAAGGCCACAACAAGATGCGCGTCTTTCAGGAAGAGATCTTCGGCCCGGTCACCTGCGTCACGACGTTCAAAGACGAAGCCGAAGCCATCGAGATCGCCAACGACACGCTCTACGGCCTCGGTGCCGGAGTCTGGACCCGCGACGCTCACGAACTCTACCGCGTCCCCCGTGCCATCCAGGCCGGCCGCGTCTGGGTAAACAACTACCACAACTACCCGGCCCACGCTCCGTTCGGCGGATACAAAAAGTCAGGCTTTGGTCGCGAAAACCACCTGATGATGCTCGACCACTACCGCCAGACGAAGAATATGCTTATCTCTTATGATAAGAAAGCGATGGGGTTCTTTTAAGAATTTTGCCCGCGAATAACGCGAAACGACGCGAATGGGAAAGATCATTTTATTCGTGCTCATTCGCGTTATTCGCTGGCAACTTCCTTTGCATCATGAACGAAACGTCAAGAGTAATAATAACCCCCGAAGCCGCTGCGGTTGTCGAACATCTGCGTGAAAAGAACGGCGAGCTGATGTTTCATCAGAGCGGCGGGTGCTGTGACGGATCTTCGCCGATGTGTTATCCGAAGGGTGAGTTTATGGTCGGGTCGTCGGATGTCTGGCTTGGTGAGATCGCGGGGTGCGATTTTTATATGGCAAAGGACCAGTTCGAATTCTGGCAGCACACCGAACTAACCATCGACGTCGTAAACGGTCGCGGTGCCAGCTTTTCGCTTGAGATCCCGCTCGGTTTGCGGTTCGTTACAAAATCGAGAATATTTACGTACGAGGAATCGCAGAATCTCGCTGAAACACAATCCGGCGATGTCGTCGTTGCCAGAATTTAGGAAGTTGGCCCGCGAATTACGTGAACATTCGCGTAATTCGCGGGCAAAATTATCTTATGAATATAACGGTTTACGAAAAACCAACCTGTACCACCTGCCGAAAGCTGAATAAGCTCTTCGAGGAGAACGGCATCGATTGGAAAAAGGTCAATTATTTTATCGAGCCGTTTACGGAGCCAAAGCTCTCCGCTCTGCTCAAGAAAACCGGCTTAAGACCGTATGAAGTTTTGCGAAGGGCCGAACCGGATTTCAAAGGACTTGGCATAACGTCGGAGACAGAGGACTCAGAGGTCATAAAAGCGATGGTCGCTCATCCGTCGATCCTTCAACGTCCGATCGTGGAGGTTGGTGACAAGGCTGTGCTGGCGCGGCCTATCGAGAAGGCATTGGAACTATTAGGTAAAAGGTGATTATGAGAATATTAGTCACGTTTTGTTGTATATTGCTCGCAACCGTACTAGCGGGATGCGATCTGCGGAGCGACACGGCGAAGCGGGAGATGGAGAAGTTCTCAGGCACGCCCACACCGCTCCCTTCACCGACTGTGCCTGAGGCCCCGATCGATCCGTCGGAGGTGGTGCAGGTGGACACAAATCTCGATGGGGAAAAGGTCACGGTAAACGGTTCTGATCAAAAGAAGACAGTTGAATGCAAAAAATATAATTCCGTCGCCGTGAGCGGAAGCCAAAATATTATTATTATCAAAGGTGCATGCCATCAGATGATCATTAATGGAGACGGCAATGAAATTACGGCAGAGGCCGCAACGACGATCATGTTGAACGGGACTAATAATGCAATTAAATACTCACGATTTGTTAACGGCAAGCGGCCTTACGTAGCTGATAATGGAGCCAACAACATCGTCGAAAAGATCGCGGCTGACGCGGTCACAACAAACCAGTCGAATCGTAAAACTGTAAAATGAGTTACACCAACGGAAATGGAAACGGCAACGGCCACCGGCCTAAACCTAAGAATGTTCTTGGCGGCGAGCTGAAAAGCTGCTGCGCCGATCCGATGACGGGATTTTATCGCGATGGATACTGTCGCACTGGTGCGGACGATCACGGACGGCATACTGTCTGCATCGTTGCGACCGACGAATTCCTGGCGTATTCCAAGTCGGCCGGCAACGACCTATCGACACCGATGCCGCAATACGCTTTTCCGGGGCTAAAAGAAGGCGATAAGTGGTGTCTTGTTGCGATGCGGTGGCAGCAGGCTCTGGACGATGGTATGGCGCCCAGTGTCGTACTCGAATCCACCCACGAATCGGCGCTTCAGTTAATGAGTCTGGAAGATCTGAAAAAGTACGCGGTCGATGGCGAGTAGATGCAGACCCTCGAACATTTGCGTGAGCTTTTTCGTTACAACGACTGGGCAAATCGCCGGCTCGTCGTCGCACTAAAAGAAACAGACTCCGAAAGATCGCGGCAGGTCCTGTCCCATCTGCTGATCACTGAGCAGGAATATTTCGAACGGCTCTACGGCAAGGACTCGACAGCCTTCGATTTTTGGCCCAACCTGTCGATTGCCGAATGCGGAAGTTTGGCCCAGGAGATTTCGTCGCGTTATGAAGTTCTCCTACGCGGATTTGAGGAAGAAGGCCTTGACCTAACAGCCCGATATCGAACCAGCGAGGGAAAGCGGTGCGAAAATACGTATCGTGAACTTTTGTCGCATGTCGTGCTACATTCGTCGACACACCGGGGCAACATCATCTTGACGCTCCGGGAATCCGGTTTCAAACCGCCGAAGATCGACTACATCATTTATTTGCGAGAGACTAAGAACACTTGAACGAACAACCCGACCAATTTACTTTCGATTTTCATCAGTCGACCGCACAGATCGTCGGCACCAGCGACGACCTGAAGATCAAGATCGGCGATTTTGCCGGCCCGCTCGATCTGCTCCTGTTTCTCATCAGGCAGGAACAGGCCAACATTTTCGACATCCCGATCGCGAGCATCACGCAGAAATATCTCGACTACATTCGGCTAATGAAACGACTCGACATTGCGGTCGCAGCCGATTTCCTGGTCATGGCTGCAACGCTGATCGAGATAAAATCCAGAATGCTACTTCCTCGCGACCCATTTGTCGGCGAGGAAGAGGAGATCGAGGATCCGCGACAGGAACTCGTCGACCGGCTGCTCGAATACGAGCAGTTCAAGTCGGCTGCCGGCATGTTGTACGAACGTTCGACCATCGAACAGGCAATTTTTAAGCGCGGCCCGATCGAATCCGACGACAACAATGCCGAGATCGATGCCTCGGTTTTCGACCTGCTAACCGTATTCCAAAAGATCGTCGCCCGCCATGTCGACGAGATCAAGATGGAGATCCATCGCGAAGAGGTCTCACTCGCCGATATGCTGCGGACCCTGAAATCGCGGTTGTCCGTAACCGGCGAGATCAACATGCTTACCTTTTTCGGCGAAATGCATTCGAAACGCGAACTCGTTACCGCTTTTATCGCTGTCCTCGAGATAGTCAGGTCAGAGGGCGTCAAACTTATCCAGGGCACCACCTTTGGCGACATAATCCTAAGGAAAGTTTCGTAAGACAGAATAAAGGATATGCGGGACGGCGGATTGATTTATCCTGCCTATCCTGCCTATCCTGTTAAGTTGCCACAATATGACTGAAGACGAACAGGACATTCAAAAGACCCCGCGAACGCTGGCGGAACTTGTCGCGCTCGCCGAGGCCCTGATCTTTGTCGCCGACGAACCCGTGACAACCAAGCTGCTGGCCGAGGTGCTCGATGAAGAGCGGGATAGCGTCAAGGCGGCGATCGAGGAACTCGTCCGCGAATACGAGTCGCGTGAAAGCGGCCTGCAGATCCGCGAGATCGCCGGCGGATGGCAGCTAGCCACGCGGACCGAACTCCACGAAGACGTCCGCAAATTCCTGAAAACACGCCCGTCCGCCAAGCTGTCGCTAGCCTCGCTGGAAACCCTTGCGGTCATTGCCTACAAACAGCCAGTGACCGTTCCCGAGATACTCGAGATCCGCGGAGTGCAATCGGCGTCGGCAATCAGGACACTTCTCGACAAACGACTGATCGTCGCCAAGGGCCGTAAAGAAACGGTGGGCCGCCCGATGCAATACGGCACGTCAAAAGATTTTCTCGTCCAGTTCGGCCTTAGGGATCTGACCGAACTGCCGAGCATAGAGGACTTTGAGGATCTCGTCAGTTGAACTCCTGTTATGAAGATCAACATCATCGGCAACGGGTCATTTGGTACATTCCTGCGGGAACTGCTTGCCCCGATCTTCGAGATCTATGAGGATG
>JBBRSH010000088.1:0-19068 GCA_038245555.1 Pyrinomonadales bacterium | reverse complement strand
TTACGATGGCGACGGGAAGACGGACGTAGCGGTTTTTCGGCCATCGACCGGCGTTTGGTATCAACTTTTGAGTTCAACCGGACAATTCAACGCCATTCAGTTTGGTGCGAATGGCGACGTGCCGATCCCCGCGGATTTTGACGGCGACGGAAGAGCCGATATCAATGTATTCAGGCCGTCGAATGGATCCTGGTATCGTATCAGCAGCCAAACCGGAGCGTTCTCGGCCGTGCAGTTTGGTTCTGCCGGCGACAAAGCCGTAACGGGTGATTTTGACGGTGATGGCAAAGCAAACGTAGCCGTTTGGCGTCCGTCCAACGGTGTCTGGTATGTATTGAGAGCCGACAATAGTTTTTACGCTACTGGATTTGGCACAACTGGCGACATTCCCGTGCCTGCGGATTATGATGGGGACGGAAAGGCAGATGTAGCTGTTTACCGTCCGTCTAGTGGTATGTGGTATCGAATAGACAGCGGTAGCGGATCATTTGAGGCAATATCCTTCGGAGCCAACACCGACCAACCGGCACCCGCGTACTACATTAATTAACGCTCAGAAGAAAATTGCTGGATTTGAGGCTGTCCAAAAGTGGGCAGCCTCTTTTTTTGCTTTCGCAAGTTTTCAAAGAACAAAACGACCAAAGTTCAGTCGTGGTAAATTTCTTTTTGCTTAATGATCGCACTTTGGATTGAGATGTATTTGAACTTTGTCGTCGAGCGACATTACTTTTCGTCGTCGATTCGCCTCGTCCAACTTTACACGTATGGTATAAATATTTTTTCAACAACGAAACGATGGACTCTCAGTACAGGCAAAGCCCGTTACTCGCTTTTGGGTGCATGATCCTGATCGTGGCTGCCAGCATGGTCGCGCATGCCGAGGGATACGGATTCGATGTTTGGACGACCGCGAACGGCTTGCCGCAGAACACCGTTACGGGCCTGGCGCAAACGCCTGACGGTTATTTGTGGCTGAGTACGTTTGACGGTCTCGCCCGATTTGATGGCGTGCGGTTTACGATCTTTGACAAGGGCAATACGAAAGGCATCATCAATAACCGGTTCGCTCGCCTTTTCGCCGATCGGGAAGGTACGTTCTACGCGGTTACCGAAGATGGCGTCATCACCATGCACCGCAATGGTGAGTTTATTTCGTATTCGCAGTTTGCTGCGTCGGGCGAACCGATCGCTGAGATCGTTGGCGACGCCGAAGGTCACGCAGTTTTCGAAACAGAGAATGGGTATTATGCCCTGCAAGGTGATCATTTCGTATTATTGCCCGAGCAAAAAAATGCGAACGTCATCCAGGCTTATTTTGGTAGTTCCGGAGCCAAATGGGTGATCAAACGCGATCAGATAACGCGTCAACAAGGCGGGCAGATAACATCGTACCAAATTAAGCTAACGGCCCCGGAACTAGAAAGACTCGGCATTCCGAGGCCCTATGAAGATCGGCAGGGGGCCCTATGGGTGACCAGGCAAACCCCTGATGCCGAACTGTGGCGTTTTCATGAAGGCAAGGTCACAGCCTTTACGAAAAAGGAGATCCCCGGTTTAAGCGAACTCTATCCGAGCCAGATCAGCGAGGATGACGACGGCACCATCTCCGTCCTGCTCGCCGGTCATGACGCCACCAAGATAAACCAACTGGTCCGCTTAATAGGCGATCAATCCACGACGTTCCAGCTAAAAGATCCGATGGGTCCCATCGCCAGTCTCAAAGACCGTGAGGGCAATTTTTGGCTGGCCACATCGACTGGGTTGCGCCGTTTGCGTCGGAAAATTTTTACGACGCTCTCCGTCGCTGACGGACTCAATAGTAACGAAACCTATCCTCTGATCCAGACCTCTGGCGGAGATATTTTCATCGGCACGATAAAAGGGGTTAATCGATACGCAGACGGGAAAATCACAAATATCGGGCTGACTTACAGTTCCAATCAGCCGCTTTATATGCGCGGGTTTTGGGAAGATGCACGGCGGCGACTATGGCTGGGATATCAGGGCGAAGGCGGCTTTGGGAGATTTGCCGAACCTGCCTCGCTCATGAAAGTCGGTAAAGACGAGCTTCCCAGTGGTGCAACCGACTTTGCTTCCGACCGTGAAGGCAACATTTGGATCGCGACGGACGACGGCTTGTTCAAATTCAGGGATGATCAAGAAGTCGCGCATTACACCGCAGCAGACGGATTGCCAAGTGGCCGAGTCGTTACGCTCCATGTCGATCGCATCGGCAACCTTTGGATCGGAACATTTGACGGATTGTCCCAGCTAAAAGACGGCAGGTTTATCAACTACAACACCGAACCGAACTGTCCACAGGGACTGATTCGAGCGATCTACGAAGATGCGGACGGCGTTTTGTGGTTTGGGACCTATGGCGACGGGTTGGTTCGATATAAGGATAGCAAGTTCTTCAACTTTCGCGTCGAACACGGGCTGTTCAACAACGGCGTCTTTGCCATTCTGGAAGACAAACGGGCGAACTTTTGGATGTCGAGCAATCGCGGCATCCATCGCGTCAGCAAACAGGAGCTCAACGATTTTGCCGACGGCAAGATCCCCAAACTCAACAGCGTTTCCTATGACGAAAAGGATGGCATGCTCAACGCTGAATGTAACGGCGGACGCCTGCCTGCCGCCATCAAAGCCAGCGACGGCAAGTTCTGGTTTCCGACGATGGGCGGAGTTGCCATTATTGATCCCGAAGCTGAAACCTTGAATCCAAATCCGCCGCCGGTTGTTATTGAGAGCATTTCGATCGATCGAAAACCGGTTGACCATAATGCCTTGGAAACCGAAGTGCAATTGCAGCCGGGACAATCCAATATTGCGATCGAGTACACTGGCTTGAGCCTGATAAAATCGGAACAGATAAAATTTCGCTACAAGCTCGAAGGGCTCGAACCAAACTGGGTCGAAGCGGGCACCAAGCGGACCGTGGATTATTCGTACTTGCCCGCTGGAACGTATACATTTCGGCTGATCGCAGCAAATGCCAATGGCGTTTGGAACAACGAAGGAACAGCGATCAAGATAGTCGTTCATCCTTTCTTTTACCAGACTTGGTGGTTTATCGGATTTTTGGCGTTAGGGCTGGGTTTGGTGATCTGGTGGTTCTATCACACGCGTGTATCACGGCTACGTGCGATCGCCGGAGCAAAAACTCAGTTTTCGAGGCAATTGATCGAATCGCAGGAAGCCGAGCGTAAACGCATCGCGTCCGAGCTGCATGACGGTTTGGGGCAGAGCCTCGTTATTATAAAGAACCGGGCGATGCTTGGGCTTAACAAGGGCGAAGACAGGGAGCGGGTCGCGAAGGAACTAGGAAGCATTTCCGAATCAGCATCGCAGGCGCTCGAAGAGGTCCGCGACATAACCAACAATCTTCGCCCGCAGCTTCTGGATCGATTGGGGTTGACGAAGGCGATTCAGGCGATGCTCAAAAAGTTGGCAGGTGTAATAGAGATCGACATCGGGGTCGATGATATCGACGACCTCTTTTCCGAAAATAACGAGATCAATATTTATCGGATCGTTCAGGAATCGGTCAATAATATTATCAAGCATTCAAATGCGTCGAACGCGTCCGTACGAATCGATCGCGGATCGAGCATCGTCTCAATTAAGATCGACGACAATGGCAAAGGATTCGATACGTCGACTGTAAGCATCGAACGCCGCAACTTAGGGCTGGTGGGCCTCAGGGAACGTTCTCAGCTATTAAGAGGAGAGTTTATGGTTGAATCGAGGATCGGCGAAGGAACGACGATTCGCGTGAACATACCGTTTGCAAAGAATACATGAACGACGAGATCACCATTTTGATCGCTGACGATCATCCGATCGTACGGCAGGGGCTGCGGCAGACGATCGAGGAAGATGGGCGTCTGCGTGTTGTGGCCGAGGCGAATGATGGCCAAAAAGCGGTTGAGGCCATCTCGGCCCATTCGCCGCAGGTTTCAATACTAGATATCGACATGCCCGTGATGAACGGCTTTGAAGCGGCACGGGCGATCCGGCAAAAAGGCCTTTCGACCGGGATCATCTTTCTCACAATGCACCGCGACGAAGATATTTTTAACGAAGCTATCGATCTGGGTGCAAAGGGTTTCGTCTTGAAAGACAGCGCACTGTCCGACATTATCGAATGTATCAAGACGGTCGCGTCCGAACAGCATTACGCAAGCCATGCTCTGACGTCTTTCCTTATTAACCGCAGCCGCCGCGCCATCGGACTAACGGAAAAACAGCCCTCCCTCGGCGACCTAACGCCAACTGAACGCCGCGTTGTTAAGCTGATCGCCGAAAATCTAACTACCAAAGAGATCGGCGAGCAGCTCTTTATCAGCCCGCGGACCGTCGAAAAACACCGCGAAAACATCTGCCAGAAACTCGATCTGCGAGGCAGCCATTCCCTACTCAAATTTGCCCTCTCGCACAAGTCCGAACTGCTCTGATCACGCCGAAAGCCCGCACGTCAGTAAGGACGTAACATTCAACACGGATCGTAGAAAATGAGGCAAATACGTATTTCCACTTATGCAAAATACGTGAATATGCGAATTCCCGCGTTCCGACATCCCTTCTATGCTGAACCCTAACTGATCGGCCTCTGCAAATGAAAATCTTGATAGTCGACGATAACTCAAAAATAAGACTTCTCCTTCGGGACTATCTGCCCGAAGTGGCCAACGAGATCTATGAATGTTCGGACGGCGAACAGGCATTGCAATTGTACACGGAGCACCAGCCGGATTGGGTGCTGATGGACCATGAGATGCCGCGGATGAACGGCATAACGGCCACCCGAGAAATAATCGCCGAATTTCCAAAAGCGAATATTTGCATGGTCACGGCTTTTGACGACGAGGAAATACGCGATGAGGCTTTCGCGGCAGGAGTTTGCGGGTATGTGTTGAAAGATAACCTTTTCGAGCTCGGATCGATACTCGCTGGCAACTCGGGTTTCGGACAACAGAAATGAGGAGCACTATAGAATGAACAACTTCAAACGATCAAAGAATTTACTGCTTGCCACGTTCATAATGACGCTTTTACACGTGGCGGCCGCTAGTCAGGTTCCGAACATTTCAGGAACGTGGGTCTCGTACGATAGCAATGCCGTATTGGCGAGAGGATTGATAACGATCGAGCAGACCGGAAACACCTTGACCGTCACCACTCCGGATAAGTTCAAAACAACGTCAGTCATCAGCAACGGTCAATTTGTCAGGCTGGGAGATACGGGATTCGTTTCCTCCGACGGTACGCGGATAGACTGGATCAGCTCGCGTGGAGTGAGATCGGGATATTGGGTCACTAAGAGCGTATCGGATAAACACGAGGCCGCGGAGAAGGCCGGCGCGATCAATTTGGCAACCAGCCAGCTCGCGGAACTCAGCGCCCCCTTTGTCGGAAAATGGGAAATGTACAATGCCAGCGGTCAGAAAGATGCAAGAAACGCTGAAATTAAATCCTCCGGGCTCAATCTCACGATCGACAACGGATATGGTTCGATATCCACCGCCCAGGCCGGCGGGAAGTCCTTTGTCGCTTCTAATGGTCTTACCGGGATCTTGTCTGATGACGGAAGCACGATCACATGGTCGAATAATTTCAAGTGGAAAAGGCTCGCCGCAAACAACATGGCCGTACCGACGGACAATCCCGCTCTGGGCCCCGAGGATCTGACAAAGGTGATGGAATGGCTCGCGGTACAGGTCTCGGCGGAGCAATTACCCTTCTGCTACAGGCAATCGTACGCTCGTCAGAAAACTCCATACGTGCCCGCAGGCAAATGCATATCCAAAAAGGACAACACCTCGCTGGTGGATTGCATGGAGCCGTGTCCGGCCGGCAAGTGGCTCGACAAACGGGAAAAGTGCACCGGAAGAAACTGGTGCCCTGACGGATATGCCGATGGCGAGGGCGGCAGATGCGTAAAGCCTGCCGCGTACGGGCGCGGTGCGGGCTATGCCTGGCAATTTGATGGTATTAACCTGGACGGTGCGACCGCCAGATGTGAGAAGGAGCACGGAAAAGAAAACTGCGAGCAGTGTATCGCGATCATTTACGAAAAGTGCAAGCCCGGCTTCCACCCCGTTGGCTGCAATATTTGCAGCCCGGACTGTCCAAAGGACTGGGCCGATGACGGCGTTAGCTGCAAACCGATGAATGCGGCGATAACAGCATATTATGCTCAAACGACCGATCAGAAGCACAGCGACTCATATGAATCTCGGTGTATGCCTGGCAGTACGTCGTACCTGAATACCGCCGGCGGGTGTTTTGAGAGCTGCACGAACAAGAATGACACGTTTGCCGGCCCGACTTGCTTCGGATCATGCCCCAGCCAAAATCCGGTAGGCTGTCTTGCAGGTTGTGCGAAGGACACAAAAAGCTGTGTGTTCGATGCGGGCGGCAAGTTCATCGCCGCCGGCATGCTCGCGATAAATATAGCAACATTCGGCGCGGCCGGAGCCGCCGAGAGTGAGGTGAATGGAGCTGTGGCCGGCTCGACGGCACTGGCCCGCGAATCCTCCAAGCTCACTGTCATCTTTAACGGCATCAAGGAAGCGTTGCCAAAGATCGGTAAAGTCGGCAGCGTGGCGATTACCGCCGGACAAACCGTAAAGGGCAAGGTCGAGCAGTATCAAAAGGAATTCAGTGATAATTTCGCACTTCTGACCAGCGACGAGATCGCAAGAAAGGTAGATACGCAATTCGGCCTCGGGCCGGCTGGACGGGATTGGCTAAAAAAACAATGGGGACTGAACCATTTGCAAATGCGAAACCCGAACGACTCGAACGAGTGGGCCAATTTTAAGCTCGTGCTCACCGCCCTGTCCCTTGAACCGACGGGCATAGTCTCCGTCGTAAATGCCTTCCTGAGCCCGAAATGTCTCGACGACAAGCCGATACCAAGGGTCACACCGCTCTATACCTACTGATCCGGTCTGCAACAATTTTTTTAGGAGCCGAAAATGAACAACAAAGCTAGAAACGCAACGCTTACCATCTTTATCGCAATGTTCTCGGTTTGTACTTCCCAGATCTTTGGGCAAGCGTCGAGATCGCCATCCGTTAAGCCGCCCGCGCCGGCAATTTCAAAGCAGCAGCGCGAGACCGTCGAAAATATCGTCCGCGAATATCTGCTCAAAAATCCAGCGGTGATTCGCGAGGCGATGCAGGCGCTTCAGCGACAAGAGGAAAAGCAGAAGAGCCAGGCCACGGCGGAAAATATGAAGAGACTAAGGTCTGAGATCTACGCGGACGCCGATTCGCCTGCCGCGGGCAACGCAAAAGGAGACGTGTCGATCGTCGTTTTCTTCGATTATTTTTGCGGCTATTGCAAAAAGACGCTTCCGGCGGTTCAAACGCTGTTGGCAAACGACAGCTCGGTTCGCGTTGTTTACAAGGAATTTCCGATCCTCGGCCCACAGTCTTTGATTGCAGCAAAAGCCGCTCTTGCGGCTGCCCGACAGGGTAAATTTACCGAATTTCATCAAGCGATGCTCACTGCTGACGGCGCGGGCGACGACGTGCTAAAAGCAGTTTCCGAACATCTCGGAATGGACTATGCAAAGCTCCAGGCGGATATGCTTGATCCCAAGATCGCTGAGGCCATCGATCGCAACATTCACCTTGCTGAGTCAATAAACGTTAGTGGCACACCGGCGTACCTTATCGGAGACCAATTCATTCCCGGTGCGATCGATTCGGCCGCACTGACACGGGTCGTCAAGGATGAGCGAGCGAAACTCGCTAAGCTTGATACAGAAAAGGTTGCGGCGGCCAAAGGAATTAACTAGCGAATGTCCGAATCGATGCTATCAGTGTGATAGCATCGCAAAACTGGCGTAAAGCGAAGGAAAGGCTGTTCGAATTCTAACTTTTCTTGCCTAATTCCACCGCCCTTTTGTATGCGGCATAAACTGCTTTCGAGAGCACGGTCCGCAGCGTTCCTTTTTCCATCTGATATATGGCTTCGGCGCTGGTACCGCCGGGTGAGGTGACCATGTTTCGGAGTTCGGCAGGGTGCTTGTTCGATTCGATCGCAAATTTGACGGAGCCGAGCATCGTTTCCTGGACCAACTCTTTCGCCATGTCACGCGAAAATCCGAGATGGACGCCGGCATCGGTCAGTGCCTCCATCACCATGAAAATGTAGGTCGGTCCGGTTGCGGAGAGCGACGTCGCCATGTCGATCATGTTCTCGGTCTCGACAAAAAGCTCCTTGCCGAGGGCCGAGAGCATCTCGCGAACATGCCGCCGCTCCATTTCGCCGACGGCTTCAGTGCATGTCCATGCAGTTATCCCGGCACCGATCTGTGACGGCGTGTTGGGCATTGCGCGCACGATCTTGGCTGTTCCGAGGGCGTTTGCCAGATGTTCGATGGACGCTCCCGCGACGATCGAAACAACAAGCTGGTTTAACTCCAGTATTTGATCGAGATCATTGACTACTCGTGCAAGCCTTTGAGGCTTAACACACAGTACCATTGCCGAATTTTCATGACCCGCCGCTGTTTTCGCCGCGTCCGCATTTCGTTCAAAGACAGTGATGCCGTATTTCGCAGCAAGCTCCTCTCGCCTTGCTTCACGCGGGTGGCTCGCAGAAATGTTTTTGGGATCAATAAGCTTTCGACGCAGCAACCCGGCCGCCATCGATTCGCCCATCACGCCGCAGCCAATAAACGCCAAATGCAGATCTTTGAGTTCGCTTTCCATAATGATCTCGCTTGTTAACGAATTACCGTTAGGTCAAAATACTTCTGTGAGAAATGTCGATTTAATCACTTATTATCGTCGACCGACAACTTCATTATTCTGAAAATGTGTGAAATTCGAGTAGCCGGTGACAAAGACAAGCCTGATATCTGGGCGATAATCAAGTCCGTTATCGCAGGCGGCGACACGTATGTATTTTCGCCCGACGCGTCGGAAGGCGAAATGATGGCGTACTGGTTTACGCCGGACAAGCACAATTATGTTGCCGCACTCGACGGCCGGATCGTCGCGACATTTTGGCTGCGTGCGAACCAACCCGGACTCGGCTCACATATAGCAAACGCTGCTTACATGGTCTCGGCGATCGCACATGGCAAAGGCATCGGCCGCCAGATCGCCGAATGGTCGCTCGACTAAGCTCGTCGTCTTGGCTTTACCGCGATGCAGTTCAACTTTGTAGTCAAATCAAATGTCCATGCGGTTCGGCTGTGGCAAAAGATCGGTTTTGATATCATTGGCGAGATCCCTGAAGCGTTCGATCACCATCGGGAGGGACTTACAAACGCCTATATAATGTACCGCAAACTCTAATTACCTGTATATTTTTTGAGCAGGAACTGATATTTTTGAGTCAATGAACTACAAAGACGTCATCACGATCGAGCCAGGCAAGCGAGGCGGTAAACCTTGTATCCGCGGAATGCGGATCACAGTCTATGACGTGCTCGATTATCTTGCATCGGGAATGTCAAACGACGAGGTTCTCGCCGATTTTCCTTACCTCACCGAGGACGACATTTTAGCCTGTCTTTCCTATGCTGCTGATCGTGAAAAGCATGAGCTTTTGATTACTGCATGAGGTTGCTTTTTGATCAAAATCTGGCTCCAAACCTGGTCCAAAAGCTCGCCGACGTTTTCCCAGGATCCACACATGTATTTTTGATTGGTTTAGATTGCGAGGATGACAGAATTGTCAGGAAATACGCTGGAGAGAACAATTTCGTAATCGTCACAAAGGACTCTGACTACAGTGACCTTTCAACACGTCTTGGATATCCGCCTAAGGTGATTTGGATTCGGCGGGGGAATTGCTCGACTCTAACTATTGGTATCTTCTACGTCGACACTCTACTGAAATACGCGATTTGGAAACAGATTCCGAACTAGCAATTTTAACTATTTATTGATTTCCATGACCATTGACGAACAACTCGAATTCCTCAAGAAAGGCACCGTTGACGTGATCCGGGAAGAAGACCTGCGGAAAAAGCTCGGGCGTACCGAGAAGACCGGCAAGCCGCTCCGCGTAAAGCTCGGCCTCGATCCTACAGCCCCCGACATTCATGTCGGCCACACCGTCGTAATTCGTAAATTAAAGGCGTTTCAGGACCTCGGCCACACGGTCATTTTCCTGATCGGCGATTTTACCGGAATGATCGGAGACCCATCGGGTAAAAATGTGACCCGTCCGCCGCTGTCTCGCGAAGAGATAAACGTCAACGCCGAGACTTATAAACGACAAATGTTCAAATTGCTTGACCCGGAGAAGACCGAACTTCGGTTCAACGGCGAGTGGTTAGACAAATTCACTGCTGCCGATTTCGTCAAGCTCTGCGCAAAAACGACCGTCAAGCAGATCCTCGAACGCGACGATTTTACAAAAAGGATGGCGGAGGAAAAACCGATCTCGCTCCACGAGTTGCTTTATCCGCTCGTTCAGGGTTATGACTCGGTTGCGCTCGAGGCGGATGTTGAGCTGGGCGGTACGGACCAGAAATTCAACTTGCTTATGGGCCGCAACCTGCAGCGGGAGTTCGATCAGGAACCGCAGGTTATCATTACAACGCCGCTTCTCGAAGGTCTCGACGGAGTCAACAAGATGTCGAAATCGCTCGGCAACTATATTGGGATCGACGAGCCCGCTGTCGAGATGTTTGGTAAGGTCATGTCGATCTCCGACGATCTAATGTGGCGATACTATGAACTTTTGACTGACCTTTCGCCAACTGCGATATTCAATTTGAGATCTGAAATTGAAAATGGCAAGAATCCTCGAGACCTGAAAGTCGCGCTTGCAAGATCGATAATTAAGGACTTTCATTCCGAGGCAGACGCCGACGCGGCTGAGGAAGATTTCATCAAACGGTTCGTCCAGAAAGAACAGCCGGACGAGATCGAGGAAAAATCGGTCGCCGCCGGTTCGTACCCGTTGGCCCAACTGATAGCTGACGTCGGCCTGGCAACGTCGAAAGGCGAGGCCCGGAGACTGGTCGAGCAAGGCGGCGTTAAGATAAATGGCGAAAAGGCCACCGCTTCGAATGCAGAGATCTCTATCGACGAAAGCGGCGTCGTAATTCAAGTGGGCAAACGCAAATTTTTGAAAGTGCGTGTGTGATGCGGCTAACTTTTGGCCGCGCTACTCTCAGGACGTCTCCTGACGTTGGTCATACGATCCGATGCTTTGCAACCTAGCTACAATGCAAATCGGCACTTTCAGTGATTCAGTTGGAAACAAAACCCTTGATTGCTATACTGATTGAAGCCCTTAAATGGAAGATAATTCAGCAAAACGGGTCAAGCTGGCCGAACGTATCAACGCCTTTAGAACATCCGACGCGCCGCTTCGCTCGCTGGCTGGAAGCTGGTCAAAAAAGGCGAAACTCGCAATCGATGAAGCTAACAGCCTTTCACTCGAACGTGTTGAGATCATACTTGAACGGCTCCCGAAAAAGCTCGATGGGTTAAAGATCGTCCATCTCTCCGACATTCATCACAGCCCTTTCACGGATATTCAGCACATTGCCCGAACTGTAAAGATCGCCAATCGGCTGCGGCCCGATATTTTCCTACTCACAGGCGATTACGTGTCGCATGCCCGGGAGTTTATTGCCCCGGTCGCTGCTGAACTTGGAAAATTGAGTTCTCCGTATGGAACCTACGCTTGTCTTGGAAACCACGACCATTGGACCGACGCAGAACTCGTTACCCACCTTTTTCGAGGCGAGGGCATCAACATGCTCGTAAACGAAGGACTGCGGCTTGAAATTGAAGAAGCTTCGTTTTGGCTCGCTGGGGTCGATGATTATATGGTTGGCCAAACTGATGTAGCGGCTGCTATGAGAGGGTCGTACCCGGATGAGATGAAACTCCTTCTCGCACATAACCCGATCATCTTTCGCCAGTCGGTGCGAGCTAAGGTCGACCTGACTCTGAGCGGCCACACTCATGGCGGCCAGGTCAAGCTTCGCGACGGAGAAAAACGAGTACTCCGCCGTCGGAAGCTAACGAGCGGTCTCCATGCCCGCGGGCAATCGCAGATCTATATTACGCGCGGGATCGGGACCGTTGTTTTGCCGGTCCGATACCAGTGTCCGCCTGAGATTTCGCTGCTTGAATTGAGGTGCCCGGAGTAGTACCCCAAATGAGCGAATCAAAGGTCTCAACAAACGTTCTCACGATCCCAAATGTCCTGACATTTCTGCGCATGGCCTTGATCCCCGTCTTTGCGATCCTGCTGGTTTACAACCGCGAAGGATGGGCTCTGATCGTGTTCACGATCGCCGGAGTTTCGGATGGCGTAGATGGTTTTCTCGCCAGGCGTTTTGGCCAGGAATCTGAGTTAGGTACGATCATCGATCCGATCGCGGACAAACTGCTGATGACCACGGCTTTTATCATGCTCACTCTTTCGAGCGTCGTGGGTACGCCTCGTCATTTGCCAGTGCCCTTCTGGGTCACCGCGACCGTCATCGGCCGCGACGTAGCAATTGTCGCAATCGCAGGTGCGATCAACGTAATGACCGGTTTCCGTGGCTTCAAACCCTCCTGGTTGGGCAAGGCCAGCACCTTCGTTCAGGTCGTGGGTGTGATTTTGATCCTCATTGCCGCAGTCTTCCCGGACCTCAGAGGTTTTTATCTCCCGACGGTTTATACAACCGTCGCCGCTTTCGCTGTATTTTCAGGCATGCATTACATCTTTCATGTGGCCAAACTGATGCGCGAAGCCGACGCTTCATCTGAATGATCCTTACACATCTATTTCGGATACAGCCGTGGCGCGCTTAAAAACGGACTTGACAACAACACACTCAACCTTTATACTTCAGCAAGGCTCAAGTTATCATTGTGTTTCATATTTGAGCAAAGCTATTTTACATAAGTGGAGATTTAGATAATGAGCAAAATCATAGGGATCGATCTGGGAACGACAAATTCGGTCGTCGCCGTTATGGAAGGCGGCGAGCCGATCGTTATTACCAATTCCGAAGGCGGCCGGACAACGCCGTCAGTTGTGGCATTTAGTAAGGACGGCAACCGACTGGTCGGGCAGGTTGCGAAGCGTCAGGCCGTCACCAACCCGGAAAATACGCTTTATTCGATCAAGCGGTTTATGGGGCGCAAGTTTGACGAGGTTTCGGACGAGATCAAACAGGTCCCGTACAAGGTCGAAAAAGCGTCTAATGGCGATGTGCGCATCGCGGCGGAGGGCAAACAGTACAGCCCACCGGAGATCGCGGCGATGGTGCTTCAGAAATTGAAGCAATCGGCCGAGGATTATCTTGGATCCAAGGTGGAAAAGGCTGTAATTACTGTACCCGCGTATTTTAATGACGCGCAGCGTCAGGCGACCAAGGACGCCGGAAAAGTTGCGGGACTCGAAGTGCTGCGTATCGTAAACGAACCGACAGCGGCCGCTCTAGCCTACGGTTTGGATAAGAAAAAGGACGAGGTCATCGCGGTCTTCGACTTCGGTGGCGGTACGTTCGACATTTCGGTGCTCGAGGTTGGCGAAGGCGTAGTTGAGGTCAAATCGACCAACGGCGACACGCATCTAGGCGGCGACGACGTCGACGAAGTGCTCGTGAGCTGGATCATAGACGAATTCAAGAAAGATCAGGGCATCGACCTGCACAACGACAAGATGGCTTTGCAGCGACTCAAGGAGTCGGCTGAAAAAGCCAAGGTCGAGCTCTCAAGCGCGATGGAGACCGAGATCAACCTGCCGTTCATCACAGCGGATGCCTCGGGGCCAAAGCACTTGGTGATGAAGCTCACGCGTTCGAAATTTGAACAGCTGGCCGAGCCCATCCTCAAGCGTCTCATGCCGCCGGTCGAACAGGCGATCAAGGATGCGGGCCTCAATCCGAAGGACATCGAGGAGATCGTGCTCGTCGGCGGTTCGACGCGTATCCCGAAGGTTCAGGAGATGGTCAAGGAATTTTTTGGCAAGGAACCAAATAAGTCGGTCAACCCCGACGAAGTCGTTGCTCTCGGAGCCGCGGTCCAGGCCGGTGTTTTGGGCGGCGAAAAGACGGACATTCTGCTGCTAGACGTGACACCATTGAGCCTCGGCATCGAGACGCTCGGCGGCGTTTCGACGGCGATGATCCAGAAGAACACCACGATTCCGACCCGAAAGTCGGAGATCTTCTCAACTGCGTCGGACAACCAGACTTCGGTCGAGGTCCATGTGCTGCAGGGCGAACGTCCGATGGCCTCGGACAACAAGACGCTAGGCAAATTCCATTTAGTCGGCATTCCGCCGGCACCGCGTGGTGTGCCGCAGGTCGAGGTTACTTTTGACATCGACGCCAATGGCATCGTCAATGTTTCGGCGAAAGACGTCGGGACCGGCCGAGAGCAGAAGATAACCATCACGTCTTCGTCGGGTCTTTCAAAAGAAGAGATCGACAAGATGATGAAGGACGCGGAATCGCACGCTGGCGAGGACGAGAAGAAGAAGGCGGAGATCGAAGCCCGAAATCGTTTGGATGGTTTGGTCTACTCGGTCGAGAAAACTCTGAGCGAGAACAAGGACAAACTTGATGCTGCAGCCGCGACCGAGATCGAAGAAGCGATCGCCGAGTCGAAGACAGCTCTCGCTGGAACCGATCCGGAAGCGATGAATAACGCCTTCGAACGCGTTCAGACAGCCTCGCACAAGTTGGCTGAGGTTCTCTACAGCCAAGCCGGAACCGAACCGGGACAAGCCGAACAGGCGTCGTCCGCAAGCGCGGGTGCCGACGGAGACGCATCAACGGCAGCAGCCGATGACAACGTCATAGATGCGGAATACGTTGACGTCGAAGAAGAAGAGAAGAAATAAGGATAGAGAACAGTAAAGAGGGACGAGAGACGAGTGGTTTTAGAAGTTGCCTCTCGTATCTTGTCCCTCTAAACTTGTCCCTGATCTACAATGGCGAAAAAAGATTATTACCTGATCCTGGGCGTCAAAAAGGACGCGAAAGCAGACGAGATCAAGAAATCGTATCGTCGCTTGGCGCGTAAATTTCATCCCGATGTTAATCCGGGCGACAAATCTTCTGAGGACAAGTTTAAGGAGGTCCAGGAGGCTTATGATGTCCTTTCCGATGAAAAGAAGCGCAAGGTATTTGATCGGTTCGGATACTACGCAGACAATTTGGACGCCGATTCCCCGTTTCGGACAAGCACGCCCGGCGGAACGGCACCAGGATTTGATTTCTCCGGATTTGATTTCTCTGGTTCGCCCGGGCAGGCATCGGGCGGGTCGAGCTTTAAGGATATTTTTTCCGATCTTTTCGGCGGCGGCGGTGGGGCTTCACGCTCACAGCCCGAACCTCCGCGCCCGATGCCAAAGAAAGGGCGTGATATTGAGATACCGCTGGCACTGAGCTTTGAGGAATCTTTTACCGGCCTGACCACCAATCTGACCGTCGACCGTTCGGAACAATGTTCGCGGTGCAATGGTGCCGGCGACACGGGTGGCCCGGTAATTACGTGTCCGACCTGCAAAGGTGCAGGCCAGGTTATGCGGGCCGGCGGGCGACTGCAGTTTTCTCAGACTTGCCCCGATTGCGAAGGCACTGGACGACGACGCGAGCCGTGTCCGGTTTGTCATGGAAAAGGAGTAACACCCAAATCGGAGCAAGTAAAAGTCCGCATCCCGGCCGGTGTTGATACCGGGTCCCGCGTACGGATTCCGAAAAAAGGGCACGGCGGCCGACTCGGAGGCGAACCTGGCGATCTCTTCATTCTGACGAACGTCGGCAAGCACAAGTTCCTTGAACGAAAGGGAGACAATATATATATCAGTGTTCCCATCACCGTTTCGGAAGCTGCACTCGGAACAAAAATTGAAGTTCCCACCGTCGAAGGCAAGGCTCAGTTAAAGATCCCGTCCGGCACGGAGTCAGGTCAGAAATTCCGACTGCGCGAGCGTGGTTTTCCGTCCTTGAGAAATCCGCAATTGCGTGGAGACCAGTTTGTTGATGTAAAAATAATGCTTCCCCGAGTCATCTCAGAGGAGACCAAGGAAGTTTTGAGGCAATTTGAAAAGCTAAATCCAGAGAATCCCCGTAAGGTGATGGGACTCGAGTAAGAAAGTTGTACCAGTTATGAGACGTGCCAAATATTTACGAGAGAACGATCGGCGATCCTCTACTTGAAACTCTGCAACTGCTGGAGCCTCGGAAACTTCAGCAACAAGAAATGATGAAGAAGCGAGTCAAAACATATACGATCAGCGCCGTGGCGGAGCTTTACGATATTCATCCGCAGACGCTGAGATTGTATGAACGCGAGGGACTCTTGACGCCTTCGAGATCGGTTGGCAATACGCGCCTTTTTGAGGACTCGGACCTTGAGCGCCTCGAGGTGATCCTTTCTTTAACCCGCGAACTCGGCGTAAACCTGGCCGGCGTCGAGATCATCCTCAACATGCGGGCAAAGATGGATGAGATGCAGCGAGAATTTGAACGATTCTTTGAATATTTAAAGTCTCATGCCGGCGAGTTTTCGGGATCAAATGCTGACACATCTGTCAGCGAGGCCTTAATACCCGTTTCGCGTTACCGCATCGTGCGAACACGCGTAGTTCAATCAGAAGAAACTTGATCGACCTCCACTGATCCAACAACCCACTTCCTAAAACTGGTAGACCAACTCGTGGTTCGAGCCTTCCTCGGTCGCAAAAAAGGCACGCCTCATAAAGAAGTGTGCCCGATGTCCTAAAAGGAAGCTAAAATCAGAAGTGCAAACGTACGCCCAACTGGATCTGACGCGGGGCAAAGATGATCGTGTTATTGATCGTATTTACCTGGCCGTAGGTGGGGTTGTAGGTCAATATACCTGTCTGTGAGGTGGTGCCGAAATTAATGTTCGAGATGTACGACGTATTCACCGCCGTTACGTTGGAACGGTTAAAGATATTGAATCCCTCAGCGAGGATCTCTAAATTGACGTGATCGTTGAACCGGATCCTATTCGAGAGACGCAGGTCCGTCGTCCACGTGTACGGACGATGATTCCGGTTACGAAGGGCCGGGACAGTTAGCACCCCACCTGCACCGAAAAGTGTATTGGAAACTGTGCTAAAACTCGGCGGAAAAAACGTCGGTATTGACGCGGCCATCGCGTAGCCTGATGAAATTACCGTTATTGGTGAGATCTGGAAGTTGCCGAAGATCGCCCTGGCTACGCCGGTCTTTGCCACATGGAAGAAAGTTGCAGGAACCCAGACCCCACTCGCGACGAACTTGTGCGGAATGTCATTGCCCGAGGGACCTCGGTCGTATGACAGATCGAAAGGATCGCCTACCGTCATGAACGATGCCGCAAACGTTGCGAACTGTTGGCCGTAATCGATTGCCTTCGAATATGTGTAGTTGCTCTGGAAACTCAATCCGTTCGTCATTCGTCGCTGTATCTGGAGCACGAGAGCGTTATATTCCGAACCGGAAACACTCTCCAGATCAATGATAGAGGCGAAATTGGTTATGGGACGAGTGGTGGTCGATGTGGTCCCATAACCCAAAAAGAACGGCACCGTAAACGTCTTTCCGTCCTGTGGGCCACCGCTGATCGTATATGTTTTCATGGCTGACGGCGCCGGGAGATTGACGTCAATAAAAGCTGGAAGCTTTTTGGCTTTCGTAAAAAGATATGACACGGAGAAAGCAGTGTTTTTCGAGATCTGACGTTCAAAAATCACGTCGACCTCGTGTACCTCAGGATTCTCAAAGTTCGGTGCCATCGTGGTGACAGTCAGCCCGGCGCTTGACCGCGTTGGGGTTGCTGCCAGTACACTCGGAAACGACGGTGTCGCGATCGGATTTCCGCTTGAATCCATAAGTCCACCGGTGGTCGGAGTTATGGATTGAGCTGACAACTGCGACCCGGCCCCGCCCGTATTTGTAACCGAACTCGACAGGAATGTATTCGGCACCCGGCCGTAATAGAGTCCGTAACCACCGCGAACAACCGTCTTGCTGTCACCAAAAATATCCCATGCAAAACCGACGCGCGGCCCGTAATTGTTCTTGTCGCTCGCGAACTTGCCCGTACGAGCAATGATCGCGTTTGCCTGATCTTGGGTGTACCGCTGAGGGAGCACCGAGGTGAGGGTATTCAGTGTTGGCACAAGCGTGTTTGGTAACTGCGGGTCCGTGAAATGCTGGTACTCCCAACGAAGGCCCAAATTCAGGGTAAGCCTGCTAGCGACGTGCCAATCGTCCTGCGCAAACAACGCGTAGTCGGGTGTCTTAAGAGTGTAATCCCTCAAGCCGAAGGCCTGGGTGAATGTCGAGTACTTCTTCTGCGACGGCAGTCCATTTACTGCGGTGGTGTAATCGGTGAGGAACGCGGCAAGAGAACCATATGTGTACGTCCCATACTCACTCCGCAAGTTGCTGATAAAATCGCGCGTCAACTTAATGTCAAAGCCAAACTTAAGAGTATGGCTGCCACGGTTCGCCGTAAGGATATCGACGAATTGAGTGTTGGTCTCATCCGGAAAGGCCGCACGCTGAAAGTTAGTACTCGTGCCGAACTGGAATCCGACGTTAGCCGCGTTTGCAAACGAAATTGACGGCAAAAGGCCACTAATGGTCTTCACGCCCGGTGCGGTGGCGAGCGCATTTTCCGCCGCTGTCTCATTTTGCAAGACAGAGCGGGCGTTTTCGCGGCCTCGTTGAAAGCGAAATTCATTTATCGTGCTAGACGAAATAGTTGTCGTCAATCGCACGTTGAAAGTATCTATGGCTACAAAGTCATCACCGAAATCGGCTAAACCGACGTTTACGACCGACGGCGTCTGGAAGGCGTTGAGCCCGGAGGTACGCACACGATTATACGATGCCGTCAGCGTATTTCGCCCGTTTATGACCCAGTCGAGTTTAGGAAAAAAGATCTTTTGGTCCTGCCTTCTTGGCGCTGTTCCGGTGAGAGAACGCAGAAAGGCAAGGCCCGCATCCGTCTGAGCCTGAGTCAAACCGGCGACGGCTGGTATCGGGTTGAAGGCAGTCTAGATCTGCGGAGTTGCGACACCGGGAAAGTTCCTTTTCTGCTCGTCGAAAT
>JBBRSH010000087.1:0-19137 GCA_038245555.1 Pyrinomonadales bacterium | reverse complement strand
TGCACAATGCCGCCAAAAAATGGACAATGCCCATCAGAAACTGGGGCCTTGCCATGAACCAATTCGCCATCATTTTCGGCGACAGAATGACCATCTCAGGAATAAGTGAAATCTAACTTACACAAAATTCCTGACACCCTCCGTGGCCGGCACATTCCCGATGGCATTCGTAACAAGGGAACCACCGCTCACAGCACTTAAACTTGATCGCGATTATGTCCAGATCAGTGCTGTAATGAGCGCAGCGTGTTTGCACGTCAACATCAACGCCGTTTACTTCTTCACCATTGATCACACGCATCACAAGTATTTCACTACGAGTGTACCAATACGCCCACAAGATGAGCAGAGCCTGACGCGGCAGCCAGAGTTTGGCCGTCAATGACCATTTACATAAAATATTTGACACTACCCAAGCTTTCGTCGCGACGCAAGCTCTATCGCGGACCAGCAAAGGCTAAATACCTGAAAACACAAGTCGCGGCGAAACTAACAGATCCTCTAAGATAACCTTCTTTGCCCCTAAGATAACCTTCTTCTTCGTTAAAATAACCTTCTTCGCCTTTAAGATAACCTTATTCGTCTCTAAGATAACCTTCTTTGCCTCTAAGATAACCGTTTTTGCCTCTGCGAAAACCATTTTTATTACGCCGTTTGTTAGTAAGGGCACTAGGGTTGGGCTTTAGGCCCAGAAGAGGATGTCGATGATGTGCCAAAGTGACTGGACGGATGTTTCGTCGGGATGGAGCAGGCGGTATCTGGTAAAAGCGAGCAGCATGTAGCCGCCGGCGATCACCACCGCGGCGAGCCAGAGATACCGGGCGGAATTTGTTGCGGTCAGGCGGCCGTTTTTTGCCCGATTTACCCAGCTGAAGTATAGATCGGTGCCCCAATCCTCGTGTTCGAGCTTGTCGCTGAACCAGGGCGACTTGTAGGCCATAAATCGCCGCCCGCACCTGCAAGCGTGAACATAAACGCCTTTTGACGCCGATACATCCGTAAAGCATCGTTCAACAATTCGCGTCAGATTGTGATGGAACAAGGCGCAGTACCACATTTCGAGAAATTATATACGATTCAGGCACCAAAATGGATGAGCCGAAGGAATTCTCTAATTTGGTAACTCGGGGAGGCTGTTGAACTCTTTACGAGTGCAACAGCACCGCCGTCTTTTGAACCCGGTCACGACATCGGTTATCCTGTTTTGAAATAGGAGTTACACATTATGGAACGCAAAACAGCAGACGAGTATCCGCAGGAGCTATTGGATCTTTTTCACGAATACCAGCACGGGGATATTAACCGGCGGTCGTTTCTTCGCGATGCGGCAAAGTTTGCTGTTGGCGGGATAACGGTCGCGGCGATCTTTGAGGGGCTGACGCCAAATTATGCGTGGGCCCAAACCGTGCCGAAGGACGACAAGGACCTCAAGGTCGGTTATGAGACGGTGGAATCTCCGAACGGCAATGGCTCGATCAAGGGTTACCTCGCCCGCCCCGCAAAAGGTAAGAAGTTCCCTGCTGTGCTCGTCATTCATGAAAATCGCGGGCTCAATCCGTACATTGAAGACGTCGCACGACGCCTCGCAAAGGCCGGTTATATCGCATATGCTCCCGACGGCACCACGTCGGTCGGCGGCTATCCCGGCGATGACGAAAAAGGCGCCTTGGCCTTTCGCAAAGTCGATGGCAAAAAGATGACCGAAGATTTTGTCGCCGCGGCCCTCTGGCTTAAGAATCGGCCTGACAGCAACAAGAAACTTGGCGCCGTTGGCTTTTGCTTTGGCGGCGGCATTGTCAATCAGCTTGCGGTCCGTCTAGGCAAGGACCTTAATGCCGGTTCCGCGTTTTACGGCCGCCAGCCCGGAGCCGCGGACGTTCCAAAGATCGAGGCAACAATGATGCTGCATTACGCCGGCAACGACGCGGGAACGAACGCCGGAGCCCCGGCCTACGAAGCTGCCCTGAAGGAAAACAAGAAAAAGTACGAGCTGTTCATGTACGAAGGCAAACAGCACGGCTTTCATAACGACACCACCCCGCGCTACGACGCCGACGCGGCTAAATTAGCTTGGGAACGGACTCTTGAACTATTTAAAAAGAATCTGAAGTGATGTGTTGGCTTGCCCTCCGTCTAGTACGCAATGGGGTCAAAAAGTTGTGGTGTCAGGTAAAGCGACCATCCGCCGCGCTTGCTGCGAACGCAGTAACCGAAATAAGGGGAATCCGCGCCACGGTGGTGCGAGTTCGCCATCGAAGGCATGGGTTGCGGAAGGCAAATTTGCGTAAAAAGTCCTCTACCAATTCCGGTGATTGCCTCTACCAATTCGGGTTGTCACCTATACCAACGCCGCATTGTTACTCTTCCAAATCGGCTTTTTTACGCCCAGGAACCAGATCCATCGTTGAAGTCCCTCATGGCCTGCTGCATTAACGAACATGTATAGACGCGTACTGATCCTTTCGGCATCGGTCGGCAATGGTCATACGATCGCGGCCGAGTCGTTAAAACAGGCCTTTGAGGCGAAAGGCCTGGCGGGCGAGGTCAGGCACGAGGACGTGCTCGACTTTACCAATCCGCTATTCCGCCGGCTTTATGGCAAAGCCTACATCGACCTCGTCAATCGCGCTCCCGAGCTGCTCGGCTGGATGTATGACCAGCTCGACGAGCCGTGGAAGAACGAAAAGCGCCGTTTGTTTTTCGACAAACTCAACACCGCACCACTCGTAAAAATGATCCGCAAGTACGATCCCGACTGGATCGTATGCACTCATTTCCTGCCGTCCGAGATCGTTTCGGACCTGAAATGGATCGGAAAATTGAACTGCCCGCAGGCGATCGTCGTAACCGATTTTGATATGCACGCCCTCTGGCTGTGCAGGAAGTTTGAGCATTACTTTGTCGCACTTGATGAAACCAGGGCGTATCTCGAAACGCTCGGCTTCCCTGCCGAGAAAATTACCGTGTCCGGTATCCCGATCGCTCCTCTTTTTAGTGAAACCAAGTCAAAACCGGCGATGCGTGAGAAATATGGGCTGGTAACGGACATTCCGACTATCATTTTGTCGCTCGGGGGATTCGGGGTCGGACGCATAGACGCGCTCGACGCGCTTCGAACCATTCGCCGGCCAGTTCAGGTCCTCGCGATGTGTGGGCGGAACGAGGAGTTAAAAAATAAGCGTGAGTCGGTGTCCCGGCGGGATGACCTCGTCCGCATTATTCCCGTCGGCTATACCAAGGCGATGGACGAATACATGACCGCCTCCGATCTGATCGTCGGCAAGCCCGGCGGCCTAACAACCTGCGAGGCTCTTGCGAAGGGTCTGGTGTTCGTGATCGTCAACCCCATACCCGGCCAGGAAGAACGCAATTCCGATCACCTGCTCGAAAACGGTGCCGCGATCCGGTCGAACAATCCCGCAACGCTCGGATATAAGATCGAGCAACTGCTCGATGACCCGCCGCGGCTCAAGCAAATGCAGCAAAACGCATTCGCATTCGCCCGGCCAAACGCCGCCATGGATATCGCCGAAAAACTCGCTTACTTTAACGTCAAGTAATTATTGCCTTAATCTTGCCCCCACGAGGCACTATCTCCCGGAAGGTGGTGCAGGAGTGTTGTCGACTTGAAATGCCGAACATTCTCGCCTCCGTTCAATCAGTTTCTTTCTATTTTGCATGCGTATTAACTCGATAATCATGCCATAGCCAAACTTTATTCCCCCGGACGGTACTGTCGTTCGACATGCCCTTTCAATTGTTCCGGATAGTAATAGACATCGCGAAGATTACCCGTACTGTACCGTTCGGCCTGATCGTTAAAGTGCTTTGACTTTGGATCGCCGCTTTCGCCTCCGGCCGTTACTGCCTTAGCCCGCACAGTCTTGCCAAACTCGACCACAGCAACAAAGCTGTTGCCGCTGGTACCGTAAATCTTTTTTGAGCCCTTGTAACTGCGTGCACCAAACGACGCGAGCGATCCCCAAACCGCAGAGGTAAAACCGACCGGAATGCTCGGACCTGCATCAGTGAACGGGTGGACTATGTCGTCGTTTATACGCTGAAACCGGTTGACCTCGCCCCACGGCGTCTGCCATTTGCCAAAATCGCGGGTCAATTTGTCTATCGCTGTCGAGAGCGTCTGGAGCAGCAGATTCTTGTCGGCCCGAGTCGCAATATATTCGTCAACGGCGAATCCCGCCCGGCGTGCGTCGTTGCTAACGCGGAGCTGGATCTCTTCGCCCCACATGACCGCCAGCGATGTTGCCACCGAATCCACAGCCCAGCGGCGGTCCCATTTACGCAAAAGCTCGATCTGTTCGGCTGTCTTGGCCTTTAGCGGATCATATGCCGGCGTCGCATCCCAGGTTTTGAGCAATGCCGGCAGCGGCAGATCGAACCACGTCAAATAAGGATCATATGCCGTCCTATTCAACGATTCGAGCGTAAAATTCTTTTTATTCTCGAGGACTTTTACCGCATGCCGTCCTCGTGCCGACTCCACTCCACTATCGACATATATTGGATAATCCGAACGTTTCGGGCTGCTCGGGCCCGCCGCCGACCACGGCCAGTTGTTGCTGTTGTACAACCATCCGCTCGCAGGATCATACAGATTTGGCGACTCGTCGACCGCAAGTAGTCCTTTCCAATCGGTCGCCGGGTCGCTGCCGTCGACCGGTTTTGTCCAATCAAATTTAGCGTCGCGTCGCGGAATAAAATTAGCGTGAAAATATGCGATATGCCCATCCGCGTCTGCATAGATCGTGTTGTTGGACGAATTGGCGTGCAGTTCCATTACCTGTTTGAACTCCGCGTAATTCTTTGCTTTTGTTCGCGTGTAGGACTGGGTCAAGGCCTTTACCGGTTCATTCATGAGGCCGATGGTCACCCATTTATCGCTTTCGGATCGTATCACCGGCCCATGATGTGTTCGATAAACCGTAAACTTTCGTTCGGACATCCCGGTCGGAGTCTTGAAAGGGACACTGACCACCGTGGCCGTTAAAGGCCTGAGTTCCGTGCCGTATTTGTAGAGAACCTGGCCGTCCTTTTTAACGATCGTTTCTAGATATTCATCGATCGCATCGGCCGCGCTCGAAGTATGCATCCATCCACACCGTTCGCTAAAACCTTGGTAAATAAAGAACTGTCCCCACGTCGAAGCTCCATATGCATTCAATCCCTCGTCGCTGGTCATCTGGAGTTCGGACCGGAAAAAGAACGAGGTATGCGGATTTATCAGCAAAAGTGAGTGGTGATCGACGGTGTTCGACGGTGCGATGGCAATACCATTGGAACCAGACGGCTCTTTCAACGGATCAAAGGGCTCGTTTTCCGCAACCGAGACGTTTCCGCTATAAAATGCCCGTAACTGATTAAGGTTTATCGATTCGATATCTCCTCCGATACTGCCTTCGCTAAACGTCAGAGGCATCCACGGTTCGAAATGAGTTATCACACGCGGTTTTACCGAAGGGTGTTTCGCCAGATAGTAATTCAGCCCGTCTGCCCAGGCATCCATCAGAGATCTCAACCATGCGGGGCTGGACACGTACTTTGCCTTAATATCGGCCTGATCGATAAACAATCTCTGACGAAGGTCGCTCCAGATCGCTGCCTCGCCCTCGGCCTGGGCGAGCGTACCGGTCGAGTTGAGATAATTGGTCTCTATCCGATTGAAATCGTCCTCAGCCTGGGCGTAGATCGCCCCAAAAACGGCATCGGCGTCGGTTTTGCCCTTTACGTGAGCAATTCCCCAATCGTCGCGAGTGATCGTCACATTTCGAGCCCGCTGCTCCTGCCGCTGCAGTTCAGTCGGCTGCGCGGCGGAGGCGTACGCCATGAGAAAGATTGCCAGGATAACTAAATTCAGCTTTTTCATATGGTCCACTAGATCCTCGCCTTCAGAACGGCTCGGTGATAATTTTGCACCAAATTTTTTGACTCAAGCCTTAGGTGCGAATTTTTGAAATAAGAAATAGGCCAAGCATCGAGAATATGACGGCCGGACTCCAAACTGCAACGGACGGCGATAAAAAGCCGCTCTGCCCAAACTGTTCGAACAAATTAGTGGCTCCCGTATACAAAAGCCAAAGCCCGACGGCGTAACCCACCGTCACCACCTTTCCCGAGCGATGAATCGAAAGCGCAAAAGGCGCCGTGAAAAGAGCGATCACGAGAGGCAGAAAAATCGTTGAGAACCTCTTTTCCAACGCTACGGTAAAACTACGGCGCTCTGCCTCCGAATCTCTTGTCTCGATCTCCCGCCGAATCTCCGCAGCGGTCATGTGGCTCGGCTTTCCACCGAGTTGGTCAAAAGGATTGTTACTTTCCGCGAATTCCCCGAAGTTGATCGTTTCGGACGATATTTTCCCTTCGGTCAACACGCTTTTTTCCGCAACACCGTAGAAAGCGATCTTTCCGCCGGACCACGATGCCGAATTTGTTCGGTACACGGTTTGCAGACTCGACCGCCCATTCGCAAACTGGTAAATAGTTAGATTCCTGATACAGGAAGAAGAACATGGCACCTGCTTCTCGTTATCAGACGCAGAAGCATTGGCCGAATCAGTTCCCGTTAAGTTTCCCTCGGTCGGTCCAACCACCTTTGCCGCTAGCCTCTCGTTATCAGACGCTAGCTGAAATGAATAAATGCGATCGTCCGATGCAACCCAATACTTACCGGCGGTGCTTGTTAATGCCCCGCCCGTCCTGATCTGCGCTCGGTACTCGTCCTGGAGGCGATTGGAGCCCGGGCTGACCCGCTCCTGGATACCCCAATTGGCGAACCCAAGCAGCAGCATGGAAATAAAACAGGGTACTAAAAGCCGGTAAACGCTCTGCCCAGCCGATGTCCATGTCACGATCTCGTTTTGGCGAGATTTGATAACGTAGGTCGCCAAGGTCGCCACCATCGCGGCGGACGGCGATATTTGCAGGTAGATAAATGGAAGCAGAAAGAACAGGTATTTCAAAAGCAGCCAAACCCCGCCATCCATCGAACCCGCAAATCTCCACAGATCAAAGGCCGTAAATATCAAGAAGATCGATGACAAGAAACCCAGGGCGAGAAAAAAATATTTTGCCAGGTTCTTGATCAGATCAAAATCCCTAAGTCCCGTCGTCAGGTCGACGAATATGTTTCGGGCTTCGACCCGTGCAGTCGGCCTTCGCAAACTCGAAAAACGTACCCCAAACCGTTCGATCCAACCACGCACAAGGTCTACGCGGGACGAAAGGCTCAACCAACCGATCGCAGCTGCGCTCCCAACTAGAGGCAGTGCACCGCCTATCAGCACCGGGATCCGACCAGTTCTGGCCATCTGCTCACCCAGAAAAGCGAGAAGAAAATATCCGATCAGGCCGATCAACGACAAAAAGACGCCGAAACCGCGCCCTCCGCGGCTAAATCGTAGGATCATTGCCGTTCCCAGAAGACAAAAGATCAACGGCGTTATCGAAAGAATTACCCTTCGCATCTGCAGTATCTGTGCCTCGATCCGGTCCTTCCCTTCCTTGCTTTGGGCGTAATCGGATAGCTCACCAAGCCCTAGCTCCTCCGGCGTGCTCTGCTTAGATCCCAACTTCTCAATCAATTCGCCGCGCCGGGTCTTGATCGCCAGCCGTACTTCCCCCAGATTTTCTGTTGAGTAGTTTCCCGTGCTGAAAACCCGTGGCAATGTCGAAACGATCGCATTTTCGAGGACCAGTTCCGAGGCCTGATCGGTCAGATCGATCCTGCCCTTTTCCGAGGTTATTAGTCGGACCGTCCCGGATGAAGGATCTTCACGATAAATAAAGAGGTTGTTCCAGTGGCCCGTCGCAATATTTCCGCTTCGAGCATAGATCGTATATCCGGCGATCTCGGTATTAAACACGCCTGGCTCGATAGGAGATTCTAATTTCTGTATCGCGGTTTGAAGCGCCACGCTGCGGACAAGTGTGGCCGCGATCGGAACGCCCTTTATGTTTACGAGGAAGGCAAAGATCGACAAGCCGATACCCAGTACGACGATCGGGACCACGATCTGAAGATCGCCAACGCCGGCAGCCCTGATGGCGACCAGCTCGCTATCTCCCTGCATTTTGGAAAGGCCGATTATCGTCCCAACTAGCACGGCCGCCGGGCACGTAAAGGCGATAACGTTCGGGATCAACGCAAGCGTTAACTGCCATACCAGGTGTGCGGGAATGTTTACGCTAAAAAAAATATTATAAAAACTTCCGGCTTGTTGGACAAACAAGATAACGCTGAGAAGCAGCCATGAAAACACAAAATAGGGGACGATCGCCCCTAATAAATATCTTGATATCAGCCAGCCTATCCGCTTCATTTACCTTGAGTTATAGGAACTCGCCACCACTTCGCCAATCACGTCTCGACCGATCGCCTGCGAGATGATCCGTTTTAAGACAACCGAGAGAGCGGCAATGTCCGCGGTATTCTGGGACAGTTTAGCTCCAAAATGTGAAGGGGACAATTTTCGCGCCGATGGCAGAATTCCCCGCTGCTTGCCAGTGACCTGCGTGCCGCCGGATGTTCGGCGGCATGTGGAGCACGTCAAATGAAAACTTGATCCGAGGAATGCCGTTTCCCTTTCGCCAAACGCCCTCCGGCAGCTGTCGCAATGGGACCAATCCGGCAAATATCCCGACAATTGGAGGAGCCAGATCTCAAAGTAAACGCCGATCATGTTCAGCAAAGCAGGCGTCTCATCAGCCGCTTCCAAACACGCCTTTACCATTCGAAAAAGCGTTTCGTTCGGGTCGTGCGGCGGTGAGATCGTGATCAAAAGATCGGCTAGATACGAAAATTTTTTCAGAAAATCGGGCTCGCTTGCGGCGGCAAAATACGAGCGTGTGAGTTCCACTTTCTGGATCGAAACAAGTTCGGCTACTTCCTTCTGAAAATACGTAACCCGGACGGCGGAAAAAGGTTCCAGCCCGCTTCCAAACTTACTCTTTAACCGCTTGGCGCCCTTCGCAACACCGCGAACAACACCATGATCGTGCGTAAAAAACACAATTATCTTGTCCGCTTCGGCCAGATTGTAGCTCTTCAGGATGAGGCTTTCGGTTTCTACAAGAGCCATCGTAGATCAAAATTATCGCGGAATAAAGTAAAGAACCCACGCGAGAACCAAGCTTACGAGCAGGAACTGCAGAAAAGTCTTTGTTCCGTACCACAGGCGTTCGCGGTTCGTTCCGTCGGATAATGTTCCGAAAATTACCGATACAAAGAACCCGAAGCCGACCAGATAGAGAAAATGGATCATTTCTTCCTCCCAAGTGCAATATCTACAGCATCCATAGCCGCAAGGTAATTCAAAAGACCCGTAATCTCAAGAAAGCGGCCGCCGTATTCAAAGGTCGCAAGAGCGGCAACATTTGGGGCCGGCGACGACGCGATAAGCCAACTGATGATCGCACCAAGTCCGTTTCCAGCCCGTGCGAATACGTTAAGCAAATAAAGCAGTGCACCATCTTTAAACTCGAATCCAGGATAATGTGCGCCACCGCTTAAAACAGCGATGATGAACATTACCCATATGACCGTCAAGATGATAAACCCGCGTAAGAAACGTTTTTGAATAATGTGGCCGGCACCCGGTACCAACCACGAAATTATTCCGATGAAAATGGGATTATCCATTAGTTTTCCTTAGAGTGTAATGCAACTATCGAACACCTAACCTCAGTCATTACAAGCTTTACATATCAATACCTAAATTAAAGAATCAATAAATCGTCAAAGACTCTTGATTGTTAAAGTTTTTTATAAACCCCATTCAACTCCAGAGTCAAATAACCATCGTTAAATACTCTGGGTGAATGACTTATCGATGTCGCTTATTACATTCCGCCACGAATTCCGTGAAAAGGCCACGCGAAAAAGGATCGTTAGACCACGAAAGTTCAGGGTGCCATTGAACACCCAGAGTAAACCTGCCCGGACGGATGTCCTGGATACACTCGACGATCCCGTCCGGGGCCCATGCCACTGCCTCGAGATCGTTTCCAACCCTTGCAATTGCCTGGTGATGATGGGAGTTGACCCGAAGGTTGCCATTCAGACCAAGCTGAGATGCCAACTGAGCAGGTAACCCGATTTCGGCCAGCTTCAAACCATGCGAATTTCGCGCAAGAGGTTTCCCTTGGTTATGTTTGATCGCACGATCCACTTGCGACTCAATATCTTGGATGAGCGAACCTCCCCGAGAAACGTTAAGTGCCTGCATTCCATAGCAGATAGCGAAGATTGGTAAACCAAGTTTCTCAGCTTCCTCGATTACCAGCCGATCTGTTTCATCCTTTTCCGGGATGACCCTCTCGAGATTACGATGTGGTTCCTCGCCGTAATAGCGGGGATCCACATCCGTATCGCTTCCCGGCAGAAGTATACCGTCGAGTCCGGCCAGAACCGAGGCGATATAGTCGCGGTTTGCGATCAGGCTGAGATGAACGGGAGCTCCTCCGAGTCCCTCGATCGCCTCGCTATAGTCGCGCCCAAGATAAAATCTGCGTGACTCGATCTCGAGCCGCATCGTGATCCCTACTTTTGGCCTAACGCTCATAAACTATTCAATGTTCAAACAATTAGACCATTTATGTCAATTTGAGCATTTGAAATTAAAGCTCTATCATTGATTCGATGCGTATATCTAAGAGCCCAAATGCGATACGGTCGACGACCGTGCTGCTCGTTCGACGGGACGGCAAGGCAGCAATGGCCGGAGACGGCCAGGTGACCCTGGGCGAGACGGTCATAAAGAGCACGGCCAGAAAGGTGCGCCGGCTAAATAATGGAAAGGTCGTTGCAGGTTTTGCAGGGTCAACAGCCGATGCATTTTCCCTTCTCGGCAGATTTGAGACAAAACTTGAACAATTTCAGGGACAGCTCGAACGAGCCGCGATCGAGTTGAGCAAGGACTGGCGGACCGACAAGTATCTGAGAAATCTCGAAGCCCTTCTAATTGTTGCCGATAGCACGGATGCATTTCTCATCTCGGGCAAAGGAGATGTCATATCGTCGGACGATGGACTGCTCTCGGTCGGCTCTGGCAGTATGTATGCCTTGGCCGCGGCCCGGGCGATGCTCAAACACACAACAATGTCCGCCCTTGAGATCGCGGAGGAGGCTCTCAGAATCGCCAGCGAGATCTGCATCTACACAAATTCGGACATACTCGTCGAGGAAATCTGATCATGGCCATTTACCTGAGCGGAGAAACCGTTCCCGCCGCTCCAAAACTCGACGACCTTTCGCCGCGCCAAATCGTCGCGGAGCTTGATAAATACGTTGTCGGCCAAAGTGCCGCTAAAAAGGCCGTTGCGGTCGCCCTACGCAACCGTATCCGCCGCCAAAAGCTCCCGCCCGAAATGGCCGAAGATGTTCTGCCAAAGAACATACTGATGATCGGCTCAACTGGCGTCGGCAAGACCGAGATCGCTCGCCGGCTGGCCCGGCTCGCTAATTCCCCGTTTATCAAGATCGAGGCGTCAAAGTTTACTGAGGTCGGGTATGTCGGCCGCGATGTCGAAAGTATGGTCCGCGAACTTACCGACGTCGCAGTCGATATGGCCAAGCAAACCGCAATCGAGGATATAAAGCCGCGGGCAGCAGAAAACGTCGAAGAAAAGTTGCTGGATATCCTGCTTCCACCATTCGATTCTCGTTATCAGACGCAGACCGAGGGCGATGAACTTGCGGAAACTGACAACACGCAGTCCCGGACCCGCGAGAAGCTTCGCGAACAACTCCGAAATGGCGACCTGGATGAACGTCCGATTGAAATTGAAACCCAGGATCGCTCAAATGCGACCATCGACTTTGTCGGCGGACAGGGAATGGAGGAGATGGGCGTCAACCTTCGCGACATGCTCGGCAATATGTTTCCGTCAAAGACCGTCAGTCGCAAGATGAAGCTCGCCGACGCCCGCCAGGCGATGATGCGCGATGAGCAGGAAGCTCTGGTCGACATGGAACAGATAACGCGACAAGCGATCGACCGAACTCAGCAGTCAGGTATTATATTTCTCGATGAAATAGACAAGATCGCCGGACGGGAAGCCGGAGGGAATCCGGCAGTCTCACGAGAAGGGGTCCAGCGGGACCTGCTCCCGATCGTCGAAGGAACCAACGTTAATACGCGATATGGCATGGTGAGCACCGAGCACATCCTGTTTATCGCTGCGGGTGCGTTTCACGTCGCCAAACCGTCCGACCTCATCCCGGAGCTTCAGGGCCGCTTTCCGATTCGCGTTGAACTCGAATCCTTAACGGTTGACGACCTTAAGCGGATACTTGTTCAGCCAAGGAATTCGCTCATTAAGCAGTATCAGGCACTATTAAACACAGAGGGAATTGAGCTGGTTTTCACGGATGACGCTATCGACCGCCTCGCGCAAATGACGGAGGAGATCAATAAACTTACTGAGAATATCGGGGCTAGACGGCTTCATACCTTGGTAGAAAAGCTTTTGGAAGAGATAAGCTTTCTCGGAGACGAGCTTGTGGTCAAGAAGCAGGTGATCGATGCCACATACGTCAACGACCGCTTAAGCAGTTTGATCGAGGATCAGAATTTGCGACAGTACATTTTGTAACTTAAACAGATGTTGAACACCGTATGGGAATCCGGGAATTGGTTAAACAGTGGGATTAAGCAGTTGTCGCGTAAAGCACCTTTAGCGGCTTTAGCAATTGTTATGCTTAGCTGTTTAAGCTGCGGCAAGCGCACAATGCCGGTGCCGCCAAGGGAGCGCGTGATTCAGCGGGTTGAGCTTAGCGGCTTTCAGCGGGGCAACCAGGTGATCCTTTCATGGAAAATGCCCGCCCGAAACGCGGACCGCAGCAGCGTGCTTAACATCGACCGCATCGATATCTATAGACTCGCCGAATCCGCTTCCGCCGGCCTTACCCTTTCCGAGGAAGAGTTTTCATCTAAAAGTACCCTGATCGCGACGCTTGCGATCAAAGATACGGATTTTGGCCTCAAAACGCTAACCTTTCCGGACACTCTTGAATTTGCCGGACAGTCGGCCCGACTACGGTATGCAATGAGATTCGCTAATGCTTCCGGGCAAAAAGCGGCGTTCTCCAACTTTTTCCTGATCGAACCGACTGCTAAGGTAACGGCCGGCCCGAGTTCCCTTTCGGCCGACGTTTCGCAGGATGCGATCGCCTTGACGTGGCACGTCGCCCAGGCAAATATCGACGGCACAACCCCGCCGAGCTTGCTGGGATACAACGTCTACCGTTCAACTTCTGAAAAAGAACCCGCAAAATTGCTAAACAAAACCCCGATCACGGATAACCGTTATCGTGATGAATTCTTTGAGTTCGGTAAGGATTACCTCTACTTTGTCCGCGGCGTTTCGATCGGAACCGGTGCGATGCCCGTCGAAAGCCAGGAATCCAACGTCCTCAAGCTACGGCCTGTCGACACGTTTGCTCCGAGCCCTCCCTCGGCGATCACGCTCGCTGTGGGCCAAAGCATGATCTCGCTGTTTTTTGCAGTCAATCCTGAAAAGGATGTCGTCGGCTACCGGATCTACCGCTCGACCGATCCGGACATGCCAAAAAAGGATTGGACATTGCTGACACCGGACATGATCAAGACAAACACTTTTCAAGACCTCAAGGTCGAATCCGGCAAGACCTACTATTACTACCTGACGGCCGCGGACAATGCCGGAAACGTGAGCGCTCCGTCCGCAGTTGTATCTGAAAGCGTAAGATGAACATTATGAAAATTCCGATCGAATCGTCCTTCAATCCTTCAAAGATCGTCTGTGTAGGCAGAAACTACGCCGATCACGCGGCCGAAATGGGCAACGAAGTTCCCAAAGAACCACTTCTCTTCCTAAAAGCTCCATCCGCGTTGATCGAGGATGGTGATCTGATCGTCATTCCGCCCCAGTCCTCTCAGGTCGAGCATGAAGGAGAGCTTGCTATCGTTATCGGACGCAGGTGCTCAAAGCTGGGGCCGAAGGACGACCCGCTCCAGTTCGTTCGCGGTTACACGTGCCTAAATGACGTAACCGCACGCGATCTGCAGCGAACAGACGGCCAATTTATGCGGGCCAAGTCATTTGACTCGTTTTGCCCGATCGGCCCGCATATTGTTGCCGAGCTGGACACATCCGATATCAGAGTAATGACGAGCGTAAATGGCGTCATTAAGCAAGACGGCCGAACCTCGCAAATGGTTTTCCCCGTCGACTTTCTGATACGATATATTTCAAACATGATGACCTTGAACGTCGGCGACGTTATCGCGACGGGAACTCCTTCGGGAGTCTCGAAAATGGTATCTGGCGATGTGTGTGAGGTTGAGATCGAAGGTATTGGTATATTAACAAATGAAGTTGCTTGAGGTTTAGAAAGCAATTTTCCGGAATAAAAACATGAAATTCTTTATTGATACAGCTAATTTAGACGAGATAAAAGAGGCGAACGAACTCGGGATGATCGACGGGGTCACCACGAACCCGTCGCTCGTGGCAAAGGAAGGCGACATCGACTTCAAGCAGCGCATTGCAGACATTTGTGCGATCGTTAAAGGCGATGTCTCTGCCGAAGTAACGGCTCTCGACACCGAAGGCATGCTCCGCGAGGGCCGCGAATTGGCCAAGATCGCTCCCAACGTGGTCGTTAAATGCCCGCTCACGTTAGACGGTCTAAAGGCGACCCGCCAATTCCGAGAAGAAGGCACGAAGGTGAACGTGACGCTGTGTTTTTCCGCTGCCCAAGCCCTTTTGGCTGCCAAAGCCGGAGCGAGCTACATCTCGCCGTTCATCGGCCGTCTGGACGACATCGCCCAGGATGGTATGCAGTTGATACGCGATATTGTCCAGATCTACGACAACTATGGATTTGAGACGGAGGTGCTCGCCGCTTCCATTCGCCACCCGATGCACATCGTCGATTGTGCACTTGCTGGCGCGGACGTTGCCACGATCCCGTTCAAAATCATTACGCAGTTGGTCAAACATCCGCTGACAGACAAGGGTCTCCAGTCGTTTCTTAGCGATTGGAAGAAGAGCGGAAGAAGCTAGGGATCGCCGCTGCATGGAGGGTGATGCTGTTTTAGGGTACGCATCTCGAACCGCCTGCTCAAGCAGGCGGTTTTGACAGTGCAGTCTTGAGTTCGCTCTGCAGCCCCGCCACGTCGACGTCATTTTGGATCGCAAACTGGTATTTAGCCTTAAAAAATTCGTCGGGATCTTTCATTTCCACAAGTTCATTCATTTTTTCTAGATTTGCCTCGATCATGTCAGCAGGAATCCCATCCTTCTGGCTAAACATCTCGTCGATCTCCACGATCAGCATCGAAAACTTTCGCAGCCAGGCGAGATCCTCGTCCTCGAGCAACACGTTCAAAAACTGTCCGGACGTCAACGGGCCGTGATTTCTCTCGTACAATTCCCTTTCGCGATCGACCAGAGCCTTGTGAAGCTTAAGCAGTAAATTCCGTGCGTTTTTAAGTTTTTGAGCTTTTTCCATGATTAAATCTTAGCTCACTTTCTAAAATATGCATACCGTGCTAATGTTTGATTATTAGGGTGCTAATCAATGCTAGTTAGCCGGCTAATCGTAGAATATTAGCAGGCTAACCGTAGATAATTAGCCTGCAAGTTGTTTACATAAAGCACTTAAATATAAGCAGTTATGGCGGAGCTTATAAAGTTTGAAGACACGGTCAGCTACCTTCTCGCTAAGGTTTCGACGGCCTTCCGAAATTCCCTGGAGCGTCACATGATGGCGATCGGGCTGCACGGCGGACAGGTCTTCGTCCTTCTTGAATTATGGAAACGCGATGGCCTGCGGCAGATCGACCTCGCCGGCAAGCTGGACGTCGCGGCCCCGACTGTCAACAAGACGATCAAGCGACTGATCGAACTCGGCCTGGTTCAACGGTCGCGTTTGGATGACGATGCACGTTCTACCAGAATCTTTTTGACCGAACGCGGAAACGCGATCCGCGGCGAGATCGAGGCACAGTGGCTTGAACTTGAAGAGGACTGCCTGAGTTCCTTAACTGAAACGGAACGTTTGGTCGTATTTGATCTGCTTGGTAAACTTCGGAATAAATATACGGGACGGGTCGACAAAGACGACCTCGACTGACGTAACGAATCGCAGCTCAGAAACGACTAATGATCGGATGGAGGTATAACGATGAAGATCCTTCTTGCAACTGACGGGACAAAACACAGCATCAACGCAGCCTCAATGATAAAAAAGCTTGATCTCGGCGAAGGCGATGAGATTCACGTGATCAGCGTGGTTGATATGGCCCTACCGATGGCTGTGGATATTTACGGGGGTTATCTTCCCGATACGACCGAGTTGGAAAGTGTAGCTAAGGAAAGTGCAAAGAAAATTCTATCCGACGCGACCGCTGACCTAGATGCATCATTTTCGGGTCGAAACGTAGCGGTTTCCAGCGAAGTCGAATTCGGGTCGCCGGACAGCCGTATAGTCGAAACAGCCGAAGAGCGTAAGACGGACATGATCGTAATAGGCTCGCACGGCTACAACCGCTGGGAAAGGCTGCTTCTCGGTTCGGTTTCGAATTCGGTCGTTCACCATGCACATTGTTCGGTAATGGTGGTGAGGAGTCCTGAAGAGTGATCCAAACTCAGAAATGATGGTGGAAACAGTCACGGTCAATTCCCGCAGCTTCGACGGTGCGATCCGTCGCAGTTGGAAGTGCGAGCTCGTCGAGGCGAATTCGAAAATAATAAGTCTCGTCGGTAATTTCGATCAACCGGTCGATCACGAACACCTCGGAACGCTTCGCAAAGGCACGATCTCACATGAACTCTTCCCACTCGATGCCTGGTACAACGTATTTCGCTTTCACGAGCCAGGCGGCGAATTTCGCAATTTTTACTGCAACATCAATTTGCCCCCGACTTTTGAGAACGGTGTTCTTGATTACGTTGACCTGAATATTGACCTTGTTGTGTGGCCGGATCTTCAATACAAGATCCTCGACGTCGCAGAATTCGAAGCAAACGTCGTCAACTATCAATATCCTGACTCGTTGGTCTCAAAGGCTTACGAGACGGTCGCAGAACTGACAACCCTCTTGAGGACAAGGAGTTTCCCTTTTGATCACTCATTTCTGTGTGTCGATCCCACTTCCAAATTTATTTAGGCTGGATGCGCAGCATATAACTGCATATATTAAGGGCTGATCCAGGTGTCACAGAGATACGCTGGCCTGCGGGAAGTTCAAAATTATTAACGGCGGCCGCATTTCGGCCTTCGTTGACTGCCCAGTAATTCCCCATTCCATCGGTGACCAGCGTTACGTGCCGTCGGCTGATCTCGACGTCACCCGCGAGAGGGATATCGACCGGTTTCGATTTTGAGCCTCGCCCGATGACTATTTCCTTCTGATAGATCGGAACAACGTTTTGCCGTACGCCGCCGCGCCATACTTCGAGACGGTAAAGTTCCGTCATTCGCGTGGCTACGTGGGTCATTACCTCTCCGTCGTCTGCGTCGAGTGGCACTGCCTGCTGTATATTTGCCTGAGGAAGCGTCGGCGGCGTCACGACCATCGGAGACATCTGGGCAGCCGGACTGGTCACGTTACGATATTCCGGATTGGTTGGAGATATGCCCCGGTTAACAGGAGGAGCCGTTGCAGGAATGTTCGGCAGGCTTTTAGGCCGCGTCAGGACGCCGGTTTTGTTGCTGGCGGACTCTTCCCAGCTATGCTGGACGCGGATCTCATCGCGTTCGAGCGTTCCGTCGATCCGCAGTTCGATAACAAATGATTTTGTCTCGAGTTTTTTCTTGCCCGCGATCTCTTTCGCTCGCTCGGCGAGGATATGATACAGCCCTTGTTCGAGGCCCTTTCGCTTGACGCCCTGCCATTCCTTATCGTCGTCGCCGTTAAGAAAGATCGTGTATTCGCTCGGGATAATGGCAGTGCCCTGCGGCAGCGGCACCAACTCGTTCTGCATCACGCTTTCGACCTCTTTCGCGATCTTAACGATAAACGCCTCGGCCTTGCTGCGCGGTTTTACCTGCGCGTCGCGGGCCGCCTCTTCAAGGGCCTGCTCCGAGCTGTCACCGTCTATCCACTTTCTTACTTTGTTTAATACGCTCAAACTGTTTCCTCAGGGTCAATTCTCGTCAATGTCGAGATATTTTCCGTTTAACCATCCGCGTGATTGCGAAGCAGAATTTGCACGGGCACGCCCCTGCTCAACTACATCAACTTGATACCAGTTATTTTGGGAATTTACAATCTTTAGCTTTGAATTTTTCGTGACCAGGCCGATCGGATCGTTGTCTGTGTTCGCCTGCGGCCGCAGATAAATATCGGTGTTCGCAACCGCCGTTCGCACTTTGAAAGGGTTGCGGATCTCAGGCAAAATCCCCGTGCTCCGCATATACGAATGCGTGCCGTACAAAATACCAGTAAATATTGTCAAAAATATGGTAAAAGCCGCGACCCGTCTGGCAAATGTTCGTTTCTTTTTAAGAGGCACCAAAACCGTCGCCGGCGGAGTTTTAACCGCAGCTTTATTGAATGGTTCGCCCTGTATGGGGAATGACGGCGGAAAGCCGACATTCGACGGGCGATCTGCTGGCATTGCGGGAGGAAAAGGGCTGGCCCGTTGAACGTTCGGCTCAAAACCATCGATCGAAGCATCAAAATTCGGCTGCTCCGGTATGAGAGGGGTGTATCCGCGGCTGACGTGGGGCTGCGGTTCGGCCTGCTGAACCCGCTCGACTTCGCCGCCCTCGCCCAACTCGATCATCTCGCGGACGACGGCAAGATCATTCCACAACTCCTCGACCGACTGCGGACGGGCTCCGGCGTCGTCCTCCGTCGCCCGTTGAAGCACACGCAGCAGATCGTCGGCCCAGACTTCGTCCCGATAGTCGATCGGTATCGACGTGATCGGCCGATTCGCAAACGCACGCGGGGCCTCGCCCATTAGGATCGTATAGATCGATTTGGCAAGCGAGTAGATATCAGCGGCCGGCGTGAGCCTGACGACATCAAGCGGGCCCGTGTTCCCGATCATCACCGGCGCATGTTCGGGCGGCGCATAGATATTAGTTCCTACGCGCGTGATCGGCGTGTCGGCCATCGAAAAACG
>JBBRSH010000086.1:0-19919 GCA_038245555.1 Pyrinomonadales bacterium | reverse complement strand
TGCTTCAACAACCCATTATCACCGATCAGATCCTCAGGATTCTTGTACCCCGAGATCAACTCATCCAATATCTCTTTCCGTATTTCCATTGCGTAATTCTCCTTCCTTTTTTTGAATTACACAAAATTCCTGACACCCTCAAAAGCCGGCTTTCTTACCTTTTTTTTGTGTTTCCTAATTAATTTTTCCAATTTTCTAACTAATTTTTTGGTTTTTCTAATTAGTTTTTTGGGTTTTCTAACCAATTTTTTCGGTTTTCTATTAATTTCTTGGCTTTTCTAATTAGTTTTTTGTCTTTTCTAACTAATTTTTAGGTTTTTCTAATTAGTTTTTTAGGTTTTCTAATTAGCTTTTTGGCTTTTCTAACTAATGTTTTGGCTTTTCTAACTAATTTTTTGGATTTTCTAATTAACTTTTCCGTTTTTCTAATTAGGTTGTCGCTCTAGTAACGCTATCTAGTCCGCCAGCACATGATGCACTCGATCCAGATCCGTGGTTTCCTCGCCATCGCATTCGAATTCTAAATCATTCGAGCCCACCAACCCAGAAAATAATCGCACCATCGTAGGCCCGACCAGCTTATTGTTTCGGGAGCTTTGCGTCGAGAAAGTCGTTGACCATTGGGACGATCGTTGTCATGCGGTTCATCAGCATGACGTGGGTTGTGTTGGGGATGATGGCGAGTCTCGATTCCGAACGCGGCTGCATGTCGCCGTGGATATTGCCGCCGTCTTTTAGTTGGTACATTTCGGCGATGTGCTCGATGCGAACGCCGTCGGCGTCGCAGTTGATGAAGAAGAATGGAGCTTTGGTGGCCTTGAGACGGTCTGCGCCAAAATCGTATGGCCGCTCTTGCCCTTAAAAAAAACGCCACCGATCCCTGTAATTTTCGCCATATAGTTTTCCTCCTGTTGTTTGTATTTAGCGAGCCTATTGAGCCTTTCGCTCGACGCTAACTCCCTCGCTATTGAGCTTTATACAATACACGTCGGGATTTTGCAGGTTCTACTATATTCCACCACCAATTTGCTCATCCAAAAGGCTTAATCAAAAGATAAGTTCATTTCGGGCGGAAAAACTTTCAGACCATCACCACATTTTTCTGGGGAATTTTGCACGGCAATCCGCAAAGCTGCAATCTCCGCGGGCGTAATTGCATTACTTGCCGAAACGATTTCCGCCATCAGTTTTGGGATACCCCATACTATAAACTCGAATGTATAGTCGGACGTCATCACTTCTATTTTCTTAGTAATGAAACTTGAATTATTTTTCGTTTCGATAATGCTCGGTAAAAAAACGCTTAAAGTTCCCGTTAGTCGGTTTAATTTGTGCGTCTGGAAAAACAGTCGAAAATTAGTCAGGTAAAGATGACCGCCAAGCGATTCTTGTCCGTGTAAAGCGAGCAATTTCGTTCCCATGTCCTCTCCAAATCGGGACAACCCATGTTTCTTTAAACGTAGAAGGAAGTTGGCGTTTTTTGTTTCGATGACCATTTCGCCTTGCAATAAATACTCGTCCATTTTTCCTGCCTTCTTTCTTTCGAAGTTATAACTCTACGGCAAATTCTTCGTCTTATCAATGCCTTTTTGGTCTGAAACCTACGGCGAGAGAATCACGGGCGGCAATTGCTTCGGGGGCTTGGCATCGAGGAAGTCATTGACCATCGGGACGATAACTGACATCTTGTTCATCAGAGTGACGTGGGTTGTGTTGGGGATGATGGCGAGTCTTGATTCGGATCGCGGCATCATGTCGGCGTGGGTGTTACCGCCGCCTTTTAGTTGGTACATTTCGGCGATGTGCTCGATACGAACACCGTCGGCGTCGCCGTTGATGAAGAAGAACGGAGCTTTGGTCGCCTTGAGTTTGTCGGCGCCAAAGTCGTATGGCCTCAGAGCCGCAGCCTTGATGTGATTGAAGAAATCGGGGAACGAGTTCGGCACAGGGTTTAGTTTTTCACGCTCGGTTTCGGCTGGCGAGCCCTTCATCATCTCGACATTAAAGTTCGGCCAAAAGTCATTCGCTTCCTTGACCCAGCCGTCGCGCCGGAGCGGGTGCGAGATGACGACAACCTTTCGCACTTTTTCCGGATGGCGGATCGCACAAAGCATCGCGACACCGCCGCCTAAGGAGTAACCCATAACGTCCGCCTTCGGGATCTTAAGATAATCCATCAGCCCGGCAATATCGCTCGCGAGGTTCTCATAAGTAATATCGCGTTTGATGTCGGCCGTCCGCCCGTGGCCCTGCATATCGACGGCGATCACCTTCCGCGTTTTGGCAAGTTCGTTGATCCAATCCCTCCAGTCACCCGATATCGCCATAAACGCCCCATGCAGCAACACCAAAGGCTCGCCATTGCCGTGGATCTCGTAGTACATTTTAAGTCCGTTAACAGGCGCGTACCCCGTAACCGGTTTCGGCTGTGCGGATACTGAGCCCGAAAGGAACATCGTCAGGAGTAACGTTGTGATAAAAGCTGTTGTCTTCATGTTTAGTCCTTTTGACCGCGTGGCGTCGCCTGAATTTAGCCGTGGACGTCTGTCCATGGAATCTGTAAAAATCCGCCCGTTGTCGCGTTAGTGACAATTGAATAACGCGGTTGCCATTTCAATCGTCGCGACGCGACGAAAACGTCATATTGCATCCTAACCTTGGACAAACGTCCACGGCTAAATTCGGATCATCGCTACGCGACTAAGACTCATTATTCGTCTTCTTCGATTTGAGGCGCGCCGGTTTTTACATCCCCGTCGCGTTGGTAGGTTACACAGATGCTCCCTTTTGGAGCGACTAGGCTGCTTGTGACTTTGAAGGCTGCGGGAATGGTGCCGTCCTGGAAGAGGCGTTTGCCGGGGCCGAGGGTGATCGGGATTATCATTAGCTCCATCTCATCGATGAGGTCATTACGAAGAAGCGTCTGACACAGATCCGCACTGCCCATGACGTATATATCGGGGCCGTCCTGCTGTTTGAGCTCGCGTACTTTTTCTGCGATGTCGCCGCTGAGGAAGACGTTCGGCTGCCAATCGCTTGAGTCACGAGTGTTCGAGGCGACGTACTTCGTCGCGGTCATGACGTTCGGCCAGAAGTTCGCGTGGTTCGGCCAATACGTTTCCCAACCCTCAAAGGTCTTTCGCCCTAACAGCAGATCCATCGGCTTCGCCAGCCGCTCCTGCACCACAGCACCCGTCGCTTCGTCCGCATACGGAAAAAACCACCCGCCATACTTAAACCCGTCACCGTCATTCTCCTCGTTCTGTATGACACCATCGATCGTCATGAATTCAGCCGCAATTATTTTTCTCATATTTCTCCTTTCGCCCAGGTTAGAAATATCTCGATCATTTCTTCCAGTTTTCTTGGACCGCCGGCAGCGTTAAACTTGCCGTTGTCAACCTTGCAAACGAGCCAATTATCACCACTCTCCTTGGCATCGTCTCCGACTCCAGACGAGTGCTCCGTAAATGGTTTTTCCTCTATGTCAGTTCCTTCCAAATCGATATCAATCGTCCAACCGGGATTGTCGAGCGTGTTTATTTTCACGCCAAACTCATGTTCCCAATCGCCGTTGCACTGAGATAAGTACCATTCCTGTAATTCGTTTATTCGGCTCATACTGTTCACCCTTTCTCATTCGTATTCTCAAACCCAAACGCAACCGCCGCTTTGAGTACATCGGTGTTTATATCTTTTAGAGTTTTGAACCGGATGCAATAGCCGGTGACGGTCGCTTTGCCGAGGTATTTGGCGTAGGTTTCGGCCAGGTATTTCTTGTCTTCGATACCGAGGATATAGACAGAGATCCCTGTTTCGTTTGCGCTCACGCCGATCTGGTAAAACTCGCGGATCGTCCCATCCGCGTATTTATGGTCGCGGGAACCGTATCCGATATTCGGATTGGAAACGACCTTACCTTCGTCGTTCTTGCCGTCGAGGAACCACAACTTACATGCCGGACTTATTTGCAGTATGCGGTCGTGCAGCACTTGCAAGTCGCTGCGTTTCGGTTCGGGTTGGCTCGCAATATAGTCTTTGATTTGCTCTTGTACGATCATATGAAATTAAAAAAAGGGTTGTTTACATTGCTCGATGGTTGCCCTTTGCTTACGCAAACCGACCTCATACTAATAACAATTCCCGTATCCATTCGCTTGCGGCGGCCTGTCCGGGTGTCTTGCCATTGTGGTCACGGTCGGTGAGCCTTGCTCCGCGGGCGAGCAGCACCTTGATGATCTCAGCCTGTTGCTCGCGTGCCGCATCTGAGCCGCTGCCGCTAGCACCCGTATTCTGAACAGCCAGGTGAAGCGGTGTCGAACCTGACCTGTTCCTTTGCCCGACCGACGCGCCGTCCGCTAAGAGGGCGTGGACCGCCGACAGCGACCGACGCCGTACCGATCTGTGCAGCGGCGCTACTCCTGATTTGTCTACCGCGATCGGATCGGCACCGATCGATATAAGATACTCGACCATCTCCGCTTGTGCCTGAGGTTCCGCCTGATTGCCATCCGCGGCATAGTGAAGTGGCTCGGCTCCGCGGCGGTTCTTTACTCGCGGGTCCGCTTCGTGTGATACGAGTAGTTCCGCCATTCGGCACGAACACGCAGCCGCAGCCATATGCAGAGCGGTATCGCCGCCGTATAAATAGTGCGAGATCTCAGGGAAAAAGTGTTCCACCGACTCTTGTCGCGTCGCGCCGATCGGGGCTGCCATGACCGCCAACTCGGGGCTTACGCTGAGCAGGCGCTCAGCGGCGTCGAAATCGTCGTACACGATGCATCGGATGAGATCAAGAAATTCTGAACTTCTTTTCATTTTTATAACACTACTCTGCAGGCGCTTTTCCGTTGGTTCTTGGGTCAAAGTCCACCATCCATTCAATTCCGTATTTGTCTCTAAAACAACCAAAATATGTACCCCAGGGACTGTCTCCGATTGGGCCTTCGACCTGTCCGCCGGCTGAGAGTCCGTTGAATAATTTGTCGGCTTCTGCACGGCTTTCTGCGTTAATTACTATTTTGGACCGGTTTTCGTTTTCGTTTGTTCGTCCCATGATTTCCGGAACGTCATTGGCCATTAAAGAGGTTTTGCCAATGGGCAGAGCGATGTGCATGATTTTATTTGCTTCATTTTCTGCTACCGGAAATCCAGCGATTGCCAGGTCTTTGAAACGAATGATCTTTTCGAACTCTCCGCCAAATACCGATCTGTAAAATGTAAATGCTTCTTCCGCATTTCCGTTGAAGTTAATATGTGGATTAATTTGTGCCATAGTCTTTTGTCGTCTCCTTTCTTAAAATTTAATTCAAAGTCTTCGAACACGAAGGTCATTTTTGCGATAGTTTCGCGAGCAGTTCTTCTAGATAATTCAAGGTCATAGTAAACCCTTCTTTGAAGCCCATTTCGACCATTTTCTCTAAGCGCTCAAGCGATTCGTTATAAATAGAGATGCCGACCGTTGTTGTTCCGTCTTGCTCGCTGAAATTCAGATCCCAATCAGAACCGGGCAATTCAAGGTTTTCATTCTCGTCCGCAAAGGTGTTAAATATCTTGAAATTGGTTTTCGGCGTGATCGAAGTATATTTTTGAACTGCCCAACGCTCCGCACCTTCTGGGCTGACCATCGCATAAAATCTCCGGCCGCCGACCTCGAAATCCATAACCTTCGTTCGCGACATCCACGGTTTTGGTGCCCACCATTGGTCGAGAAGTTCCGCCTTTGTATAAGCGTCCCAGACCAGGTCACGTTCCGCGTCAAACTCTTTGGTAATTAAGACCGTTTTCGCCTCTTTGTTAACAATAAATTCCATATTCATTCCTCACTCTTTTTCTTTTTCAAACCCACGAGCACCTCACCGAGCTGGTCGAATCGCGTCTCCCAGATCTTTCGATATTGCTCAAGCCACTTGTCTATCTCTTTCATTTTGTCGATCTCTAGTGAATAGTAAATTTCTCGTCCCCTCTGTTCCGGTGTAACAAGCTCGCATTCCGTCAGTATCCGCAGATGCTTAGAAACGGCCTGCCGCGTCGTGTGAAAATTCTCTGCCAAAGCATTCGGCGTCATCGCCTGCAACGCGATCAAAGCAATGATCGCTCGCCGCGTCGGATCAGCAATGGCTTGAAAAATATCTCGTTTCATGACTTCGAAAAACAGTATGCAACCAAAAGGTTGCACGTGTCAAGCGCAACCGAACGGTTTCAGAGGAGTCTCCAATATTGAATCAACAAGAATTATATCGTATAGTATCGTATAGAATATACGATAGTAGTTGCTTTAAAGGATAAAAATAGGATAAATCTGAATATGGAAAATCTAAAGCCCAAAGACGCGGCAAATCTGATGGGGATAAGTTACCCGACTATCAAGCAGTGGATATACGATGGGAAGATCAAGTCGGTTAAGACACCCGGCGGCCATCACCGAATCCCGGCGAGTGAGGTGGAGCGTGTATCGGGCAACAAACCGGACAAAAGAACCGGGATGAAAAGCCGATCGGCAATGCCGGAATTGATCAGTGTCAGGAACAGGTTGACTGGAATAGTAACAAATGTCAGTTACGAAGGTCTTTTTGCTGAGGTCACCGTAGATGTTGGCGGACAAATGATCGTTTCGATCATCACCCGCCAAGGATGCGAAGAGATGCGAGTGCGGAGAGGGATGAGCGTCCTTGCCCTTTTCAAGGCAACCGAGGTAATGATCAGCAGACGATAGGTGCCCGTTGGGAACTACTAAATGATCTGCAGAATTTAATTAATAAAAAATAAAGGAAAATAATTTATGCAAACCCAATATGTTAAAGATGTAGAACTTAAGGTCAAAGATCATTTTCATGATGATGCGGAGCGTTTCGACGCGATTTATGAGAAGGAAAAAGGGCCATTCGCGGCATTTGTAGACAACAAATGGCGAGGTGTTGTCCAAAAGCGATTAGAGGTCAATGTTGCCAAGCTCCAACCACTTAATGGCAAAAGCGTCCTTGATGTAGGTTGCGGGTCAGGTAGATTTTGCCTGGAATACGCCAAAAACGGTGCGACGCGAGTATTGGGCGTGGACTTTGCACCCGGAATGATTGAAATTGCGGATCGTTTGGCTCAGAAGCTTGAGGTTCAGGATAAATGCGAGTATCGAGTCGGAACTTTTCCGGAAATTGTAAAGGATGATGACCTACCCTTTGACCCCTCGACCGCAAACGGATTTTTTGACTATGTCGCAGAACCGGTGCCCATCATCGCGAAAATGCGGGAGATGACCCGCGGCACGATGATAATGAGTTTTCCGAAGGCAATCGAGTTCCGCGTGCCGCTCCGCCGTGTTCGATTCTGGCTAAAAGGAACACCGTTGTTTCTTTACCGGAAAAAACAGATCGAAAATATTTTGGCAAAAGCCGGTGTGGATAATTACGAGTGCATCGACCTGATACGTGACTATTTGATAGTCGCGAAAGTATGACGAGAGTTATACGGTGTTCCGGGACCCTGCTGACTTGATTTTCAAGTAACAAAGACAATCTCAATACTTATAGGAATAACGCCGATTCGTCCACGAAAACGTAGGGGCAGGGTGTCCGTCTGCCTGCTGCGATGAACAACGAAGGAATTTTAAGAAGCCAGGAATTAATATTAATGAGTAAAAATAGAACAGCAATTACGGTTGCCCACGGTGACGGCATCGGGCCTGAAATCATGGACGCAACCTTACTTATCCTTAAGGAGTCCGGTGCACAACTGGATATCGAAACAATTGATATAGGCGAGAAAGTCTATCTTTCAGGAAATACCGCGGGAATAGCTCCCGAAGCTTGGGAATCATTGCGCCGGACCAAGGTTTTTCTGAAGGCTCCGATAACGACTCCGCAGGGCGGCGGCTACAAATCACTAAATGTTACCGTGAGGAAAACCCTCGGTTTGTATGCAAACGTCCGCCCCTGCGTTTCTTACGCGCCATTCGTCAAAACAAAACATCCGGTAATGGATTTGGTGATCGTCCGCGAAAATGAAGAAGACCTTTACGCTGGCATCGAACATCGTCAGACCCGCCAGGTTTATCAATGTCTAAAGCTGATCACTCGACCAGGGTGCGAAAAGATCGTCCGATATGCATTTGAATACGCACGGTTGAACAATCGTAAGAAAGTCACCTGTTTTACTAAGGACAACATTATGAAAATGACCGATGGTCTATTTCATAAGGTTTTTGATGAGATCGCCAGTGAATACTCGCAGATCGAGAACGAGCATTGGATCGTCGACATCGGCGCCGCAAAACTTGCCGACACGCCCGAAAAATTTGACGTAATCGTAATGCCAAATCTTTATGGGGATATTTTGTCGGATGTCGCTGCGCAAATCGCCGGTTCGGTTGGACTCGCGGGTTCGGCGAACATCGGCGAGTATATCGCGATGTTTGAGGCGATCCATGGTTCCGCTCCCGATATTGCCGGCAAGGACGAGGCGAACCCGTCGGGTTTGCTGCATGGTGCGATCATGATGATGCTCCACATTGGACAGGCGGAGGTGGCTGAAAGGGTTCACAATGCTTGGCTCAGAACGATAGAGGATGGCATTCATACTGCGGATATATTCAAACAGGGTGTGAGCCAAAAGTTGGTTGGGACCCGCGAATTTGCCGATGCTGTGGTCCAGCGGATCGGCCAATCTCCGCAAAAACTACGAAAGGCGGAATACGCTGTAAACGGTGAAACCATTTCCACCGTTTATGTTCCGTCGAAAGATCTGGGGTCGATTCGCAAAGAGACGGTTGGGGTTGACGTTTTTCTTGAATGGGACGGAGGTTCGCCGGATGATCTTGGGCAGAATTTGAGCCAGGCTAATGGCGGTGGCGTGGAGTTACAAATGATCACTAATCGCGGTGTAAAAGTTTATCCGGGCGGAATGCCTGAAACGTTTTGCACGGATCATTGGCGATGCCGGTTTATGGTTACAGAAAAAGGTTCCGTGCTGGATATGGGCCGGATGGTCGATCTCTTAAATCGGATCGACGCATTAGGCCTTGAATTCATAAAACTAGAAACACTGTGCACTTTTGACGGCGAGTTGGGATATTCGCTCGGACAAGGACAGTAAGAAGCTAATCAGAAAAACAAATAGCCTTTTAGGCTTAACCCTGGTGATAACAATGCATATGGCGAGTGCCGATAATTTAGCAACTAGACCAAAAACCGGTCGGGAACCCCAGACTGAAGAAGCGTTTTCCGGTGTGTCCCTATCTGGGTTGTTCTATGTCGCCTGTTCCGAGGTCGCTTTCACCCCGACCAACCTCGAATCAGGGGCGAGACAAGACCTTTTTATGCACAACAACCTTGCCAACCTAATCAATCCGACTGACATGAATTGTAGTTCGGCTATGCAGTACGCCGTTGAAAATTTGCGCTTTGAAAATATCGTTATTTGCGGGCATTACGGCTGCAAGGGTGTTACAACGGCGATTGAAGGCTGTCGGCTCGATTTTCTGGGGAATTGGCTACTTCCGGTAGTCCGGATTGCTGATAAGTACAAATATCTGCTTGACGCCGTTGTCGATGAATCCGACCGGCTCGACCGTCTGTGCAGGCTGAATGTGATCGAGCAGGTTATGAACGCCTGCCGCACATCCGTTGTTCAGGAAGCGTGGCTGCGAGGGCAGAAACTGACCGTGAGCGGAATTATTTACGACCATAAAAAAAATGCTTTTTTCCATGCGCATCGCCCGGTCGGAAGTAACGCGTCCGTCGATCAGGCATACGATCAATCATTGTTAGATTTAGTTAATCACGATGATTTGAGTCCTCATTTCTCCGCTTATGAGATCGGATAAACGACAAACTATTGCTTTGGTGAGCCATTAGATCATTATGGATTTTCAATTACTGATATCAAATTTGACCAACCCGACCCTCTTGTTTTTTCTTCTTGGCATTTTTGCCATATTGGTCAAAAGCGATCTCGAGATTCCTGCTTCGTCCAGCAAGTTTATCTCTTTGTATTTGCTGTTCGCCATTGGTTTTAAGGGCGGACAGGAACTAGCTCACAGCCCGTTTTCGCTCGAAATTCTGTATTCGTTGGCCTTTGGAGTCTTGATCGCTTCATTGGTTCCGCTGTACACCTTCTTTATATTAAAGCGGCGAATGAATGTAAGCGATGCAGGGGCCGTCGCGGCGACTTACGGTTCTGTGAGCGCAGTGACATTTGTTGCGGCAGTCTCTTTTTTAGAATCCCAAACCATACCGTTTGGCGGTCACATGGTGGCAGTAATGGCATTGATGGAATCGCCCGCGATCATCGTCGGCGTAATCCTGATGATGCGTTACGATAAGGATTCGGAGAGTAGCGGAAACTTACTCGGTGTAATTAAACATTCATTTACGAACGGCAGCGTGTTGATGATCCTGGGCAGCCTGGTGATCGGCTTGATTGCCGATACGAAACAAGCCGAAGGGATCAAACCGTTTACGACCGACATTTTCAAAGGTTTTTTGGCGATATTTCTTCTCGAAATGGGAATGGTAACGGCGAAACGATTTTCTGCGTTTAGAAAATATGGAAAATTTGTAACGGCGTTTGCATTGTTAATTCCTTTGATCAACGGAAGTCTGATCGCGTTATTGAGTAGATTTGTTACTAGCGACGATGGCAACCGCTTTATTTTTGCGATATTAGCGGCGAGTGCGTCGTATATTGCAGTCCCGGCAGCGATGCGGCTAGCAGCACCGAAATCCGATCCCGGACTATATATCCCAATGGCACTGGGCCTAACATTTCCATTTAATATTACGATTGGAATGCCGATCTATTTTGCTATCGTCAAAGCCACATGAAAAAGTTCAAATTGACAATATCGGATTTTTCGAACCCAGACCTCACTTAACGTAAAACTAGACAACTAAGTGTTGTTTATCAGCCTACCGCCGACGATCGCCATTGGGAGTAGGATCGCCGTAAAGATAACGTGATACCAGATGGGAACATACTGCCATGACATAACTGCCTTCGCAATGCCTATTGCAAAGAGGAGACAGCCGACGATCAGCGGTGCATATGTGTCTTTGCCCGCGATCAGAGCGGCCAGCGATCCGGCCATCACCGATACGATTGAACCGACGACAATATGCGTGAGGAGAGGGCCAGTTTCTGCTGTGAACTGACCGCCATTTTCAAGGACGTCTTCAAACGCCTTTTGATGAACCCCGAACGCAGGCCAAATAGACGAAAGGATCTTCTCGCTTCCGAACCATACTACGATCCAGCCGATAAATCCGGCGATAACACCCAAAACGATTCGCAGCATATATGCCTCCAGTCCTTAGAGTTTATCTAATCCCAATCCTTCTTGAGCAGGAGCTCTTCGATCCTATAGGCATGAAGCATCTCGTGGTTTAGCAGATGCCGGAACATGATAAATACCGAGTAATGATCGAATGCCTCGTGAACGGCGGTTTTCTGCCATTCGGCGGACGAAAGCTGTTTTAGTCGTGTCACGAGAGCGGCCCGCTCGCGGACGTACCGGTCAAGACTCGCGTCCAGATCAATGTCAAGCATCGCGCCTGCCTCGTCCTCGGGGGAATTCTCTATAGTCTCAATGAACGGCTCGGGCGTGGACAAGATCAGATCGAGTCGCGCTCGAAACGCAACGTCCGACTGCGACAGGTGACAGGCGTGCTCATAAGCCGACCACTTTGCCGGGCTCGGACGCCGCTTCAGGATATGCGGCGGAACCTCCCGGATCAGGGGAATGATAACGCCAGGGGCCGTCTGTAACGCCGAGATCAAGATGGTCGTATCGCTCATAACGAATGTGCCAGGGATGATACCGCCCGTTTACTTTATGCGTCACAACAGCGGTCGGCAGATCTCTTTGCCCCAGCGGGTGGCGGTGGCACGATCTAGGGCATTTTTGACATCGGCGAGCTTCCAGTCGCCCCGCTGGACGATGTCGTCGTCGGCATACTCGATGCGGTTGACACGTACCTTTTCATCAAACCTTTTTTCGTTGGATGAAGCGAGAGTGGCAACATTAACGACATCGGTAGGGCCGAGTGTCATAAAGGCTGATAATTCGATCTCAACTCCCTTCTTCAGGTTTACGGAACAGAGGAATTGGCGCCTAACAACATTTTTCGGGTCGGCAAGCTCAGCAAAGCGGTACTCCCAGTAGACGACCTTTACCGTTTTGTCTGCAGTGTTTCTTACTGTCGCAGAATAGGTATAGCCCTTTACATCAAACCCCGGCGGCATCTCGGCCTCCTGTTCGTTCTTCTCGATCGCGGCTCGGCGTCCATCTGGAGTCAAATCGCTGGGATTCTGTGGATGATCACTGCGGGCCTCGCGATTCGTACGTTCGATGTTCGAGTCATCGACCGTCATCTGCCTGGCAGGGCCGGTCTGCGGTACTTGAGTCTTTTCAACCTTTCGCGTCGATGGCGTCCATTTAGAATTTATGACCGGCAAAGGGTCCTGACCAAAGCAGAATGGAGATAGTAAAAGCAGCGGAAAGAAGGCTCGATAAAGCAAATTGAACCTGATCGAACAAGCATATTTCGCGGTATTCGTCATAGGACTCTTCTCCCTAACGCGGTTAATCCCCCAGACCGTATCCCTTTCGCCGGCTTCGAAGCCGGCGCGTTGGATCATTTCGATAATCTCCTGTTTCGTCATTTTGACTTCGCCGCCGTCGGTGAACTGTCCTAAACGATTCCCTTGAGGGCGTGAGCTGTCGTCAGGCAGTTCGCTTCCTGAACATAAAAATCAAGAAGGTTGCCAATCCGATGACCGACATCAATCCACCTATCACAGTCGGAACGATGCCCATGACCAATTGGCGATTCATAAATGACTTTGCATTTTCGCAGTCGGATGCGGTTGTTAGAGTCCGCGTCGCTTCCTTGTAACGGGCCGACGAGATATCTCCACATCGCTGCTTAGCTTCATTGGCGGTTTTTTGATCTTGGGCTGCGCGGTCGCAGGCGTTTGTCGCGTAAGTCGAGGTAACGGTGCTGAATATCACTACCGCTCCTATCAAAAGAATGACGCCGCCGATCACGAAAAGCGCGAGTCCGAGAATTTTCATATCGATCTGTTTCCTCCAAAGGGTCTTTAGACTAGTTGTATCAGGGAAAAAATATCATGGATATGCGTTCTACGCCATAACGCGTTCGACGCGGTTATAGACCGTGTCCCTTTCCACAGCCTCGAAGCCGGCACGGTGGATCATTTCTATGATCTCCTGCTTAGTCATTTTGACTTCGCCGCCGCTTACCTGTCTCTATTGAGCGGTAGAATACGAAGTCTAGAGCGGCCTTCGTCGACAACTATCAAGGCTCCTGATTCGAGGAATCCATTAGCGTCTTCCAGAACCTGAATCAGTCTAGCTGACAGATGCGACGGCAAGATATCTTGCGTTCGAACCTGGATAACGCTTGGGCCCGACGCACCTGTCAAAGCGAGGATCGCGCCAAAATCAAGATCATGCGTGAAAACGATGTAGTAATTGTTTCGCGCGTATTCGATGATCTCGGTGTCTTGTGCACGCGGATCGCCAATTGTTGACCAATGCACCGATTCGATATCATCGGCCGCAAACGCAGGCACCCATTCGGGCGACAAATTCATGTCGATCAAGATTTTCATGCGGCAACTAGCGGCAGCTCTATCTCTTCCGCTCGCCATGCCGCGTAGGATAGGGCTTCGCGCAGATCGGCTTCCTCAAGATAGGGGTATGACTTGATTATATCGTCGAATGAATGCCCTGAGGCGATAAGCCCAACGATGGTCCCAACAGTCACTCGCATGCCGCGAAGACATGGCTTGCCGCCCATGACTTTTGAGTCGAATGTGATTCTTGATAAACCATTCATATTGTTCTACGCCCTCGCTTTCTCAACGCGATTATATACCGTATCCCTTTCCACCGGCTCGAAGCCTGCACGCTCGATCATTTCGATTATCTCTTGCGTGGTCATTTTGACTTCGCCGCCGGATTCGACCGCAGTAGCTGTGGGTGAGCTCGCCGACGTCGGTGATGGTGCCGTCGAGGTCGTTGGCGCCGAAGTGGAGGTCGAATAGAGTCTACGCGGCCAATACCTCAACGTAATCGCTCTTCGATAGTGACGGGGGAATTTGGGCTCCTGATTCGGCTAGGTCTGCCAGATGAAATTCAATGGCTTCTTGAATAAGAAGTTTTACTTCGTCCTCCGTTTCGCCAACTGCAACACATCCAGGAAGATCAGGAACATATGCTCCCCAACTCGTCTCACCTTTTTCGATTACAACCATATATCGCATAGCTATTTCTTTATTCCTGCTTGTTTGAGAACACTGTTAAATGTTCCAACCGGAACGTCAACACTTTCTTTTCCAGCGATGGTCACGGTTCCCGATTTGACCGGATGATGAAACTGACGATGGCTCCCTCGCGTTCGGACCAACGTCCAACCATCCTTCTCAATCAATCTTATGACATCTCTAACTTTCACGCCGCTACTTTTTCCACGCGGTTATAGACCGTATCCCTTTCCACGGCTTCGAAGCCGGCGCGTTGGATCATTTCGATGATCTCTTGCTTCGTCATTTTGACTTCGCCGCCGGATTCGACGGAGTAGCTGTGGGTGAGTTCGCCGCCGTCGGTGATGGTGCCGTCGAGGTCGTTGGCACCGAAGTGGAGGGCGGTCTGGGCGGTGTGTTTGCCGAGCATGACCCAGTAGGCTTTGATGTGGTCGAAATTGTCGAGCATCAGCCGCGAGACGGCGATGGTCTTGAGATTGTCGATCGCGTCGGGGCCGGGCAGGCTGTCGAGAGCGGTGCCGGACGGATAAAACGCGAGCGGGATGAAGCATTGGAAGCCGCCGGTTTTGTCCTGCTGTTCGCGAAGTTTTACGAAATGGTCGATGCGGTCTTCGATGGTTTCGATGTGGCCGTAGAGCATCGTGGCGTTGGTTTTGAGACCGGCTTTGTGGACCTTGCCGGCGAGTTCGAGCCAGCGATTGCCGTCGCATTTGTGATCGCAGATACGCGAGCGCGTAGGCTCGGCAAAGATCTCGGCACCGCCGCCCGGACACGAATCCATTCCGGCCGCGTGCAGTTTTGAGATCACGTCCTCGTCCGACATCTTGTAAAAACGCGCCATAAAATCAAGCTCGACCATCGTCAGGGCTTTGAGATGCAGTTTCGGGAATTCGCGTTTTAGCGACGAAAACAGATCGGTGTAGTATTCGAACGGCAATTTGCTGTTCAGCCCGCCGACGATGTGCAGCTCGGTCGCACCTTCAGCAACGGCCTCGCGAGCGATGTCGATGCCTTCCTGGACGGAATGTGTGTAGGCACCTTCCTGACGGGCGCGTTTATAAAAGCCGCAGAACTTACAGTCTGCAACACAAATATTTGTGTGGTTAAAATGTCGGTTTACGTTGTAATAGGTTGTCAGCCCATGCTTTTTACGGCGGACTGTGTCGGCCAGCTTGCCAAGCGCGTTGAGGTCGCTCGTCTCGTAAAGGGCCATTCCTTCGTCAAAGGTCAGCCGCTCTCCATCCTCTACTTTGAAGCCTATGTCGATCAATTTTGGATCAAATGAAAACTGCATATGTCTATGCTATGATTCTAGCAAATAGCCACACGCAACTACACCTGTTATGAAATTCGGACAAGTCCCAAACCCTGAAGAGGTCGATTTCACGATCCCGCCTGATCACCCGGACACGCAGCGGGTTTTGAAATCCTCGAAAGCCAAAGAACTGACGGTCTATGTCGGTTGTGCCAAATGGAATAGTAAGGATCTCAAGGGATTCTATCCGAAGGGAGTCAAGGATGAGCTGGCTTATTATGCGTCCCATTTTAACTGTGTCGAGCTAAACGCCACATTTTACAAACGCTATTGGGAGAAACAGTACACTGCGTGGCGAGAGGGCGTCCCTGACAATTTCCGGTATTTTCCGAAATTCACGCAGAGCATTACCCATTTTTCCAGGCTAAAGGAGGTCGAGCCGAAGGTCGAGGAATTCATGGAGAATGTCGTATTCCTAAAGGAAAAACTCGGCATGCTTTTTCTCCAGATGCACAACAATTTTGGAGCGAATGATTTTGATCGCGTTCAGATGTTCGTAGATAACTGGAAATACGACGTCCCCCTCGCGATGGAGTTTCGAAAAGAGGAGTGGTACAGCGATCCCGACATATCAGCTCAGCTTTACAACTTACTTGAGACCAACAGCATTACAAACGTCCTGGTCGATACCGCCGGCCGCCGCGACCTGATGCACATGCGGCTGACGACGCCCAGAGCCTTTGTCCGATGGGTCGGGGCAAACCATCTGTCCGACTACTCACGCCTGGACGAATGGATCGAGCGGATCGCTGCCTGGAAAAAGCTCGGCCTCAAAGAACTGGATTTCTTTGTTCACCAAAATGTCGAGAAAGAATCTCCGCTTTTGTCGGCGTATTTTATTGAAAAGCTGAACAAGCGGATCGGTACCGATCTAACGATTCCGAAGACGTTGCCGCCGCCGGAAGATAAAGGCTAGCTCGACCAGATTCTGTAAACACTCCCAAGCGGCCTTCTAAGTACGCAGTTCCCGCAAGACCAAGCCACTCAGTATTTTCACATATCTTGGAACCCCGTTGTAACCGCTTGTGTGTCCAAGCGCACAGACGGGTCGTTCGGTTTCGCATATCCTCCCGACATTATAAGAATTAACCCAGGGCGATCGAGATTTTCAGGCGCCGACCGACCGAGCAGGGCTCAGGTCGAAAGATTCACTTTATGATTCAAATCATTTTTCGTCGTCTTTCATGACCGTAATATGGCATTGATCGAGCATACACAATTATGAAACACATCGAAGTGATCGCGGAATTTAACCTTGGCTCGCCAACAATTCAGAGCAAAGACAAAGAAATGAACGAACTATTCAATGGTCCGTTTCGGAGAATCGTTGAGGTTCGGCTTCAAAATAATGCTGTTCTGTCACGACACCACGCCGACGTGCCAATTACGGTCCTATGTCTATCGGGCACCGGTATGTTCACGGCAGGAAAAGATCTCGAAGACTCGCAGGAATTTCGGCCCGGAACATTTATCACGCTTGCGGCCGGTGTCGAACACGAAGTCTCCGCCAACCCGGCTCTGCATATTTTAGTCACAAAATTTAAGGCGAGTTAATTTTGCCTTCAAAGGAGAATTTGAAATGAAAAGGCTTTGGATCATTTTAGGTGCCGTATTTATTATTTCGTTTTCAATTTTAGGTTGGGTCGGGACCGAGATCTTTCGGCAGGCTCCGCCCATCCCAAAAGAGGTCGTCTCGACTGACGGCAGCGTGATCATTGCAGGCGAGCAGGTCTCGAACGGCCAAAACGTCTGGCAGGCGATGGGCGGCATGCAGGTCGGGTCCATCTGGGGACACGGCTCATACGTCGCGCCCGATTGGACCGCGGACTATCTGCATCGTGAGTGTATTTTCATTCTTAACACCTGGTCGAATGGTGAGTTTGCTCGCGGTTTTGACAAATTAACCAGCGAGCAGCAGGGTGCCTTGCGGCAGCGTTTGCAGGACCTGATGCGGAAGAACACCTATGACGAAGCTACGCAGCGGATCACTGTCGACCCGCTTCGTGCCAAAGCGTTTGAGGACAATCTAAAACATTACTCCGACGTCTTTGCGAATGGAAACAAGGACTATGCGATCCAACGCGATGCGCAGTCCGATCCGGTCAAACTGCGAGAGCTAACGTCATTCTTTTTCTGGACGGCATGGGCCTCAACCGCGAATCGTCCCGATAATACTATCTCCTATACCAGCAATTTCCCATCGGAACCTCTCGTTGGCAATGTGCCGACGAGTTCGGCCGTGGTCTGGACAGGCGTCAGCGTGATCATGCTGATAGCGAGCATCGGAGCAATGGTCTGGTTCTACGCCGGTTGGCGAAAAGAGGCGGTCGACCACGATACTCCCGACTCGGATCCGCTGATCGGCGAAGAGTTGACGCCGTCGCAACGAGCAACCGTCAAATATTTCATAGTCGTCTCGCTCCTGTTCCTGCTTCAGATCATCATGGGGATAATCACCGCGCATTACGGCGTCGAGGGAGGAGGCTTTTACGGAATACCTCTATCGGATTATCTGCCGTACGTTGTTTCGCGAACGTGGCACACCCAGCTCGGAATTTTCTGGATCGCGACCGCATGGCTTGCAGCTGGTTTGTTCATCGCACCGTACATCTGCGGAAAAGAACCAAAATTTCAAAAACTCGGAGTTGACGTCCTGTTCGGTGCTTTGCTGATAGTCGTGCTGGGCTCGATGGGTGGCCAATGGATGAGCGTGATGCACAAGCTCGGCAATGGCGACTTGTGGTTCTGGTTCGGTCATCAGGGTTATGAATATGTCGATCTGGGCCGAGTTTGGCAGGCGGCCCTATTGGTTGGGCTTCTATTATGGCTGTTCTTGATAGCCAGATCGGCGATCCCGGCGCTCAAACGCGAAGGTTCGAGCAAATCGCTTGTCACGCTGTTTCTGGCAACCACTGCCGGCATAGCACTATTTTACGCGCCGGGTCTGTTTTGGGGAATGCGTACGAACCTCACCGTCGTCGAATACTGGCGTTGGTGGGTCGTCCATCTATGGGTCGAGGGGTTCTTCGAGGTCTTTGCGACTGTCGTCATTGCATACTTGTTTGCCCGGTTGAAGGTTATTCAGGCAGAGCACGCGGCGCAGGCTTCGCTGCTTTCCGGTGCTATCTATCTTAGCGGCGGTATTATCGGCACGCTGCATCACCTTTATTTTGCAGGTACACCGACTATTGCTTTGGCGTTCGGATCGGTGTTTAGCGCCCTTGAGATCGTGCCGCTCGTTTTTGTCGGGTACGAAGCTTTTGAGAATATTCGGCACTCCAAGGTGCGACCGTGGCTTGCCCAGTATAAGTGGGTGGTTTACTTCTTTGTCGCCGTGGCTTTCTGGAACCTGGTCGGAGCGGGCGTTTTCGGCTTTATGATCAACCCGCCGATCGCTCTGTACTACATGCAGGGCCTTAATACGACCGCGGTTCACGCCCACGGAGCCCTGTACGGAGTGTACGGCACACTCGGGCTCGCATTACTTCTGTTCTGCATGCGGGCTATGCAGCCGGAGAGGAAATGGAATACCAAGCTTCTAGGTTTTGCATTTTGGGCGATCAATATTGGCATGTTTCTCGAGATCATGCTTAGCCTCCTTCCGATCGGCCTCCTGCAGACCTATCAATCCGTTTCCGTTGGCTACTGGTCGGCACGCAGTCCGGAATTCATGCAGACGGAATTGATGCAGACACTCAGGTGGATGCGAATGGTTGGCGATACCGTCTTTGCGATCGGAGCGGTCGCGTTTGTCTGGTTCGCACTAAACCTAATGATCAGAAAGCGCCCGGCTGAGGCCTAGGACCTTTAGTTGCGCGGCCTGGATCGGTTCCGGGCCGCTTTTTTTTCGTGAAGTCACGTTCGAAGAAAGCTCTTTAGGAGTTCCATCTCATCAATAACTATTTTCCCGCGAACAATACTGAACAGCCCACGTTCGGCGAGCCGTCTGACCATCCGAATGGTCGTCTCAGTCGTGAGTCCCGCCATTTTCGCGATGTCCTCGCGACGGAGGGTTATCTTGACGGGACCAGAGGCGGCTTTTTCGTTTGCCAGCTTGAACAGGACGTTTCCTATGCGGTGTTCGGGAGAAGCTGTGGCCAGATTTTGGATCGTCGCTGTTTTTTCGCGGAGCATCGCACACATCCACGTGATAACGGCAAATGACAACTCGCTCGATCGGCGTAGGATCTCAAGAAACTCACGGCGTCCGATCAGCAGTAGCTTGGAGGGTTCCATCGCAATCGCGGTAGCCGGGTATCGGCCACCGTCGAAAACCGGTGGGATCGCAAACATTTCGCCTTTATGAAAGATCCCGATGATCACT
>JBBRSH010000085.1:0-19923 GCA_038245555.1 Pyrinomonadales bacterium | reverse complement strand
TCCGCGGGGCCCGATAACAAATCCGATCTACAGTAAGGCTCCAACGATATCTGGTAATGGATTGCGCGTGGCCTTTGCCAGTACGGGTGATGACCCTATCGATGATCCCAACAGTGCCGTCAACTTTGATACCGGCACCAATCCTCTGGCTAGCAGAAACGACGAAATATTTTATGCGAACCTCTCGAGTGCAGGTGCTCCGACGGGCGGCAAACAGATCACAACGACGACGCCGACAAATCCGGGGGACACGGTTAATATTTGGGATCTCGGACGGCGGATGAGTCGGGACGGAAAGTACATTGCTTTCGACTCGTTCGGTGACCTCGCGACGACACCGGAGAACGGTGGGACAAACTACACTTCGTACGCGACTTATTTATACGACACCGGTACGAACACATTTCGGCGTATCCTGGCGCGAAGCGATGCGGATTCCCAAGCAACCGGTGGAGATCTGGCCCGGTATCCGGTGTTTACCGACACTGATGCCAATGGGACACCTTCGACCCTCGTGCTCGAAACTCGGATGAATATCAAGCCCGACGGAACGGTCGCTGCGACTGCGACGGATGGGCTAAACAATATTGCGGAACGTCCGGGACAGGTCTACTCGTATCCGCTGAATCCTCCCGTCGGCCCGGCCACCTTTTCAAGGCTGGCTACGTTTCCGGTCCCCAGTTCCTTTCTTGTTTCGACCCAGCTATTGACCAGCAATACCTTAAAACGGTCGGCCTTTAATCTTTCTCTTACGGAACTTGGTCTTGGAAACCTCGATTTTCAGTCGAAGGTGTATTACTTACTGATCCCGACGCGTATTGAGGTCTCGGCGATCAGCCCGGCATTTGCAACTGGTGCAAGCAACCGGCCTATATCGATGACTGCGACTCCGACGCCAAGCCCGACCGCGACGCCAACGCCTACACCGACACCCACACCTACTGCATCGCCGACGCCGACACCTAGTCCGACACCCACTCCGACGCCCGTTACTCCGCCCTCGGTTTTTGGACTGGGATCCGGAATGCAGGCGATCTTGAACTTTCAGGCGGCGATCGATCACCCCGTCGTCGCTCGATCGGCAACCGCATTCGTGTCGTCGTCCAGAAGTTTCAACCTTCCGATCGAGCTGAGCGGCGTTTCAATGACCATTAATGGTGCTGCATGCGGCCTTCGATCGGTGAGCCGTCACAAGATCGAGTTTGTCGTCCCGTACGCACTCCCGATAGCGACAGCAGGGAGCACTTATCCTCTGGTTTTGATAAATAACGGTGTGGTCATGCGAACTAACGTAACTATCGTGCCGGCCCAACCCGATATTTTTAACATCGAGGGGTTCATCGGACCAGGTGGAAGGACCAAGGTCTACAACGTGACCAATCGCGTCTTTACTACCGAACCTTTTTCCCCTCTGACGTTTCGGACAAAGCCATTCGGACACGTTACAACTAAGCTGCGCCTATACCTGACAGGCGTATCCCCCGGTTTTCTTTCCGTTATCACGATGCGTGTCGGAAGCTTTACCGCATTCCCATTGACCGATCCGGTCCTCGTTTCCCCGGGCGTATTGACCTTTGATTTCAGCATACCAACTGATCTCAGCGGAGCCGGCGATCAACCGATAATTGTCACCGTCACGATAAGCGGGCAGGTCTTTCAGTCGCGGCTCGACGATACCGCGACCAAGTTCCGGATTCTCTGACGATCCAAGATGTTGAACTAAAAAAGCCGTCCGACAGGTAAACTGTCGGGCGGCTTTTTTTGAATTTCGTCATGAATTATCATGCGGAGCAATCAAAACAAAAACGGCCCGCACTCGCTTGGGAGGGACCGGCCGGTTTATTGTTGATTTGGGAAAGGAAGGGGTTACATGGACATGTGTATGACGGGGTCGCTCCAGGGCGAGAAGCCGGTTGCTCCGCCGACGGCTCGAACTTCAGACGCGAGAATCGAAAAATCATAGGCCACGCCCCGATTGGCATCTTGAGCGTTGCAGGAATTGACGGTTTTCTGCCGAGGAACTATTGTAATGGTGTGAAAGTGCGAGATATCATTAAGTTGATTGAGAGGGATGGGTGGTATTGTGTTAGAACCAAAGGTAGCCACCGTCAGTATAAACATCTAACAAAGTCGGGTTTAGTGACAATTCCGGGCAATACCGGGGATGATATGGCCCCGGGAACACTGAACAACATTCTCAAACAGGCAGGCCTGAAGTAATGAAGAAATACCTAACAATCGTCGAAAAAACAGAAACAGGCTATTCGGCCTTTTCACCTGATGTGCCCGGCTGTGGGGCTACGGGAAAAACCAGAGAGGAAGTCGAGAGCAATATCCAAGAGGCGATCGAGTTTCATTTGGAGGGCTTGCGGTTAGAGGGCTATAAAGTGCCGGAGCCAAACAGCTATTCCTCCTACGTTGAAGTCGCCGCATAAATCCGAACTCAAGACGAATCGCGACGTGCTCCGGTGAGAAATACGTCGACCAGCCCGATTTCCGCGAACCGAGGTAACGTCTCTTTGTTGATAAGCAAAGCGTAAGCGAGGTGGCTGAGTTGGGCGAAGCTCGGTGGAATGCCTTTCAAAATTACCATCGCTTATGGCGTCATAATCAGGCGTTATAGTTGCCAAGGATTTTTGGTTATAATATCCTGTAGGTTACCGATCGAGATCACCTTATTTAGAAATGCCCACAAATTAAAGATCGTCGTTTTTAGAACGAAGAACGTTTTGATCTTAGACATTTAGGAGATCCTAATATTTATGGCTAATGATGTCAGTACGATGAAAATATCACCGAAGGTTTGGAAGAACGGAGAGGTAATTAATTGGGACGATGCACGGATACACGTGATGTCCCATGTCGTTAACTATGGCTCCAGTGTCTTTGAAGGTATCCGCTGTTACAATTCGACGCGTGGACCGGCTGTCTATCGCCTGACCGAGCACATGCAGAGGCTGGTAAACTCGGCGAAGATCTATCGCATGGACTCGGAGTTTACCCGCGATCAGTTTTGCCAGGCTGCGGTTGACCTGATCAAGGTGAGCGGGCTCGACGAGTGTTACATCCGGCCGCTTATCTTTCGCGGGCTTGATGAGGAAAATCCGGCGTTCGGCGTCTATCCGCTCCTCAACCCGATCGAATCCTACATCGCGATGTGGCAATGGGGTAAGTACCTCGGCGAAGAGGCACTCGAAAGCGGGATTGATGTATGCGTCTCGAGCTGGACGCGGATCACGCCAAATTCGATGCCGGCGATGGCAAAGGCGGGTGCGAATTATATGAATTCGCAGCTCATAAAAATGGAGGCCAGGCTCGGCGGGTATACGGAGGGCATTGCACTGGACGATCGTGGCTATGTATCGGAAGGCTCGGGCGAGAATATCTTTCTCGTAAATGGCGGCAAGCTTATTACGCCTCCGCTCGGAGCGTCGATCCTGCCGGGGATAACTCGAGATTCTGTCATTCAGATCGCCAGAGAAATGGGAATCGAGGTGGTTGAGGCCGCTATTCAACGGGCTGCTCTGTACCTCGCCGACGAACTGTTCTTCACCGGAACCGCCGCCGAGATCACACCGATCCGCTCGGTAGATAAGATCACCGTTGGATCCGGAAAGCGCGGCGAGATGACCGAACGTTTGCAGACGGAGTTCTTTAAGATCATCAGGGCTGAGAGGGATGCCCCGTTCGGAGCAAACTGGCTGACGTTCGTCTACGCCGAGGGCGAAAAAAAAACGGCCATAGCGTAACCGACTGATCGAATACCACGACAAGCAGTCGATGGCCTCAGGAAAAGAGGCTGTTAGAAAAGTCGAACCCGTGTTCCCCGAAGGGGAAAAATGAAATAGCGTCGGGTGGAGCGAGGTCAGACGAGCGAAACCCCACGACCCGTTAAGCGGAGATCACTGACCCTGTAGGGGTCGCACTTTCAACTGTTTAGTGCGACCCTTACAGGGTCAGCAGTTATGATAGGCACGTCACCGGGCGTTTCACACCCGGCTATTGCATTTGTCGCTTTCAGCGACTTTGTGGGCTTTTCACAAATCCTCTTGCCAATTAGCTTCAAATGAGCGAGCTGGAAGAAAACTTTGCGGTCGAATCGAGACTTGGTCGGCACGCCCTCGACCTCGCGGTCTTTGCCTGTGGAGCGCTCGTAATGGCGTATGAGATCATTGGGTCCCGCATTCTCGCTCCATTTATCGGGGCGTCGACTTATGTGTGGACCAGCCTGATCGGCGTTATCCTGGCAAGCCTCAGCCTCGGGTATTGGCTCGGCGGCCGAATGGCTGATAGACGGCCGGATGTTCGAATCTTGGCGTCCGTCATATTCATTGCCGGCGGCCTGATCTCAGTGACCGTACTCGTTAAGGAGATCGTCCTCTCATTTGTTGCATCTGCACCAGTTGGAGTGGAACTTCGCTCGGTGATCGCTTCCCTCATCCTGTTTGCGCCGGCAAGCACTTGCCTTGGTTTCGTTACGCCGTATGCCGTCAAACTGCGGATGTCATCCCTCGCCGATAGCGGCAAGACCGTCGGCAGGCTATACGCACTGTCCACGATCGGAAGCATCGCCGGCACCTTTGGCGCCGGATTTTTTCTGATCCCTTTTGTCGGCAGTGTACGGACGCTCTATCTGATCGCCGCCTGTTTGATCGGCGTTTCCGTACTTCTGGCACCGCTTGCCCTGTCCAGGACGACGATCGCCGTTTTCCTGATGTATATCCTTTCGATCGTTTCGAGCGAGGCGAGTTCGTATATGCTCCATGAGGCAAATGGCCTGTCGGACATAGACACCGAATACAGCCGCGTTCGTGTTTTCAAAACCGTCGAACCGCATTCTGGCAAGCGGATCGTAGCAATAGCGACCGACCCGTACTTTATTCAGTCGGCAATGCTGCTTGATAGCGATGATCTCGCCTTTGACTACAGCCGCTATTACCATCTAGCGAGACACTTCGTACCGGATTTTCGGAATGTGTTGGTCATCGGTGGAGCGGGATACTCGGTTCCAAAGGAATTCTTGAGAAGATACGAGGACGCTGCTATCGACGTTGCCGAGATCGATCCCGGCATGACCGCGATCGCTCGAAAGTATTTTCGTCTTAGTGACGATTCAAGACTGAACATTATCCACGAGGACGGCCGAACTCTTCTAAATCGATCTGAAAGTTCGAAATACGATGTTGTAATGATGGATGCGTCCGGATCGCTGTTTTCAGTTCCCTACCAACTGACCACGGTCGAAGCCGTCCGCCAAATGCGGCGAACGCTTAAGGACGACGGAGTGATGATATTCAATCTCGGGTCGGCCATTCGTGGTACCGCAAGCCGGTTTCTTCAAGCCGAGTTGGCGACATACAGATCAGTGTTTCCGAACGTAATGGCCTTCAAGGTCAATAGCGAATATTCCGATGAACATCTGCAGAACGTGATTATCGTGGCAACGCCTTCGGCAGATCAACCAAACTTTACAAGCGACGACCCGGAGATCAAATCGCTTCTGAGCCACCTTTACACCGAAAGCATTCCAGTCACAACGACAGCTCTCACGGATGATCTGGTCCCGGTCGAATATTACAACGCCATCGCTCTCGACGCGTTTCTTGCCGAAAAGCATTGATACAGACGGCGGGCAGGGATCAGTTTGAAAATCTTAGCGATCTTTGTATTTTCTCTTTGTGTTCTCTGTGTTTGGAAGCCGCTAAACACAAAGGCCGCAGAGCATAAGACGCAGAGCTCACAAAAATAACGTCACACCATCGAACGGCGGCAGGAAATCGCTTTTTTTGATCGCTGTGCTATGATTTTGGAAAAGCCCTAACGCCCGAATATGTCCGTTTACGCAAACCTCGAGCCGATCGACCTTTCCAAGATCACGACCTACGAACTCGGTTCGCGTCCGAGCAAGGTAACCGTCGCGGATTTTGCGTCGCCGATCGATGAGAACGATTCGGTGACCGATTTTCTCGGTAAACTGCCGAATGTATTGGCCGTCAAATCACTCCGGGCGGTTGCCACGGCTATTCGGCGGGCTAAAGCACTGGGGAAACCAGTGATCTGGGGAATCGGCGGGCACGTAGTAAAGACCGGCCTCGCACCGCTGATAATTGATCTGATGGAGCGTGGATTTGTCTCGGCAATAGCGTCAAACGGCTCCGTTTTAGTTCATGACACCGAGATCGCCCTCGTTGGATTTACTAGCGAAGACGTAGACGCAACGCTTGGAAAAGGTGATTTTGGCGCCGCTCACGAAACCGGAGAAATTCTAAATTCCGCTGCCAAACGCGGTATCGTGGAAGGGATCGGGCTTGGTGAAGCAATGGGTGCTGAACTCGATATGCTTCGGCCGCAGAATCGCGAAAAGTCGCTGCTATGCATGGCTTATGAAAAGAGAGTTCCGGTCACCGCACACCTGACAATTGGAGCGGATATTGGACATTTTCACTCGTCGGCGGACGGAGCAGCTCTCGGAGCAACTTCGCATACTGATTTTCGCCTTTTTTGCTCGCTCGTAAAGGAAATGGATGGCGGCGGAGTTTACTTAAATTATGGCTCGGCAGTTACAATGCCGGAGATCTTTCTAAAGGCAGTAACCGTTGTGAGAAATCTAGGCTCCGAACTCCGAGATATAACGACCGCAAATTTCGATTTCATCCAGCAGTACCGACCGCTCACAAACGTGGTTCGCCGCCCGGTGGCAAACGGAGCTGGACGAGGATTCGCGATCACCGGCCATCATGAACTAACATTGCCGCTTTTGGCTGCACAGATAATATGTGGCGAATGACGCGATTTGATCTACGTAACACATAACAAAATGAAAACTCCAGCCTTAATATTACTAACGATTCTCATGTTTGCTCTATCGGCTCTAGCACAAACGACCGCATCCGAAGATACTTATCGCGTTTTCGACTCGAAAGGAAATCCGTCGAGCATCGCCGCGATCGTTAAAGCTCTCGAAAACACTGATGTCATTTTTCTCGGAGAACAGCACGACGATTCGGTCGGCCACTCGCTGGAATTTGAGATCTTTAAACAAGCCGTTGCCAACTACTCAGCCCGCAGGAAGATCGCATTGTCTATGGAGATGTTCGAGCGGGATGTTCAGGTAGTTGTAAACGAATATCTCAGCGGCCAAATAACTGAATCTCAATTCCTCGCGTCATCAAGGCCTTGGGGCAATTACAAGACCGATTACCGCCCTCTGCTCGAACTCGCGAAGGAAAAGAACCTGACAGTCATTGCGGCAAATGCTCCTCGCCGTTATGTAAATATGGTCTCGCGTGGAGGAAGGGACACGCTGAAGGGACTAACCAAGGAAGCCAAAGCTTGGTTACCTCCGCTACCCTACGCCGAGCCTTCGGAAACTTATGCGAAGAAATTTAAGGCGCTAATGGGCCCAAGCCCGGAGGCTCAAATGGGTATTGACAAGATCCTTGCATCGCAATCGCTTTGGGATGCCGGAATGAGCAACTCGGTCGCAAATTACCTGAAAACAAACAAGGGATCGCTCGTCGTCCATCTCAACGGAGGATTCCACACCGAAAGCCGTTTGGGGACAGTCGAGCACCTTCTCAAATACCGGCCCAAAACAAAGGTCCTGGTCGTCACAGTGCGTTACGAAGACAATTTCAAGACCTTTGACAAGGCCAAAGATACCGATATTGGGGATTTTGTGATTTTGACCGATTCCAAACAGCCACGAAGCAAGCGATAAGTTTTGCACCTTCAATCGAAGTCGCTCCAGAAATTCTGGCTCCACGAATTCTTCTTGAATTTGCTTTCAAACCAATAGGACCTGGTGAGTCTTATTTCAGGTTCGGCGTTTTTTGGCATCAGGACCGTGACGACATCGTACCGCGACTGCACGCCGCGAATGTTGAATATCTTCCGATAGACCTTCGCTGTCCGCGTGATCTGACGCTGCTTGCGGATATCGACCGCTGTGATAACTGGTGCAAAATCTTCGGATCGCCTCGTCTTGACCTCGATAAAGCAGAGGGTGTCGCCTTCGATCGAAATTAAGTCGATCTCTCCCGTGACCTGAACGCCCTTTCGATTGCGGCCGACCGGGACCTTAAAATTTGCGACGACCATTCGAAACCCCAGGCTTCGCAGGTACTCGGCGGCGAGCGCCTCGCCTTCTTGGCCAAGCACAATGTCCGGATTGACCGCTTTTACGACGGGGGTATTAACGATCGATAACGTGTCGCGCATTCTAAACGGGAAATTACACTAATTATATCAGAGGTTTCATCCGATCACTTCGCCGGTGGGGATGGCGACAGACGAGGCGATGCCGACGCCGTGAAACAAACTCGCGTCAGCCCCTTGTCCTCTTCTTCGTATGTAAAGCGGTACATTTTTCGACGTGCTGTCCGGCCTTCGCCCGTGTAGACATCGACATGCTTACCGTGGACCGATACGCCGACATCGTTGCTTTTGAATTCAAGTTTGCCAAGATCACCGGGAAGATCCGGAATGGTTACCAGACTGCCAGCGGGAATATACTTGCGATCTACCGCAACCGTGTCAGCTTCGAGCGGCTTGTCGTTAGCATCAAGCGGAGCATCCGACTTGTGCCAGTGGCCACGATATTCACCCAGGTACCATCCTAAACGAGTCTTGCCCCAACCCTCGCCAAATCCCTCGCCGTCATCGAAAACCGTTTTGAGGAACTCGGCGTTAAAACTTTCTTTCCCAACTCCCACGATCTCGATCTCACGAGTCGGCCCGCTGGTAAAGTCGGTCTCGACCGGCGTGTAATACCCCGTGATCCGCCACCCGTCGGAACAGTCCGGCTTGGATGCGGGCGAATACGCCGCAACCGCAAGCGGTTCGGCCGATCGAACGGCAAATCCGATGGCAAACACAAAAACGATCGCCATAGAAACGGAATACAAATATTTATTAACGCTCATTTTGTATTGGATGCAAGGCCGCCTAACCCGGTTCGCCCTTTACTCTTTTCAAGCGCCTGCACCCTTTCGTAAGCGTCTCTACCCGTACTGTTATCCTAAGTTACAACCGGCGAATCCCTGAGATCATCGCCGTAATAAATCGTCTCGGGAGACGAGGCTCTCTGGGTGGGACAAAGAGATCTCGGCGGAGGAACCACCGATGCGGACCTTCTCTCCATGCTTCTACGCGACAAGTTTTGCCCATTTATCGAGTTCAGCTCTACACTCTTGGCAAGTCCATCCGCCCCATAACGACTGTCGAAAACTAGTAGGTATTCGAATGGTTGGTAGCTCGACTCCACATTCTGGACATCGAACTGGGGTTAAATTAATCCCCAATTGTCCGTGGCGTAATACGGTCGAAACCACCACAGCAAACAAAAGAGCAACTCCCAATAGTATGATTACAATCACGAACCATGGATTCTCAGCAATATAATGGCTCATAAATGTGTAGCACCAGAAGGACGAGCGATGCTCCTTGAAACTCAAGCTAACGCTAAAACGCCGGTTCCTCGTAGATGCCGTAGACGTCGCGGAGGGCGACGCAGATCTCTTCGACGGTGGCGTAGGCGGCGACGGCTTCGATTATTGAGGGCATTGTGTTTTCGTCTGATTTGGCGGCTTGTTTTAGTTTTTCGAGCGAGTTGGAGACGGCTCCGGCGTCGCGAATGGATTTGACGTGTTCCATCCGGAGAAGCTGATGATCGCGGATGCCTTCCTGGATCTGGAGGATATTTTGAATGGTGCCGCTCTCGTCCATCGAGTACTTGTTGACGCCGACAATCGTCTGCTCTTTGCGTTCGACTGCCTTTTGATATTGATAGGCTGACTCCTGGATCTCTCGCTGCGGGAATCCAGCCTCGACCGCCTCGACCATTCCGCCGAAACCGTCAATCTTGGCAAAATAATCGAGACATCCATCGATCATCTTTTGGGTCAAAGACTCGACATAATAGCTGCCGCCGAGCGGATCGACCGTGTTGGCTACACCCGTTTCCTCTGCGATTATCTGCTGCGTTCGAAGGGCGATCAGCGCCGCCTCGTCGGTTGGCAGAGCGAGAGCTTCGTCATAAGAATCAGTGTGCAGCGACTGCGTTCCGCCGAGCACGCCGGCAAGAGCTTGGATCGCGACGCGGGCAATATTGTTCAGCGGCTGTTGGACGGTAAGCGAAACTCCGGCAGTCTGCGTGTGGAAGCGCATCTGCATCGTCCGCGGATTTTTCGCACCAAACCGCTCCTTCATCGTATTTGCCCAGACGACGCGGGCTGCACGATACTTGGCGATCTCTTCGAAAAAATCGTTGTGAGCGTTAAAAAAGAACGAGATACGCGGGACAAAATCGTCAACGTCCATTCCCCGGTCGACTCCGTACTGAACATACTCGACGCCGTCGCGGAGCGTAAACGCCAGCTCCTGCAACGCCGTCGCACCAGCTTCGCGAATATGATATCCGGACACGGAGATCGGATTGTATTTCGGGACGTGTTTGACAGTGTATTCAAACGTGTCGATAACCAGCTTCATCGCCGGTTTGATCGGGTAGATCCATTCTTTTTGGGCAATGTATTCCTTCAGAATATCGTTTTGCAGCGTTCCGGAGATCTTTCGGAAATCGGCCTTTTGTTTCTCGGCAACAACAAGATACATCGCCAGGAATATCGGCGCCGGAGCGTTGATCGTCTGCGAGACAGTCACCTCGTCCAGCGGGATGCCGTCAAAGAGAACCTCAAAATCCGCCAGCGACGAAACCGCAACACCGCATTTGCCGACCTCGCCCTCGGACAGCGGCGAATCGCAATCAAGCCCCATCAAGGCCGGCAGATCATACGCCACGCTCAAGCCCGTTTGCCCCTGCTCCATCAGATACTTGAACCGCCGGTTTGTTTCCTCGGGCGACGAGAAACCCGCGAACTGCCGCATTGTCCAAAGCTTGCCGCGGTAGCCCGTCGGGTGAATGCCGCGTTTATACGGAAACTCGCCCGGGAAACCAATTTCGCTGATATTTTCGGCGTCAGCATCGGTATATAGACGCTCGACCGGTTCCAGAGAAACGCCTTCAAAAGATGCCTTGCGTTCAGGCGTCTTATCGAGCACTTTGGAGAGCGTTCCTTCTTCCCAGCATTCCTTTTCGGCCCGAGCCGGCGTGACTGATTCTTGTGCTTCAAGCGTCATAAGTTATGGATATATTAGGAAAAGTTTATCATAAATTATCCGTCGCCGACTCTTGCATCCATGTCTGCAATCGCTCGATGTCTTTCGATACGGTTCGCGAAGCGGCAAAGAGGACCAGTGCCACAATTACGCCAAGGATCGGTACGACATACATCGCCGAGTGGAGCCCCTCGCCGCGAAACGGTTCGAGAGCCGTCTGTGTATATTCCGTAATTCCCGCGGCCTGTGCTGCTCGTTTTGTAAAGAAATCGCTCAACAGCCCGGTGCCGTAAGGCCCAAACGACGCTCCCAGTACATACATTGCGAAAAAATATACGGCCATTGCCGTCCCACGGGACGCAGGCTCGGTCACATCCTGGATCGTCGAATATACGGTCGAATAATAGAAGTACCAAAGAGCCGAGGCACTGCCCATTAGGATGAGAAACGCCGTTGTATCGCCCTTTGGCATTTGCAGGGCGAAATAGACCAGCGGTATGGTGAGCAACATTGCCGTCCCTCCGACAAGCATCCGACCGTTCTTTCGACGTTTGACAACGGCGTCTCCGATCGCACCGCCGATCAATAATCCGGCCCCGCCCATCACTCCATAGACAATAGTCGAAACAAAATTTGCCTGCTGAATATCAAGCTCGTGAAACCGCATCAGATAAGGCGTGATAAAGGTGGCGACGGCATACGCGTTGAAATTGAAGACAGCACCGGAGATGATGATCCACAGCATTGTCGGCGTCTTTAGGATATTGAGATATGCTGAACCGTCGCGTTTCCGGCTCCCGATGTTGTAAGTTTCTGTGGCGCCGCGTTCGGGCTCGCGAACAAACAGCACCGCTATTGCACACAGAATGCCAGGGATCCCGGCGACAAAGAACGCGGCACGCCAGCCATATTGCTTTGCAACCGAGCCGCTGATCGCAAAACTTAGAGCCAAGCCGACGGGAACGCCAAGCATGAAGATCGCAAGTGCCTTCGCCCGCCAGTTGGCTGGAAAGAGATCGCCGATCAACGAGTTGGCGGCAGGAGCACAAGAAGCTTCGCCGACGCCAACTCCCAAACGCATAGCGAACATCTGACCGAAGTTCTGGGCAAGTCCGGTCCCGGCGGTCAGTAAACTCCAGACAAATACTCCACCTGACAAAATGCGTCTGCGTCCGAATTTGTCGGCCAGACTGCCCAGTGGGACGCCGACAACGGCATAAAGGAGTGTAAACGCCGTGCCCAGCAATCCCAGTGACGAATCGTCAAAGCCAAATTCCTTACGTATCGGCTCTCCGATCGCCCCGAGGATCTGCCGGTCAAAAAAGTTCAACGTGTTGATCGCAAAGAGCACGATCAACGCATACCAAACAGCACCTCTCGATGATTTCATATATGGTTCAACGGATGTGTCGCGTTTACACTTTGTTTGATTACTTTAGTTCGGTTCGGGAGTATCTTAGCACGGAGTTTCCCGCTTTCCTTTGACCGCTGGTCATATCGTTATGACATCTCAGGTTCTGCGAGCCGCCAGAACGTCTCGATAAAAACCCTCCGTCTCGTTCACCATTCTTTCCAGCGAGTATTTTTTTACGGCTTCTGTTTGTCCGTTAGACGCCAGCCGGTCCCGCAGCGAACGATCGGCAGCAAGATCAAGTATGGCTCGAGCCATCTCGGCATGATCTCCGATAGGAACGAGAATTCCGGTCTCGCCATTGTCGATGATCTCCATCGCCCCTTCGCTGCTGGTGGCAATAACAGGCAATCTTGACATCATCGCCTCGACGATGACCAGGCCGAACGACTCGGACCGTGAAGCAGAAACAAGAATGTCGAGGGTTGAGAGAAACTTCGCGATATCCTCGGACGGGCCGGTAAATCTGACAAACTCTTCCAATCCAAGCTCCGCGATCATCTGCACCAGCTTTTTACGGAAACCACCTTTCCGCGACGCATCCTGTCCCTCGATCACAAATCGCAAACTTGGATCCGCGTCGACCGCAAGTCGAGCGGCTCGCAAGAAAAGGTCCTGCCCCTTGTTTTTCGTAAGCGTTCCGATGATCCCGACTGTGAAACGATGATGCTGCTCGCGAGTAACCGATGTAAACCGCCGGCTGTCTATGCCGTGCTCGATCATTCCGATCAACTTTGACTGAAAAATGCCCGACTGGAAAAGCGAAACGTAGACAGAATGTGATGGCGCGATCACGCCCGAGACACCGCTCAACACGATCTTGTGAAGTATTTTTAAGGGAAACAGAACGTGCCGCGTGATCACGTAGCGTATCCCCGATAGCCGCGATGCTGCGGCTGCGATGGGATAGTCGCGTGCAACGTGTGCGTGAATAATATCTGCCCCGATCCGCTCGGCGAATCGGCCGATCTTGACCGCGCTTCTAACATCCGCTGCGCCTCGCATCGAGACAAACTCAAAATTCTCGTCGGGAATCTCTGTCAGTTCCTTTCGCACCGGCGACCCTGGACGCAACGCGACGAATACCTCATTTCCCCCGCTCGAGAGACTGTTGGAGAGATCGGCCAGATGGCGCTCGCCGCCTCCAACCGAAGCGGCAGAACAAATTTGCAGAATCCGCAAAGGGCCGGATCCTGACTCGCTTATTTTGTCGTGCTTATCAATAATCTTTACGTTTTAAATTAACGACCAGATTCTTTATCCGGCTCACATTCCGGTTACAAAAATTGCAAATTAAGATAGCTTCCGCCTACAATTAGCCAATGAAGCCTCGCCGATCATACGTTTTACTCGCCCTTTTTTTGCTTACGCTGTCCTTCGCTGGTTGCGGCGGACGAGGCGAAAAGAGTAATTCTCGGGAGGCTGCGAACGTTCAAACAAACAACAACGAGAACCCGAACACACCAAAAACCAACGTCGAGGAACTGGGCGTCCTCGTCAATGTCCCCTACGAAGCGGAAGACATCGTCTGGAAAGAAACCGCTTCTCACAAAAAGCTGATCGCTGTGCTCCGGTTTTCAACGATCAACTGCGACAAGCTCGTCGCGGATGCCGAAAAATACCGGCAACCGGAGGCCGTTACCATCCAAAACGAAACCTGGTTTCCCGACGACCTCATTGCATACGGCGAAATGAGCGGTGACGATACATTAAAGGGCATGTCGTACGCAGCAAACGCCTTTTTCCAAGAGCCTTTCAACGAAGGCCACATTGTCCGCATCGAAGGCACCAACTACTTTGTGCTCGAGGCCAATGCAAAATAGCCTTTCAATCTTCCACATACCTCTTCAATTTTCGGTACAGGGTTGAAAGATCAATGCCAAGTATCTCAGCCGCCTGCACCTTGTCATCCGAAACCGATCCAAGAGTCTCAAGTATGTAGTTTCGCTCGACATCCTCGAGCGTCGGATGAATAGATGCCCGCCGGCCGGTGCCGCCAGAGGCCTGTTTCCGAAGTTTTTGCGGCAGGCTGTCAGCAAGAATTTCGCCGGAACTAAGGATCACCGCGCGTTCGATCACGTTCTCGAGTTCGCGGATATTGCCGGGCCAGTCGTAGTTACCAAGGATCGACATTGCTTCGTTCGAAACTGAAGACTCGGCTGCATTCTGCGCCTGCGCGGCACGTACGGCGAAATGTTTGATCAGCAGCGGAATGTCGTCGCGCCGGTCCCGGAGCGGTGGAAGCGTGATCTCGATCACATTTAGCCGGTAATAAAGGTCCTCGCGAAAACGTCCCTCGGCGACCTCGTGAGCAAGGTCCTTATTTGTAGCGGCGAGGATACGTGCGTCGAATTTCTCGCTCGCACTCGAACCGACCGGTGTAACCTCGTGTTCCTGCAGGGCCCTCAACAGCTTGACCTGCAGCGGTTGCGGCATTTCGCCGATCTCGTCAAGGAAAAGGGTTCCGCCCGCCGCAGAGCGAAAATGACCCTTTTTGTCCGCAACCGCTCCGGTAAAAGCACCTTTTACATGACCAAAAAGCTCGCTTTCGAGCAGCGATTCCGGCAATGCACCGCAATTTATCGCCAGGAAAGGCTTGTCGGCGCGGCTACTGTTGAAATGCAGGGCGCGGGCGATCAACTCTTTTCCGGTGCCGCTTTCGCCCTGGATTAGGACATTAGCATTCGTCGCAGCCACCTTATCCACCAGGCCAAAAACCTGTCGCAGAGACTCGCTTTTGCCGATGATCTCAGTGAATCCGTAGTGGCGCTTCAGTTCGCGTTTCAGGTACCGATTTTCGTGAAATAGTTGCCGCTGGGTTGCGGCATTCTTTACCGTTTGGAGGAGGTCGTCGTTTACAAATGGCTTTGTGATGTAGTCATAAGCCCCCTTCCGAAGCGCCGCGATGGCCGAGTCTACCGAGGAATACGCCGTCATGATGATCACGACCGCCTCAGAATCGATGACCTTGATCTGATCAAGCAACGCGATACCGTCACGGCCGGGCATTTTGATATCTGTAAGAGTGACGGCGATATCACCCGAGCTAAACGCCTCGATCGCCGATTCGGCACTGTCGGCGGTTATAACGCCGTAACCGGCCTGCTCGAGCAGTTGGCGGAGGATCGCTCGCATCAACTCCTCGTCTTCGACGACCAGTACGTTTTGTTTGGTATTTTCAGCCACGAAATTTGTCTGAAACTTAGTCTAGCACAAGGCTTTATTCTTTCTCTCCGTTCGTGTTAGCATCAATTACTTACTTAGTTATCCAATGCGGTTCCCCAAACCTCTTACAGCTATTTTGTTCGTGTTTTGTGTGACCGCCTGGGTGGTAGCCCAGCAAACGAACCCCGTCGAGCGGCAAGTCGCTAATCCCATCACCGACACGCCGAACATCAATCCCGTGTCTGCCGAACAACGCGTGGCCGCTCCGAAGACCAAGAAAACCAGCTTCGAGCAGGAAGGCGGCAACGGCGAGGTCGTCGTTTATTCCGACAAGAACACCGTCGAAGGTGAAAGCGGCAAGCGGATCGTTGTTCACGAAGGCAACGTCGATGTTCATCTCGGAATCTACCGCCTACAGGCGGACAAGGTCACCATTTACGAGGCCGACAGTAAAATGGTGCTTACGGGCAGCGTCGTGTTTGACCAGAGCGATGACGAGCGGATCACGGGAGCCAAGGGCGTTTGGAACTACAAGACCAAGCTCGGCTATTTTGAGGACTCGACCGGATTTACCAACCAAACCAACGACGGCAACATCATCTACTTTAGGGCCGACCGCGTCGATCGGACCTCACTCACCGAGATCGTGGTCACCAACGGCACCTTCACCGCCTGCGAAGACGCCGTTCCGAAGTGGAGCTTTACGGCCGCCAAGGCCCGGATCAGCATCAAGGACAAGATCAAGCTCCGAAATGCGAAATTTCGCGTAAAAAATGTGCCTATCCTCGTCCTTCCCTATGTGTCGATCCCGATAAAGCAAAAGGACCGCAGCTCGGGATTCCTGACGCCGTCGTTTGCCTATTCGGGAAACAAAGGGTTCCGTCTTCTGACGGCCTACTATAAGACGCTGGGCGATTCCGCGGATGTCACATTCCGCGGCGACCTTTATACTTCGCGGGGCGTCGGCTATGGCCTCGACCTTCGGACCCGTGCGAATTCGCGGTCGTACTTCAATTTCGGATTCTTTGCCGTCAAAGACCGGATCCTTGGGCATAAAGCTGACGCCGATCACCCGGACGAGGGCGGGTCGTTTGTCTATGCTGACGGAGTTCATTATTTTCCCAATGGGTTTACCGCCTCGGCGGATGTTCGCCTGACCTCGAGCCTTGCCTTTCGACAAGCTTTTTCCGAAGGCGTCCAGCAGATCATTTCGCCGATCGAGGTTTCGCAGGTTTTTGTAAACAAGAGCTGGAACGATTACACGCTCGACCTGCTCGCCCGGTCGCAGGTGATCTCAATCCCGAACGTACGGGTCAAGACGCGAAATCTGCCAAGCATCAGCTTTGAAAAGCGGCCGTCGATGCTGTCGTTTCTCGACGGCGTATATTTCTCGTTCAAAACTGCCCTCGAAGGCGTTTCCCGACGCGAAGAGGTCGACGACGTCGCACTTTACCGTAGCCAGACCGGAAGCGATCCGGTTATCTCGCCGACACTTGGCCAGCGTTTCGATATTTATCCCGAATTGACCGTTCCGTTTCATACGAAATACTTCAACTTCACCGCGACGGGAGCCGCCCGCGTCACCTATTACTCGGACTCTTTTGACGACATGCGACGCGTCGTCGGCCGTGACCTTATCCGGCGATATGGCCAATTCGAGTTCGACGTCCGGCCGGTGGCTTTGGCAAAGAACTTTTATGCCGCCGACAAAACGTTCAAATTTCGCCATGTGATCGAACCGTTCGCGACCTACCGGATAGTCAAAGGCGTCGACAATTTTAACCGGATCATCCGCTTCGATTACATCGACACGGTAACGAACACGAACGAGATCGAAGTGGGCGTAACCAACCGTTTTTACACTCGCCGCTACGGCCAGGCCGTTACCAAAGAGGCCCAAACGCGGCTGCGCGGACGGGCAAAGTTTGAGCACGATGCCGAGGAAAAGAAAACCGCCGATGAAGCCGAGGCGACCGCCAAAAAGGACTCGACCTCGGTCCAGCCGTACGAGATATTTACCGTAACCGCACGTGCCAAATACTTTTTTGACAAGACGTTCGGCGGTGCCCTGGTCGCCGGCCGGCGAAATCAGATCGAACCGATCACGGCACTCAGCTTTTACACGTTCGGCGGTGTGCCGCGGCGGTTCTCGCCGATCAACATCGACGCGACCTACCGCCCACAAAGAACGGTCTACGTAAATACGCGAATGGACATCGGCACCGACGACGCCTCTCTTCGTTCGATCTCGACGAGCATCGCCTACGACACGTCGCTGCTCAAGCTCTATCAAACGTTCTACTACACGCGGGCGGTCACGCTGATCCCGTCGCTCGCCCAGTACGCCGATTCGGCCGGCAAAGAGGCCGGCACGCTGCGAGGCTCGCAATGGAGCCCCGCGGTCATGCTCGGCAACCGCGACAAAGGCTGGTACGGCGGCACCTCGCTCCTCTTCGACCTCGAAAATCGCCGCGCCGCCCATCAGTCGCCGCTCGTCAGTTCCCTTTTCACCCTCGGCTACGCCTACGACTGCTGCTCGCTCGCCCTCCAGTACTACACCTTCAACGTCGGAGTCCGCCGCGAAAACCGCTTCGCCTTCAGCTTCCGCCTGAATGGAATAGGCGCCTTCGGCACCGAGCAGTTCGGAATGGGCCTCCGCTAATTGAACAAGAAACTGTACCAAAAGCCTTAAGTCGCTGAAGGCGACAAATGCAATAGCCGGGTGTGAAACGCCCGGGTACTGTCGTGCATACAAATCCCGACCCTGTAAGGGTCATATTTTCAACAGTTTAATGGGACCATTTCAGGGTCGAAGGGCTGTTTTCCACTTCTCGCCGGGATTCTCCCGACGCTATTGCATCTGTCCCTTTTCAGGGACTTTTTTTACAGCACCAGTTGACCTGATCCAACCAAAACGGCCTTCGTCGTTAAATTTTCAAAGATCCAAATGCCCTCACCGTTCGGCGAACGTTCGAGATTACCGCCGAACGCCGTAATCCTCTGACATCAAACAAGTTACAGCTATTTTTAGCCCGCGTTCGGCGAGGTTTGAACAAAAAAACTGTTGACATTCAATAATTTTCATATACGCTACACTGTGCAGTTGCTACAATGTACAGTAGAATTATGCGTGCGTATGTTGTATTTGTCAACCAATTCTTGATCGGGGCCGTTGGCCTAAAGGTTTGAAATTTCTTAGTGACCATTGTGTCTTATAACTCTGTGCTCTCCGTGTTTAATAAAGCCTCTTAACACAGAGATCACAAAGTTTAAGACACGGAGTTCACAAAGCAGGAGGATCATATGTTAGACGGTGGAATATCAAAAAGTAGTGCAGTAAACGAGACTGCATCGTTGCCCAAGAAAGTAAACGAGTGTGTCATTGCCGTGCAACATCGCACGCCACCGGCGAAGCTGTTCGACGCATTCTGGACCGAGGGCGAGATGGCTTTGCTTTTTGGGCCGACCGGCGTTGGCAAGAGCGTTTTGGCGGTTGAGATCGCCGACGCCATCGCGAGGGGCCGGCGGATCGACGGATTTGAGATGACGGCGAAGCGTCAGCGGGTGTTGTACGTCGATCTCCGTCTGACCGAGGATCAGTTTGCCTCGAAGTACACGACCCGAGCTGAGAATGGCGAAGCCGCGTCATACAAATTCTCAGAGAATATGTATATCGACTGCCCCTACAATATCAGCTCGCCCGAAAAGCTGATCGAGCGGCTGCGGGTGACCATCCCTAAGCTCGGCATCCGGACGATCGTTATCGACGACCTCGCGGCTTTGCGGACCAATGGCGGCGGCGTGCGCCAGATGATGATCGCCCTGCGGGAACTCGGCCGCTTGAAGCGAGAGATGGGCCTCTCGATACTCGTCGTCCTTGGCAGCCGCGAACCCGGCTGGGGCCGCGATATTAGCGAATCGGACCTGCAGCGGTCGCGGGTGTTGTGCGAGGCCGCCGACAGCGTTTTTGCGATCGGACGACAGTCCCGCCATCCGTCCGACGTCTACCTCGTACAAACCCGCCTCCGCAGCGGCCCGACCCGATGGACCGCCGCCAACGCTCCAGGCTGCCGCGTGAAAAGGTTCGCGAGCGGCCTGCTCGGTTTCATATTCGACCCACGATTTACCCCAAAGATCGACGACGAAACCCGTTCCTCGATCTGCCTTGTCCGCACCCGCCGCGATGCCGGAATGTCATTCCGCCAGATCGAAACAGCCACCGGCATCCC